>MHJY01000054.1:20181-42591 GCA_001818235.1 Candidatus Jacksonbacteria bacterium RIFOXYB2_FULL_44_15 | reverse complement strand
CTCGGAATTGATCAGCCGGACTGGAAAGAGCTCACCAGCATTGCCGAAGCTCGCGAATTCGCCGGGCTAGTTGGCTATCCGGTTTTAATCCGTCCCTCTTACGTCTTAAGCGGCGCCGCCATGAATATCGCTTTCAACAACGATGATTTAAAGCATTATCTGGAAGAAGCGACTTTTATTTCTCCGGAACACCCGGTGGTGATGAATAAATTTATTACCGGCGCTAAAGAAATCGAACTTGATGCCGTGGCGCTAAAGGGCGACGTAATCGCCGATATTATCAGCGAACACGTAGAAAATGCCGGCATCCATTCCGGTGACGCCACGATTGTCTGCCCACCCCAAAAACTGTATATCGAAACAATGCGCCGCATAAAAATAATCAGCCGTTTGATCGCCAAAAAACTGGCCATCACCGGGCCGTTTAACATTCAGTTTTTAGCCAAAAACAACGACATCAAAGTAATTGAATGTAACTTGCGCGCTTCCCGTAGTTTCCCCTTCGTTTCCAAAGTAATCGGCGCTAACTTAGTCGAGATTGCAACACAAGCAATACTCGCCGAAAAAGGCTGGACTCGCGAAGAAAAATTCCCTCATTTTGCCTCTGGCAATCAAATAAATTTAACCGACATTCCGCACGTCGGCGTTAAAGCGCCGCAGTTTTCATTTTCGCGCATTAAAGGCGCGGATCCGCTCTTGCGGGTGGAGATGGCGTCCACCGGGGAAGTTGGCGCCATCGGTCCGGATTTGGAATCAGCGTATTTAACTTCCATTCTGGCCACTGGTTTTAATCTGCCGAAAAAAGGGGTACTGCTTTCTCTCGGCGGCGATCTTAATAAAGCAAAATTTTTAAGCACCGCCAAAATTTTAAGCCAGCACGGTTTTAAAATCTACGCCACCCATCATACTGCTACGTATTTATCGGACAATAAAATTAACGCGACCAGGCTCCATAAATTACACGAAGCCCCGCTTGAGCCTAACATCAAAACATATTTGCTGAGCAAAAAAATTGATTTGGTGATCGCGATTAATGATTTTGATTACCATAAGCCGGTAAAAACCGACTCATTCGAAGTTGATGATGATTATCAATTACGCCGCACCGCCGTTGACTTGAACGTGCCGATCTTAACTGATATCCAAACTGCCCGCTTGTTTGTCCAGGCGATCGCAAAATATAAACTTGATGACCTGGAAGTCCGGGCGTGGGGGGAAGTGTAAAATACAAAAAAACAGACTGTTTGAGAATGAGCAAAAAACACCAATTTGTCATCCTGAGCGAAGTCGAGGGATCCCTTGAATTCGGCAAAGAGATTCCTCGACTTCGCTTCGCTACGCTCGGAATGACAATTCTCATGCAGTCTGTTTTTTTATATTCGTCAAAATTAGTTATCAAATAATTCTACGATCTACCAAAAGCATATTTTTTATCTGCAATTTCTTTAAATTCTTCTTCGGTCAGTTCGACGGCCTCACCAGCGGCGATCAATTGCCGGGCAACAGCCATAATTTCTTTTTCAGTCTCATTAGTAGCTAAATCCAAAAAAATGTTGTGTTTCTTCGATTTAATCTCCAATGATCTTCGACACTCATCAGCAAGTTCCCACAAATCCCTTAAAGGCCAGCCGGCAAATTCATATAATGATGCAGCCTCAGAATCGAAGCTGATTGCCGTCCCAATATCCTCACGTTCGGCCAATATCTTATTACAAGTATAAAGAATACGAAGATAATCACGAATCAAAGGATCATCTCGGTACAGACCCTCTAAAATCGAACGATCTTTTGACTCACTCTCTTTAATCTCAAAATTTTTTTGACTTCTTTCGATGTTCATAGGTAACCAGTAAAAATTTATTGATCCCTCTCCACGAGCGCCTGCCAGCCGGCTTCGCGATACTGGGCCGCCACTTTTCCCGGTTCCTCGGCTTCGTAAATTCCGCGCCCGACGATAATGATATCTGCACCTTGTTCAACCGCCGTTTCCGGAGTAACGTAAGTCTGGCCTAAAGTGTCCCCGCCCTCTAGCAATTGCACTCCTGGGGTCATTATTAAAAATTCCGGCCAGGTTGCTGAGCGCAGTTTTTCCAGCGTATCAATTTCTTTATTATGAGACTGATCAATTTTTGATACGGCGGATTTTCCGTCACTTTCCATTCCTTTCATCAGTTCTTGATATTCTGCCTGAATTGCCTGCGCGTCTGCTTCGGGCTTAGCCGGCCAATTTGCTAAGCGCTCTTTTAAAATAGTCCAAAAATGACGGCGTCCGTCTTTGGTGTTTAGTTCATTAGCAACCATGGCTTGCTGAGCGATCGAATCAAGCGGCGCTTTTGCCGCGCCTATAAAACCAATTACAAAATCAGAGTATCTCCGCGCCCATTCGACGGCCCGAGCCGCGATTAAACTATTAAATAAATTATCGCGGCTGGTCATCTGCGGTATCAAAACCAAGCCGCGCGCTAATTCGGGCTGTTCCCGCCATGCTTCCCGCAATCCTTCGATAATCATGGGCCCGGGAAAAAGATGGGCGTTTACCAAATCCGCCCAGTCAATTATTTTATACAATCCCGCAGTGTATTGCAATTTAACCGTATGGCCAATGTCGGCAAATTTTCGGTCTTCAAAAATTAAAAAATTAAATTTTTCCTTAAGCATTAAAAGCCGCTTTAAAAAACCCGCATCAAACTGATCGATGATGTCAACATGAGTTTTTAAAAGAACAATTTCACTGCCAACCCGTTCAATAATTTTAAAAAAAGCGGTCGGATCAGTTACATCAAGGGATAATGCCAAATTTGACTTTTTAAGCATCATCAAATTCAACAAATTTATCGCTACCGGATTTTGAATGGTTTTTTGCCTGTCCTTTAAAGTTTCCATGTAGTATCGAAAAACAGAAAGCCACGCAAAACTTGCCTGGCTACTGCTTAAACCCTAAATAACTGCCTTAGTTCAGTTTATTTTTTATTAATTCGATCGCGCAAGTGTCCATCCACGCTCATTCTGCCACCGCCCATCAACATTAAAGCTAAACCGACGGCGACGAAAAGAATTTCTTTGGCAATTGAACCGCCATCAACAAAACTTCGTGATGCGGCAAAAACAAAAGCCAAGAACGCCACTACCACCGCTACGACCGAGGTCGCAAGACCGAAAAATAACATTAAACCAACAATAATTTCTACCCAAGGGATTAAGGCTCTCTGCAATGTAGCCGCCAAACCCTGCGCCGCCGCTGCATCGCCGGGAACAATGGCAAAACCGCTCACCGTTTGAGCGAAACCGCTAATTTCTAGAAGTTGCGCCATACCGGCGACAATAAAAAATGTCCCCAGCGTTAAACGCAAAATAAGCGCAGCATAATCAATGTCTTTTTGCGCAAGGTCTTTATTCATAAGAGATTGGTGGGCAAGACTTGCATTTATCCAGAGCAAATAACTCTTAGATAAACCGCAAATATCCTCCTTTCAGGCACATTTATTAGATATTAAATGTGTCGTCCTTTGATTATTTATGTTTAAGTTATCCACAAGTATTATAGCATATACTATATCACCTGCCAATCTTTTAAAACAGTCAATCCTCGTATTACTTTTTTTACGGCCAAAAGCGATAGCCGGCGCGAATAAGCCAATAGATTCCTAAGGCGACCGGAATGATGATAACCGCGGTTACCAGCCATTTTACAAAACCGCGCCAACGGGCGACTAGCCACATAACCAACAATCCGACGGGAAATAAAAAAATCAATACTAAAATACTGATGATCGTCCGCCAGCTTTGGTCTTTAGATATTGATCCCTCAATTTTCTTTTCGACCGGGTCAACCATTGGCGGAATAATACGGGCCGGGTCAGCGTTCAAAACTCCGCTATTTTGATCATTTTGATCCATATAAAAAATTTTAAGTTTTAAATTTTAAATGAAATTTGAATGTTAAATTTTAAAAAAGAACGGGGCAAAAGATATTGCTGAGAGAGTTTTAAAATTATAATTTCGAATTTTAAAATTGATTTAAAATTTAGAATTTAAAATTAGTTTGTCAGTTCTTTAAATCAACTTGCTCTTGCGCCTGTTTGAACATTATTTTTGATGGTCGTTTTATAATAAAATAATATAAGATAGCGCCGAGCCAATTGGTAAAAATTACGATCAAAATCCAAACAATTTTTTCACTTTCCTGATTTTCTCCAAAATTTCGCTTAGCGCAATCAATCAGCATCAACAGCCAAAAAATAAAGGCCAATACTCCGAACGCTAAAAATGCCAGCACTATGATTACCGACAGAATTGTTAAAATCGGAAATGAATCAGAATTTATCATCTATTGATACCTCGATTATTTTTGTTCTTCCTCAAGCTTAATTTTATCTCGCTCCACCAATTTACGCACCTCCATATGCCGGCGCTGAATCTCCGGCAAAAGCATGCTTTCATTAACTAAATTATGCATTCGGTTGGAAATAATAAACTTGCCGCCGACCATTAAATCACGTATGTTCCGGCCGCCATGGGAAATTATATTACCGATTAAAGTTTTGGGATCATCTTCGTCAAAAGGCAAAAAGCCGCGATCTTTCAGTTTCCAAAAAGCAATATCCGCCTTAAACCCCGGCGCAATCCGCCCTAAATTAGGTTGATTTAGAACGCGTGCTCCGTTAATGGTAATCATTTTAAATAAATCCTCGTAATAAACCGTATAGCCCGGAAGATGCGTAATCCGAGTTTGGAACGCTTCTGACAGCAAATCTAAACGGCTTTTAGAAACCACGCTGTCCGTGCCCAGCGCCACCCGCTCGCTTCCGCCGAAAGAGGCAAAGGCCGGATAATTAAAGATGCCGCTTTTATGAATCACGTTGGACGTGGGTAAATGAACGATGCCAACTTTAGTATCCACTAATTTCGCGATCTCCTGTTCCGTAACGTGCAAAACATGGGACAACAAAGTAAGCGGATTAAGCAGACCGTGCTCTTCCAATAATTTTGTCTCGCGCATCCCAAAACGCTTAACGCATTCGCGCGCCGTACCGTCGCTTTCGGCAAAATGCATCGTCACCAGCATCTGATGATGCTCCTGAAGGTCGCGAATAGCGGTAAGTAAATTACGGTCGACTTTAAACAAATAATGCAAAGCAACCCCGCCGCTCGACAATGGCCTTTTTGACGCGCGCAGATACTGTTTACAGCTTTCCAGGGTTGTCCCGGGCCGGGAATTGGATACAGCGCTAACACAGTTAATCATTCGTTGGCCGCACAACTCGGCGGCTTCGTCTATTTCCGTAAATAAAGCATTGTGATTTAAGGTGGTGGTGATGCCGGCACGTTGCTGTTCCGTCAAATCCCCCAGCGCCGAGATAAAAGCCGCCGAACCGGAAATGTATTTTTGCCAAAGAGGCATTTTTGACACTAATCTATCCAAATCCTGCGCATAATCCAAAATCATCGCCGAACGCATCAAATACATCGGGACATGGTCGTGCGCATTAATAAAACCCGGCGTTAGCACCAATCCGCCCCGCGCTCCGGCATCATAAATCAAATCAACTTTCGATTCATCGACTACTTTTTCGTTGCTTGGAAAAACAGCCCTTATTTCCGTTTCTTCTATATAGATTGATTTATTCTCCAGCACATCAACTTGCCCCTGGTCGCCGGCGGTGATAATAAAAGGCGAGCTTTTAATCAAGATGCGATTTGGCAGACAGGATTTTTTTGTCAAATGATATCGCGTCTGGCTTTTTTTCTCAAAATCAAAATTAGGTTTACTAACCGTTAATGATTCATGCTCTGCACTCGTAGACATATTTATAGTTTTGGAGAATTCTGCTTCTCAAAAGGAGACATACCGCCCAGTTCCGGGCGCGGCGTTATATTCCAAAGTCGCGTTAAAATATCTAATAGTTTTTCCGCTTCCAGTTCCGATTCTAGACGCGCCTGTTCAAAAACTCGGCCAATAAACACCAGCGGCGTTGCAGTTTCGCCGATCCAATTTTCCAATACTTTTAGATTAATCTCGCCCGGCAGTTCGTAATATTTGAGCGCCGACGTAACGGTGTTTTTAAGTTTTGACGAGTCCTCAAAAAATTGGACCCTTTTCTTGACAGCCATAGTAATATTGTGTAATAATTAAGTTTGCTTAACGCCGAAATTCACTAGGAACATAATTTAATACGCAACTCGGTGTTAAAAAATTTTTTTCGCGGGGTGGAGCAGCGGCAGCTCGCGTGGCTCATAACCACGAGGTCGTGGGTTCGAATCCCACCCCCGCTACCATACTTTTTCCAAACAGCAATTAACAACTTTGTCTCGCGCAACGACGCAGGGTTCTCAGCCAAAGGCTGACCAGCCTCTGGCTGGGAATCCCACCCCCGCTACCATACTTTTTCCAAATTAACTGATATTGATTTTATCGAGTAGAATGATGTTCTTATTGGAAAAAATTTCTTCCAAAAAATGATCTGCAATTTCCTGTCGGTAATGGTATTCGGAACTGTCAAACAAAGTATACTTAATATCCTGCCCGGCGCTGGTACTAAAATTTTCTAAAATTTTTCGCAATTCCGGCACTTTTACTTTGTCGCCGACGATTAACAGATCAACTCTCGTCGGTGCGCCGGTAAATTGTCCGGTAAAAACTAACAACTTGACGTCGCCGACTTGTTTAAGCGCCGTCGTTAAATCATTTTCTAAAAATACTTTGGATTTTAAAAATAATCGTTTGATCTCCTCCAATAAAAAGAAGGATTGATCAATGCCGTAATACTTCTTTTTAAACTGCGACTTTGCCCGCAAAAAACCAAATCGTTCTAAATTGCCCAATTCGCGACGAATAGCGTTGATATACTGCCCAGTTATACGCGCAATTTCGCGGACATAAAAACTCTTATCAGGATTACGAATAAATAAAGTAAAAATCTGCACTCGAGTTTTAGAACCAAAAATTTGTTCAAGCATATTGCATATTTATAGTATTATAAACAATTCCCAATGTCAATCTTTTTTGCGTCTTGTAATCAGTTCACAAATTCGTTATAATGGAGATGCGTTTAGTATTTTTTTACCATATGAAAAATTATTTAGCTAAATTAGTCCTCAATCCAAATCAAACGAACGGTAATCTCCAAATCTTTCTTTCACCGACGAATGATTACTTAGGCCAATTGCTAATCATTTCCGAAATCAAAGATGCCGACGAACAAAACAAAAAAATTGTCAAACAAATAATTGACGAAACCAACACGCATTATTTTAATTCTATCGCCCGCGATAGCGAAAAAGCGCTTGAGGATGCTTTGCAAAAAGTGAATTTTTCCTTAAGCGAAACCATCAAGCAAACCAGTAAAAAATGGCTAAAGAGCTCAAATACTATAATTATCGCCTTATGCAAGCAAGACGTTCATTTCAGTAAAATTGGAAAAATTAACGCTTTTTTGACGTCCGGAAAAGAAATTACTAATATTATCGAGGGCTGTGGAGAAGAAGAAGTAAACCCGGTAAAAATCTTCGCTAATATTTACAGCGGCAATATTCCGGACAAAGCCGCGATTATTTTTTTAACCGAAAATATTTTAGACTATATCGCGCAAGACAAACTTCGAAAATTAGCGATCGAAAATTCCACAACCGCCGCGATGTCGCAAATCGAAGAAATACTAAAAAAGGGACCGCGTGACAAAAGTTTCGGCTGTTTACTTATTAAACGCGACAAAGAAGAAAAAACTGTCGAACCGGCCCAAACGACGCCAACCATAAAATCTGACGATATCGCCACCCGTCCTCTGGGTAGCGCCGACAACGATACCGCAATTATCAAGGACGAACCGACCACCCTGGCGGAGTCAATTTTTGTGGACAAAAAAGAAATGGCCTCAGCGCCAGCCGACGAAGAAGAATCCAACGAAAATTGTGAAAATGAAAATTCTATGATTACCTCAATAAAAACTAAAAAACCAAAACAGCCGCCAGGCACTGGGTCAAAAGTCGCCCGCCGGGTCGCCTTAGTATTAGGTTTGTCAATCATCATCGTGGCCGCAGGGGTGATCGTCAAGGTTTATTGGCCAAAACCCGAGCCGGTCGAACCCGCGCCAACGCCAGAACCCGCGCCAATAGAAAATCAGTTTCAAACTATCTTAAACAACGTTCAGGCAAAATTTATTGAGGCCCAAAATTTATTGCTGATTGATAAAAAAGCAGAAGCTGGCGTCGCGTTAACGGCGGCCGCTCAACTTACCGAAACCTTGCCGGCCACGACGCCAGATCAAGTTAATCAAAAAACCATGCTGAAAAAAAAGGTGGCCACTCAATTATTGATTTCACAGGGGATCAAATTAGCGACTCCCCAACTGGTCGCTGATCTGGTTGGCCTTTCGCCGACCCAGCTGATTCTTGTCGGCGGCAATCTCTATATTTTAAACTCTACGGACGGCAGTATCTATCAAATTAATCCCGCGACTAAAGAAAGCGCGAAAAAACTGAAAACCGCCTCTCAAGGCATCGGCAATTTGGCAAGTTTTATCGATTCCAGCAGTAACAACTTAATCGCTTATCACTCTTTGGACGGTTTAGCGCAAGTGGATTTAACGAGTAATAAAATTTTACCGCTGGAATGGATTCGCGGCTGGACCGGCGCGCCGATTACCGGCGACATTTATCAAAACAAATTGTACGTCATCTCCGCCTCCGCGACGCTCCTTAAATACACTAATTCATTGACTGGTTTTATGCAGGAAGTTTCTTGGGTAAAAGATCCGACTCAAGTTAATCTCTCCGGGGCAGCCGATATGGCGATTGACGGAACCGTCTGGATTCTAAAAGACACCGGAGAAATCATCAAATTATTTAAAGGCGTTAAAGAAGACTTTGCTTACAGCGTAACACCTCCATTAGTTAAACCGACGCGTTTATACACTGATCTCGATTTAAAAAACCTATATCTTCTTGATGCCGGCTCCCAGCGCATAATTTTGTTGGATAAAAACGGCAAAATAGTTAACCAACTCACAGCCGAAGATTTTACGGCCATTCAAGACTTCGCGGTTGATGAAGCCAACTCAAAAATATACTTGCTTGACGGCAATAAAATCTTGGAAATAACTTTTTAAAGGAATTAATCATACCGGTTAAAAAAACGTCAGCTTGTCGCTGGCGTTTTTGTTATTTGATTCACAGTAAAATGATCACCTAAGCAAAGAACTTACCATCGCACTCGGTTTATCAATGTCCAAAAGCTCCAAAATAGTTGGGGCGATATTATAGAGAGCGCCCGTTGATTTAAGACTGACAAATTTTTCGCCAATTAAAATAAGTGGGACCGGATTAGTCGTATGGGCAGTGTGCGGTAAACCGGTTTGTTCGTCAACCATCTGCTCAAGATTGCCGTGATCAGCAGTCACAATAATCCGGTACCCCGAGGCCAGAGCTGCCGGAACCAGACGAGACAACTGCCGGTCAATGCACTCAGCCGCCTGAATAGCCGGGCCCATTTTTCCGCTGTGGCCGACCATATCGCCGTTGGCGTAATTAACGATAATAACCGGATAACTCCCCAGATTCGTTAAAACTGTTTCTGTAATTTGAGGCGCTGACATTTCCGGCGCCAAATCATAACTCGGCACTTTTAGCGATGGGATCATAATCCGCGCTTCCCCGGGATAGGGCGCCTCCACTCCACTGTTAAAAAAATAAGTTACGTGCGCGTATTTCTGCGATTCCGCCACTTTCAATTCCGGCACTTGCGCGCCAGCTAACACCGCCGATAAATGATCGCTGGGCAAATCTTGAGAAAAAGCGCTCTCGATTGCTGAAAATTCCACGCCGTATGGCGTCATCGTCAAAATTGACAAATTCGCCAGGCGATTTTTGACCCGCGTTAATAATTCGCGCATCCGATCAGCTCGAAAATTGCAAAAAATAACGGCATCACCACTTTTGATGATACCGTCTGGCTCAAGAAGCACCGGTTCAACATACTCATCGCAAATCCCCTGACGATAGCTTGCCTCTAACGCAACCTTGATACTAGCATAAGCACTGCCATGCCCCAAAATCAGCAAATCCGCGACCCGATCAATTAACTCCCAATTCGCATCCCGATCCATTGCAAAATAGCGGCCGCATAAACTCGCAATCCGACCAACTATCCACCGCTTCATTTTCGCTTGGAAAAAACTAACATATTCCAAAGCGGCGTTTGGCGGGCAATCACGGCCGTCCAAAAAAGCATGGACAAAAATCCGGCTAAGTCCATGGCGTTTAGCCAGCATCAAAAGCGCCCATAATTGATCACCGTGCGAGTGCACCCCGCCGTCACTTAACAGCCCGGCTAAATGCAGACTTCCGCGGTTACGTTTGGCGATCTCGCAAATCTTTAAAAAAAATTCATTTTTATAAAAATCTCCGCTGTCGATAGCGTGCCGAATCTTTGCGAGCTCTTGAGTAACCATCCGCCCGGCGCCGATATGCAGATGTCCAACCTCGCTGGATCCAATCTGCCCTGCGAGTAAACCCACTGCACGGCCACTCGCGGCAAGTATGCTGTGCGGATACTGCTCCCACAAAGAATCATAGAAAGGAGTCTTAGCCAAATAAATCGCGTTGCTTTCGTTGGACTTACCAATGCCCCAGCCGTCGAGAATAATTAACAATAGCTTTCCTTTCATAATATTACGAGGCCATCTCAGAGCCAAAAACTTCTTTTACGTCATCCATTGCCGCCTCGATCGTTAAAGCAACATCCGCCGATTTGATAATGTCCAAATTTTCGACTACCTCGCCGGCCACAATAATTTTATCTTGGCAAATCTCAGCCAATAAATTTTCCAGGCTTCGGCGATTAGTCTGGCTACAGACGGCGTTATAATGAATTTTGTATTTAAAACCTAAAACTAGCTTATTGCCATCAACGCGCAACGGACGACAGGCTGTTAACGCCACAGGCAAAGAATGATTGCGAGCTCGAACCTGCAGTAAAATTTCCGGCCACTTGGCTTGAATGGCGGCTAAATCAATTTTGGCTGATGCTGTTGGTTCAACGCATATTTCGCTCTCGCTTTTGCTGGGCGCTAAGTGTTCGTCCCTGACTTCGGGCTTCTGTGGCGGCGATGGCTCGCCATGATTATCGGCTGGTAGGATATCGTTGATTTGTTGTTCGCCGCCCAAATCAGTCAAAGTATATTCACCGGCTTCCAAAACGCCAAGTTCCAATGGCAATTGTGGTAAAAATGACGCCTGCTTTAAATCATTATAACGCTTTAAAAAAATATCAAGGAGCCGGCTGTAAAATCGCGCCGGAGCGTTTAATCCAGCCGTGATCGCCACGATCATTTTATCGCGCAAAAAATTAATTAAGTCCAATGTAAACTGATCCAAATCCACGCCATCAGAAATCAAAAGATTAATGCTTTTGACGGCGCCGGCGGTGTCGCACCGCTCCAATTTTAAAACCAACTCACTTATCAGTCCCTGATCGGACCGCGGAATTACCAATCGAGCCTCGTCCCAGGTAATTATTTTATCGGCGCCTTCAGAAACCAGAGTTAAAATTTGGCCGAGAATGCTTAAAGCGTCCCGCAAGCAACCTTCCGAGCGAATGGCAATATTGGTCAAAATTTTAGACTCCACCTGAAAATTCTCCAATTTGACGATCTTCTCCAAAAATTTTTCTATTTCACCAAAACTTACTTTTTTAAAATCAAACCGCTGGCAACGAGAAATAATCGTCTCCGGCAGGCGAAAAGGCTCAGTCGTCGCTAAAATAAAAATCGTCTGCGCCGGCGGTTCTTCCAATGTTTTTAATAAAGCGTTGAAAGCCGGCAAAGTCAGCATGTGCACCTCATCAATAATGAATATTTTATAACGCGCGCGGCTCGGCGCAAAGCGGACTTTTTCGCGCAAATTCCGAATATCATCAATGCCGCGATTGGAAGCGGCGTCTTTCTCTTCTAAATCCAAAAATATCCCTTTGTTAATTTCCTGGCAGGGAGTGCACTCATTGCATGGTTCCCACTCGCCTTTAGGCCGGCGCTCGCAATTTAGAGCTTTGGCTATCAACCGGGCCATTGTGGTCTTTCCGACACCGCGCGGACCGGTAAATAAATAAGCGTGGGCTAAAAAGCTTTTGGCAATCTGATTTTGGATAGTCGCCTTGATCGGCGCTTGGTTAACAAAGTCCGCAAAAATTTGCGGACGATACTTGCGATAGAGAGTCATAAAGATAAATTTCCAATTTTCAATTTACAATTTTCAATGAAATTCCAACTCTATATCTCCTCCAATTCATTCAGCTCCTCGACTGATTTTAGATGCGGTGCAGACAATAATTGATCCTGCGGGTCAGCTGCGATTTTAGGCAGCGGTTCCGGTTGATTTACTAATGGGTTAGCAGCTGGCGCTTTTAACTCTAGAATATCCGCAACCGCCGGCGTGGTTAATTTCTCCGGAATTTTTGGAGAGGCTAATTCCGGCACGATTATTTTCCCGGGCAAACTTTTAACGATGTTATCGACAGCTGCCCAATGGGAAGGCAATCCTTTAGGAACGACTATTATAACTTCATCGCCAATCTCGCCCTTATAATAGGTAACCGAGGCTTTAAGCAAATGATA
The DNA here is from genome assembly GCA_001818235.1 of Candidatus Jacksonbacteria bacterium RIFOXYB2_FULL_44_15. Lineage (GTDB taxonomy): Bacteria > Patescibacteriota > Patescibacteriia > UBA9629 > UBA9629 > UBA9629. Next base: position 29,986 of record MHJY01000054.1, on the reverse strand, counting down.
TTCGTTGCCGTCCGCATTAACCAAAAATTGATCGTTTTCGGCGTGATACATCAACACTCCGCGTTTTAGTTCTCGTTCCAGCGGACTGATTTGTTTATAGATAAAACGCCCCTGCGGAGTAATGGTTAATTTTAATAAATCGCCTTCGACTAGTTTTGATTTGGAAGCGTAATTTTCCGGCACCAGATAAGGCGTGCCGTCGCCGGCGATCATCTGGAAACCGTTGAAAACGCCTTCAATCACCTCATCGCCGTTAGGAAATTTTTCGACATGAAAGGGATCGGCATCGTCTTTTTTCCGCCGCTCCTTGATTCGTTTGGCTGAGCCGGTTTTGGCAGTTTGTTCGCCATTTATGATCGCGTTAAATCCGGCTTGCGGTAGATCAACACCCAAAAACTCATTGACCGTCTTTTGCGCCAGAGCGATCTGTTTCTGACAACCAAGTAAAATCTGTTTTAACGCCAACAGTTGCTGACCGGATATTTGATCACTGACAACCGGTTTGATTTCTTTTTTTTGTTCGTTTTTAGACATATTTTTGTTTTTGTTTTTATTGATTTAAATAATTTTTATCAAATATTTTTAAAGTGACAAATCTTCATCAATCTTACCTGATGGGAGTTACAGTGTCAAAGTTGACACTAAATACAAAATATGTCATGTTGATAACACAATCAATTTCAACATTAAAATTTAAGGAGGTGAAGAAATTGCTTGATAATTTAAGGACAGCAACAGTCAAAGGAATTGTTACATGGAAAGCGTTAGATAGCGGCGCATACCAAACTCAATGGTCTGGATTCACAATAACCATCGTACCTTTTAAAATGACAACTGGCTGGTGGATCTTTAAAGAAACTCACAAAGAGTTCGCCGTCACTGTACAGTGTGGAGCGAAAGGAAATAAAATTTCCACCAAGAATCAAATCTTGCCAGGAGAATTGACGATGGCTAAATATAGATACAGTTGGATTGTGCCCACTATAGTGGAAACAATCACTACCATTGAGGAAGTACTTGCGCCTTTTGAAGAAGAGCAGTTGAAAAAAGAGCTACTTGCATTCGTTAATGAAACCGTCTAACAACCTTCAAACCACAACAATCAGTCTATTTTTTAGAGGCCATTTGGATTAACCTGATAAACTCCAAATAGCCTCTAACTTTTTTTAGGGAAGAGATCAACTCACCAACCCGTTAACCAATTAACCCACCAACTGAATCATTACAATACCTCCAAATACTTTTCTTTCTCCCAGTCAGTTACCGCGATTCGAAATGCATCCCATTCTTGCTGTTTGGCTTTCAGAAATTCACGGTAAATATGAGTACCGAGCAAATCTTTGACTAAATCACTCTTCTCGTAATACGACAAAGCTTCGTTCAAAGATGCCGGCAATTTATCAATGTGTTTCTGCGATAAAGCCGCGTCGTCCAATTTAAACACGTCTTCTTCCGACGCCGCCGGAATCTTATAGTTTTCCTTAATTCCTTTAAGACCGCAGACAAGCATCGCGGCAAAAGCCAAATACGGATTAGCCGCCGGATCCGCACAGCGCAGTTCGAAACGAGTCGCTTCGGATTTGCCGGCAAAAGCTCGCGGAATTCGCACCAAGGCCGAGCGATTTTGCCGCGCCCAGCAAATATAGACCGGCGCTTCGTAGCCAGGGGTTAAACGTTTGTAAGAATTAACGGTCGGCGCTACCACCGCGCAAATTTCTTTAATGTGAGTTAAAACGCCGGCAATAAATTTTTGGGCCAGCGGCGATAAATTGTAATTTGCCCGCTCGTCAAAAAAAGCATTCACTTTGCCGTCAAGAGTAAATAAACTTTGATGCGTATGCATGCCAGATCCGTTAACTCCAAAAATTGGCTTGGGCATAAACGAAGCGTATAAACCGTGCTTTTCGGCAATTGATTTTACCACCAATTTAAAAGTCATGGCGTTATCCGCCGTGGTCAGGGCATCGGCGTATTTAAAATCTATTTCGTGCTGATTATGGGCGACTTCCAAGTGTGATAATTCCACTTCGATATTCAGGGCAGTGAGCGCCCGGATTATTTCCTCCTTAACCTGCACTATCCGGGAAGTATCAGCATTAAAGTAATAGCCATTGCCTTTGGATTCAGCCAGCGGATGCCCCTGCACGTCCCGGGCAAAAAGAAAAAATTCCAGTTCCACACCGGTTTTATAAATGTAGCCCGCGGACTTGGCTTCGGCCATCGCCCGCTTTAACACCAAACGCGGGTCGCCGATAAAAGGTTTGCCTTCCGGGGTATGCACGTCGCAAATTAAGCGCGCGGTCTTGCCGTCCGTTAACGGTATCCACTCCATAATCCCATACGTAGTCGGATCAGGTTTTAAAAACATGTCGCTTTCGGCGATGCGAGTAAAGCCCTCAATCGAAGAGCCGTCAAACCAAATGCCGTGCTTTAAGGCTTCCTCGGCCTTGGATACTGGAATGATGAAACTCTTGGGCAGTCCGTGAATATCGGAAAACTGCATCATTAAAAATTTGACCCCATCTTCCTTGATGCGGGAGAGAAGTTTGGTGTTTTCCATAGTCTTAGCGATCCTTTCTATCAAACCACCCGCAGATGAAACTGCTTTGGCTGATTCGATAGCGGATCGACGTTAGGATAGTATCAAGTATAAAGTATGAGGTATTAAGTATATTAAAACTTACGCGATTATCGTTTATAGCATTCTATTGTCATTCCTGCACAAGCAGAAATCTTTCTTTATACTTGATACTTACTACTTGATACTTGATACTATTTGACCGTCACACTCTTGGCTAAATTCCGCGGCTTATCCGGATCACAGCCGCGCAGGACCGCTAAATGATAAGCCAAAATTTGTCCTGGGATGATGCTGGCAATCGGGGCGGCTAGGCCCACGTCCGGTACTCGGATAAAATAATCAAAAACTGATTGGTTTTCCGTCGCAATACCGATAATATAGGCGCCTCGCGCCTTGACTTCCTGGGCATTTGATAAAATCGCTTCACGATTTTCGTCATTAGCCACGACTACAATGCACGGCGTTCCTGGGCTGATCAGGGCGATGGTTCCGTGTTTAAGCTCTCCGGCCGACAATCCGTCCGCGTGAATATAACTTACTTCTTTGATTTTGAGCGCGATTTCTAAGGCTACCGGGTACATTAGCCCCCGACCGATAACGTATAAATGATCGGCTTTTTGAATTTTTTGCGCCAAGCGGTAAAGGTGCTGGCCGTATCGCGGATTAAGCATATCGTTCACCTGCCCGGCGGCATTAACTAAAAGCGCCTTACCTTCACTTAAACGCTCAGCGCAGGCATAGGCTAGGAGCGTGTGCAAAGCAATTTGCGATGTCGCCGCCTTAGTCGAAGCCACCGCATGCTCTGGGCCGGCCTTAATAAAAAAAGTGTGATCTGATTTCTTGGCGATAGTTGACCCTGGCACATTAACCAAAGAGACTATTTTGACCTTTTGCCGCCGAGCCGCTTCCATCGCTTCTAAAACGTCCGCAGTTTCGCCTGACTGCGACGTAACCAGCATCAATGTTTTATCAGTTAAAAAAGGTTCATAGGCGGCAAACTCCGAGGCAACGCTAAAATTTAGATGGCGCTTTGCAACCTTGGCGAACAAATATTCACCAATCATCGCCGCGTAGCCGGCTGTCCCGCAAGCGACGGAAAAAGTGCCATAAGCTTGCCGAATCATCCGGGCTATTTTTCTTATTTCTCGATCATCCTGGCTGACTGCACGGCGGATCGTATCTTTTTGCTCCATGATTTCCTTGATCATAAAATGCAAGTATTTACCCTTTTCGGCAATCTCCGCTTTTAAATCAACGCGAATTAAACGGCGTTTTATTTCTACTCCTCGCGCAATGTCATAGAATTTCGCCTGATAATGTTTCTTTTTTTCGCCGTCGCTTAAAACAACCATTTGCCCGTCGTCCAGATACATTACCTGGTTAGTATATTCTAAAAATGCCGGAATGTCGGAAGCGATAAAATATTCCTTTTTCCCGACCCCGACAATCAAGGGTGACCCCTGCCGCGCCGCGACAATCACCCCGGTTACTTTATCTAAAACGACAATCGCGTTGCGGCCGTTTAATTTTAAAAACGCCAGGCGGACTGCTGAGCGTAAATTCTTCTCGGGATCGCGTGATGTTTTTAATTTTTTTAATTCGCTTTCGATTAAATTGGCGATCACCTCGGTATCGGTTTCACTCTTAAAAATATAACCCTTGGCCTTAAGTTTGGCCTTTAATTCCAAAAAATTCTCGACAATGCCGTTTTGAACAACCGCCAAACGGCCATCGGTCGACAAATGCGGATGAGCGTTGGCGCGCGTAACACCACCATGCGTCGCCCAGCGCGTATGGCCCAATCCAAGGCGCGATCCCACTTGTTTAAAATCGCATTCTCCAATAGCGCTTATTTGCCCCGGATTTTTTTTAATAATAAAATGATGCTCTTTAAGCACTCCGATACCCCAAGAATCATACCCGCGATATTCGAGTTTTTTTAAACCTCTGAGAACTACTACCCCTGCGTCTCGGAAACCTTGATAAGCAATTATGCCGCACATATGGCTGAAAAATTAAAAATACAAAGTTTTTGATGATAATGCCAATATGAATCAGTTGACTAAGATTGTCAATATATAAAGTATTTTTCTTTATTGCTTTCTTGCTCCGCCAAAGTTCGCGCAAAAACAGTCTCGCCGCTCGGTTTTGATAAATAAAACCAATAATCATTGGCCAGCGGATAAATGGCGGCCAAAATCGCCTGCAGACCCGGATTGCCTATAGCGGTCGGCGGCAAGCCTTGATGTTTGTAAGTATTATAAGGAGAATCAATTTGCATCGAGGCGTAACTTAGAGCCGGATCTTTAGTCGCTAAAACGTAATTTAAAGACGAATCAACCTGCAACAGCCAACCGCTGTTTAAGCGACGCCATAAAATATCAGCGGCTAATTTCATATCTTGCTCGGTTCTGACTTCTTTTTCTAAAATCGAAGCCATGATAACTACGTCTTTTACGCTGTGGCCTTGCCGTAAAATTTCCGCGCGCAGATCTGGCGTTAATTTGCGCTCAAAATTAGCCAACATTTTTTCGATCAGCTCGCGGGCAGTTGAGTCTTCGTAGAGGCGATAAGTGTCTGGAAACAGGTATCCTTCCAAATCGCGCCTCTCAACCAACTGTAGAAAATCATCTGCTTGCGCGATCTTCCGCGAGGTTAAAACTCCGGCGATTTCGCTGGCGGTGTAGCCTTCGGGGATTGTCAAAGTAATTTCTTTGGCTCGCGCTCCGGAAGTTAAAAAACGCACCAATCCAACCATATCCATCGGCTCGCCGCTAAAAGTAAACCGGCCTGACTGCAAATTTTTATCCAAATGCTTTAGTTTAATGTAATAATTAAACAGCGCCGGGTCTTTGATGATTTTTTTTGCGGCCAAATCGTATGCAATTTCACGCGAACTTAATCCGGGCAAAATTTCATAAATTTGATTCCGAGCAACATTAACTTCGCGGCGCAAAAGAAAAAAACAAGAAAAAATAACAATCAAAACGGCCGCCAAAAATAAAAAAAATACGTTCCGCGGGCTGATCAGTTTAATAAATTTTTTAAAAAAATCTCGAGGTTTTGTGGATATCATATAATTTCATCCGACATTAAACGCCAAAGCCGACATAATGCAAACCCTGCCTCTCCAGTTCCGGGCGCGGCAATACATTTCGACCGTCGACTACCCAAGTCCCTTTCATCGCTTTTTTAACTTGCGCCCAATCTAAAGCCAAAAATTCCGGCCATTCGGTAGCTAAAAACATCAAGCCCGCGCCGGTCACGGCCGACATCGCCGACTTTGCAATCGAAAAATTAAGTTTGCCTTTGAGGGCTTGCCGGCTGTTTTTCGCGGCAACCGGATCATAGGCTTTAACGCGAGCGCCAGAAGCAAGTAAATTTTTAATTATCTCAATCGCGGCAGACTCTCTAATATCATCGGTTTCCGGCTTAAACGCCAACCCTAACACCGCGATGCGCCGGCCGCTTAACGAGCCGCCCAACGCTTGCGTAATTTTTTGAACGGCCAATTGACGCTGTTGGCTGTTGACTTCGATTACAGCCCGCAGTAATTTAAAATGATAGCGCTTCTTTAAACTTAGCCATTGCAAGGCGCGCACGTCTTTAGGGAAACAACTGCCCCCGTACCCGATACCCGGACGCAAAAATTGGCGACCGATGCGCGGATCATAACCGATTCCGGTGGCGACTGTTTGGACGTCAGCGCCGACGCGTTCGCAAGTATTGGCAATTTCGTTAATAAAAGAAATTTTTGTCGCCAAAAAAGCATTGGCCGCATATTTAATCATTTCCGCAGTTTCCCAGTTGGTGACCAATTTAGGGCAACGATAAGACCGATATAGATTCAATAAAATTTTTACCGCCGGCTCTGATTTATCTTTAAAACCCAAAACAATGCGGTCTGGGCGCGTAAAATCCGCGACAGCTTTGCCTTCACGCAAAAATTCAGGGTTAGATACGATCGAGATATTTTTGATGACCGTGTTGACATGACGCGCAGTACCCAGCGGCACAGTGCTTTTGTTAATCACGACCGGCAAAGCATTTGACGTTTTTTTGAGATGATCCTTAATCGCGCCAATCACCTTAAAATATGCTCCCATGTCACTACTGCCATCGGCTTTGGCCGGCGTTCCAACGCAAATAAAAACCAAATCAGCTTCGGCCATCGCGTCATCAAAACTGGCGGTAAATGTTAACCGTCCAGCTGACAAATTTTTTTTAAACATCTCGGCCAAATCCGGTTCGTAAAATGGTATTCGCCCGTCGCGCAAAGTTTTAATTTTTTGCCGATCAATATCATAGCCGATTGCCTGATGGCCTATATCAGCCAGGCAAACAGCCGTCACCAAACCAACATAACCGGAGCCGATAATAGTTACTTTATACATATTTATAAATCATATACTATTGACTATTGCCAGTCAATGCGCGCCCCGTTACACTCAGACGTCTTTTTGTCATCCCGAGATTGTCGAGGGATCTCTTATTTGAGCCATTGTTTATGAAAGGGATTCCTCGCTAACGCTCGGAATGACAGTTTTGAGATTACCTCAAACCGTAAAAAATAATTATCTAAACAAGAGTGTAACGGGGCAAGCCTACTGGCTTTTTTTTAAATTATTGATTAGAGTGATATAATAGTTTTATGAAAATCGTTATCACCGGCGGCGCTGGCTTTATCGGCAGTCACTTGGCGACTGAGCTAATCCGCAAAAAGCATCAAGTAAAAATAATTGATGATCTTTCGACCGGGACGCTCGAAAATTTAAGCGGTGTCAAAAATAAAATTGATTTTAAATTGGGCGACATCAAAAATTTTAATTTTCTCCGCCAGGAATTTCTAGGCGAAGATGTTTTATTTCACTTGGCGGCAAAAATATTGGTGGGAGAAAGCGTAAAATACCCGAAACTGTATCATCAGGTTAACGCTACCGGAACTCTTAATGTGCTTTTGGCGGCCCGCCAGGCCAAAATTAAAAAAGTGATTATAGCCAGCTCCTGCGCCGTTTATGGAGACAGCCGGCAGCAAAAAATCAAGGAAACGCAAGTTTTGAATCCTGCCTCGCCCTATGCTCTGACAAAAATGATTTCAGAAAATTACGGCCTAATGTTTTCGCGACTCTATCAACTGCCGGTAATCATCTTGCGCTACTTTAATGTTTACGGCCAACCATGGCCAGCGAAGTCCAATTATGCCGCGGTAATTACCACGTTTCGCGATCAATTAAGTAAAAAACAACCGGCGATTATTTATGGCAACGGCCGCCAAACGCGCGATTTTATTTATGTTGATGATGTGGTAACGGCGAATCTTTGCGCGCTCCGGGCGCCTGATACAGCTAACGGCCAAATTTTTAACATCGGAAGCGGCAAAGCGACGACTATTATTGATTTGTATCAATTGATGGCAAAAATAATGGGGCAATCACATCGCCAACCAATTTTTAAACCGGAACGGGCCGGAAACATCCATTACAGTTGTGCTGATATTTCCAAGGCAAAAAAAATACTCAATTACCAGCCGCAAATAAATTTAGCGAACGGCTTAAAAAAAATCTAAATCTTGTTTTTATTACATTTTTAATTATAATTAGAGTGTAGAACAAAGCTTTTGTCATTGCGAGCCCTGTACTCGGGGCGTGGCAATCTCTGATATTTAATTACAAAACGAGATTGCTTCGTCGCTCCTTAGGGTCGCTTCTCGCAATGACAGAGGTCTGCTATCTATTCTTCTACAGTCTAATAATACTAATCAGCAGAAATCATGAACAATCTGCAAAATCTAATTAAAACAAAAAAAGCAAAAGTAGCGATAATCGGCCAAGGATACGTCGGCTTACCACTGGCTCTGGCGATAATCAAAGCCGGCTTTAACGTCTGGGGAGTTGATAAAGATGAGCGAAAAATAAATGGTTTAAACGCCGGGAAATCCCATATTGATGATATCAAAAATTCTGAAATCGCGGTCGCCTTAAAATCCGGCTTGTTTCACCCAACGACAGCTTTTGACCAACTCGCAAAATCAGAAGTGATCATCATCGCCGTACCAACGCCGCTGGATGAATATAAAAATCCGGATTTATCATTTATTACCAGCGCTACGTCCGAAATCGCCAAACACCTGCGTTCAGGCCAGCTGATTATTTTGGAAAGCACGACTTATCCGGGCACGACCGAGGAAATAGTTTTGCCGATCTTGATGAATTCAGGGGCAAAGTCAGCCCGCCAAATGAATGTTGGCCAAGATTTTTTCGTGGCTTTTTCTCCGGAAAGGGTTGATCCGGGCAATCAAGATTATAATACCGTTACCACGCCCAAAGTTATCGGCGGCCTTACTCCAGAGTGCACCAAAATGGCGACCTTATTTTACGGCCAGATTATTGACCACCCAGTGCCGGTTTCCACCGCCAAAGCCGCGGAGATGACAAAACTGCTCGAAAATATTTTTCGCATCGTCAACATTTCGCTGATTAACGAGCTGGCGATGTTATGCAACAAAATGGACATTGACATTTGGGAAGTCATCAAAGCGGCCTCCACCAAGCCATATGGTTTTATGCCATTCTACCCGGGCCCGGGCATCGGCGGACATTGCATCGCGGTTGATCCGTTTTACTTATCGTACAAAGCCAAACAATTTAACTTTTTTACCCGTTTTATCGATCTCGCCGGAGAAATCAATGAAATGATGCCTCACCATGTAGTTACCTTAGTGACGACCGCGCTTAATTACGCTCAAGCCAAATCAATTAATCAATCAAAAATTTTGATCCTCGGCGTTTCTTACAAAAAAGACATCAAAGATACCCGCGAATCAGCGGCCATCAAGGTAATCGAGATGCTGTATCGCAAAGGAGCCAAGCTGTCGTATTTTGACCCGTATATTCCGGAACTTGTAATTCCCCGCTCCGCCGAACTGCCAGCACCGATTAAAATTCCAAGGATAAGCAAGTTGACCGCGCTCGCTTTGCAAAACCATGATCTGATTTTAATTCTGACAAACCATAGCGATGTAGATTACGACACGGTCGCCCAAAAAGCTAAAGTGGTGGTTGACACGCGAAATGCCATTTTGAACCGCGCCTATAAAAATGTTTATCGAATTTGACAAATATCACTCCGTTACCTAAGATAAACGATACTTAAGATAAATGCTAAATTGGAGGGGTCAAATTACGTATGAATTTTTCGATTATCGGCAGTGGTTTTATTATGCCT
>MHJY01000054.1:0-20119 GCA_001818235.1 Candidatus Jacksonbacteria bacterium RIFOXYB2_FULL_44_15 | reverse complement strand
TCTATACTGTCCTGCAACTCCGCTATCATCCGCAAGTTATTGAGCTTCGTAAATTAATTTCACCGGTCGAAAAATACGAAATAGAAATGGACATCTCGGTTTGGCGCGACTTAGAATATTATAACAGTTGGAAAGGCCAGCTAAAACGTTCCGGAGGACTTTTATTTAATTTAGGGATTCATTACTTCGATTTGTTAATCCATTTATTCGGCGACGCCAAAAAAATCGCGACATTTAGTCTATCTGACAAATCAGCTTCCGGGGTAATCGTCGGCATCAATTATTTATGCCGCTGGCAGCTTTCGACCGATCAGCCGCGCGCAACTCAACGGCGGGTATTTAAAGTTAACGGCGTAGACTACAACTTTTCCTCGCAAGATAATCTTTCTTACGAAAATTTACATCGCGCCGTTTACCAAGACTTGTTGAAGGGTAAAGGCATCTTGCCCGCGGAGTCTTTAAAATCAATCCGTTTAGTCGAACAACTTTACAAAGCTTATGGCCAAAAAAACTAATTATTGGGCGCATCCGACCGTCCCGAGCACTCGGGACGCCAAAATAGGCTCTGGTACAAAAATTTGGCAACACACAACGGTTCTGGCCGGCGCGACGATTGGGCCAAACTGCGTAATTGGACATAACTGCTTAATTTGCGCAGGCGCCAAGCTCGGCCAAGGGGTAAAAATTCAGTCAAATACCGATGTCTGGGACTTAGTTACTTTGGAAAATGATGTGTTTGTCGGGCCGAGCGCGGTTTTTACTAATGATCTTAGCCCTCGGGCTTGCTATCCTAAAGCAAAATTCCCGCAGTATGGAAAGTGGTTGCCGACGTTAGTCAAAACCGGCGCCACCATCGGCGCGAATGCCACCATTGTTTGCGGGCATACGATCGGCTCTTGGGCATTGATCGGCGCTGGAGCTGTGGTTACCAAGGATGTACCGGACTATGGGCTGGTCGCCGGAGTACCGGCAAAATTAATCGGCTGGGTATGCGAGTGCGGAAATAAATTAAGTTTCACAAAAAATAATGCCAGATGCAAAGTTTGCAGAAAAAAGTATAAAAAAAATGTTGATGTGGTTGAACGGTTGTAAATGATAACACCAAATAACACTTGTATCTTGTATCTTGGTTATTCGTTATTAACATGCAGTTTCTCGATTTACGTTTACAATATCAAACTCTGCGTCCACAAATTGATGCCGCTATTAAAAAAGTTTTAGAAAGCGGTGTGTTTATCGGCGGCACAGAAGTTGAAAATTTCGAAGTTGAGGCTGCTAAATTTTGCGGCACCAAATATGCCGTGGCCTTAAATTCCGGGACTGATGCATTATTACTTTCCCTTCGGGCGTTTGACATCGGTCCAGGCGACGAAGTTATCACCACGCCATTTACTTTTATCGCCACTGCCGAAGTCATTGCCGCCTGCGGCGCCCGACCGATATTTGCTGATATTGATCCAAATACCTTTAATATTGATCCAGCTAAAATCGAAGCTCGAATCACCAAAAAAACTAAAGCAATTATTCCAGTGCATCTATTTGGGCAGATGGCCGAAATGGGAAAAATAATGACGATCGCAAAACAGCATCATTTAAAAGTGATTGAGGACGCTTGCCAGGCGATGGGGTCGAAGGGCGCTGGTTCGATCGGCGATTGCGGATGTTTTAGTTTTTTTCCGTCAAAAAATCTGGGAGCATTCGGTGATGGTGGTATGGTGACGACGAGTAATTCAAAACTGGCTGACCGAATCAGGCTGTTGCGTAATCACGGCTCTTCGCCAAAAGAGAAATATAAAAATTTAATTTTAGGAACAAATTCGCGTCTTGACGCGATACAGGCAGCAATATTGAGGATTAAACTAAAATATTTGAATGAGTGGAACTTAAAGCGTTGTCAGATCGCTCAAAAATATAATCAAGCGTTTCAAAATATTTCCGAAATCAAAGTGCCGGTTATCTCCCCCATGCCTGAGGGGGGATCAAGGGGGGTGGGAGCAAACGATATAAAGCAATCCAACCATATTTTTCACCAATACACTATCCGTACCGCTAAGCGCGACGCCTTAAGAAATTATCTCTCTGACCACGACATCCCGTCGATGATTTACTATCCCCTGCCATTGCATTTTCAGCCGGCTTTAAAATACTTGGGATATAAAAAAGGCGACTTGCCGATTTCCGAAAAAGCGGCCCGTGAAGTAATCAGCTTGCCAATTTATCCGGAATTGACCGCAAAAGATCAAAACTACATCATTTCCCATGTCCAGAAATTTTTTGAGTAAAATTGCCATCATCATCGGCGCCCGCCCAAATTTTGTTAAAGCCGCTCCGCTCATTAACGCATTTAAAAAAAATCCCCAACTACGACCGATCATCATTCACACCAGCCAGCATTACGACTTTTTGATGTCGCAGATTTTTTTCAAAGAATTGCAGATTCCTAAACCTGACTACTGTCTGAACGTTGGTTCAGGACTGCCTACATGGCAAACCGGGCAAATGTTAATCAAGCTTGAAGAAATCTTTTTGAAAACTAACCCAGATTTGGTGATGGTGATTGGCGACACGACATCTACTTTAGCCGGCGCCTTGACCGCGGCCAAATTACATTTACCGATTGCCCACGTCGAGGCCGGACTACGCAGTTACAACCGGCAAATGCCAGAGGAAATCAATCGGGTTTTAACTGATCATCTATCTGACTTACTCTTTTGTCCAACTTCTACAGCAGTTAAAAACCTTAAAAAAGAAGGAATTACCCAAGGCGTTCATCTAGTTGGTGATGTAATGTACGATGTTTTCTTGAAATACCGCAAGATCGCCGCTCAAAAATCCCGCCAAAATGGCGGGCGAGCAAAAATATTAGAAAAATTAAATTTAACGCCAAAACAATACTTACTGCTGACTGTACACCGCGCCGGCACTGCTGACGAGCTAAAAATTTTAAAAAATATTCTGCGAGCCGTTAACAAAAGCAAAATAAAAGCCATTTTTCCTGTCCATCCCCGCACCAGAAAACAATTCAATAATGGAATAATTGAACAATTTAGCAATATTCAATTTATCGAGCCAGTCGGCTATCTTGATATGCTCAGCCTTGAAACTAACGCGCAATTGATTTTAACTGATTCCGGCGGCGTCCAAAAAGAAGCATACTGGGCCCGCGTGCCCTGCGTGACGTTACGCGCGGAAACCGAATGGGTGGAGACGGTGAAGAGTGGATGGAATATGTTGGTGGGGAGTGATGAGCGAAAAATTAGAACGGCTATCAAAACTTTTCGATCTACCCGCAAACCGACGAATGATTGCGGAACTGGGCGAAGCGCATATAAAATTAGTCAAAAAATATTCTTTTCAACCAATGTTAAGACAGCATCTCAAACGGCTAATTAAAGGTTCCCTCATCTACGGCGTAGGCGGGTTTTTTACTAAATTTATTAGTATTTTAATACTCCCTCTATTCACGTTTTATCTAACACCTAAAGATTACGGCGTTATGTCAATGCTTAATTTTCTAGTCATATTTTTATCAACTCTTTTTTCTTTTGGCTTAGGAACGGCAATTGGCATTTGTTATTTTGACCAGAAAGATGAAAAACATAAGAATCAAACAATTTCTCAAGCATTTATCATTCTATTTTTCGGTTCATTGCTAATGCTAATCTTGGGCATCATATTTATCGAACCGATTAATCGAATACTGTTTCCTCTTGATAATTACAAAAAATTAATCATATTAACTCTCGTTGGTACCGCCTTTACAAACATCCTCACTCCTTTTATCCTAAAACTGCAATTCGAAGAAAATCAAAAAAGGTTTATTATACTCTCCGCGGTATCCACATTTACTGCAGCACTACTAAGCATATTATTTGTAATCTTATTTAAAAAAGGAATAGCTGGCATGGTCGAAGCAAAACTGATTAGCAACATATTGTCGTTTTTGATATTCTTAATCCCTGCAATTCAAGTGATCTCCTTAAAAGTAAATCTTCTCGGAATTAAAAACTTATTCAGGCATGGTCTGCCAATGATACCTTCTTTTTTTGCGCTTTATATTTTACAACAAGGAAACTTTTACATTTTAGCGCATCAACACAACGCATTAGACGCCGTGGGTTTATACGCCATCGCAGTCAGCTTTGCCAGTCCTATGTTATTACTGGTTTCGGCATTTCAAACAGCGTGGTTGCCTTTTTTCTTATCTTTTTCCCAAAAGCAACAAGAAGCACAGGTACTAATTAGTCGAGTAATGAAATACTACGTACTTTTTGGCGGCTTAATCAGTTTATTATTTTATCTTTTTGCAAAACCGATGTTCGCATTATTAGTCAATCCTAATTTCTATATTGCATACCCGGTTGTTGGACTAATTGCAACGGCCTATTTATTAATTGGCATTTTTAGTATTCTTCTTCCTTCCATGTATTATGCAAAAGAAGTTAAATACGTTACTTATATCCAAACACTTACAGCAACCCTTTTTGTATTTATGAGTTTTCTTCTTACTTTAAAACTCGGAATTATTGGTGCTGGCATCGCGCTAATTTTTGGGTATTTGCTAATGGATATTCTATTAATATTATGGAATAAGTTGCGTTTTCGCCAACATAAATATCTCCCGATTATTTATGCATGGAGGCAATTATTGACATTTATCGGAATGTATATTTTATTTGTAATAATCATATTTAAACTACATCGCTTTTCTAAAAGCACAGAATTAATCTATTCCTTCACGATGTTTAGTCTAATATTGATGTTAAGTATATTTCTCTTGAGCAAAACGGAAAGAAACGTTTTTATAAATGCGATTAAAATAAAATGGAACAGCATAATTATTAGCAAAAAAACTCTATAGTCCAACTATGCTTGCAGAAAAAACAATAACTAAACGGATGCCCATATCATTTTCCCGTCAACCTATACGCTTTGAAAGCGATATACCTTTTTTTTCGAATGCAAATGAGTACATAAAAAATTATGAAATAATCGCCCATGATCATGTTTCTGAGATGACTAAAACTGGAAAAAATCCCTTCATTGATGAAAGCCTCTGGAAAGAATCAGAAAACGCAACCGCTGGGCTGATTGCTAAATATTCCAAAGCCAATGATTTTATTCTCGATATTGGCGTTGGTTTGGGTAGAATATTAACAAAATTTCCTCATTTAAAAAGATATGGAATGGATATCAGCATAGATTATTTAAAACATGCTCAAAAAAAAGGAATCCAAGTTTGCTTTTCCTTAATAGAAGACATGCCTTATCAATTGAATTCGTTTGATATAATAGTCTGTACAGACGTTCTGGAACATGTTTTCGATCTGAATGACTGCTGTAAAAAAATTTTATCAGTGCTAAAGCCAAGTGGAATACTAATCATCAGAACACCCTTTGCGGAAGATTTAACTGCATATGCAAAAGCCGACTATCCATATAAATACGCGCATTTAAGAACTTTCGACCAAAATTCATTATTTCTATTATTTACAAAAATTTTTAATTGTCAGGTGATGGAAACGCAATTGTCCGGCTATAGGCATTATCCACGGCGTTTTAAATACTCTTCTTGTTCTCAATTTAATTTATTAACAAGTTTTTTAATGCGATGTCTAAGGCAATTTACACCTGCACTTTATAAACTCCTGGTAACAAAGTTATATAACCCGATTGAGATTAATATGGTTATTAAAAAAAGTAACTAATGACGCAACTTAACTCGTCGTAGCAAATTAAACCGCTTGTCCCCAAATTAATCAGCGACGTTTTAAACCGATTAGGATAATTTATGTGTGGAATTGCCGGAAAACTTAATTTAAAATTTAAACCTGATCTAAATTTAGCTCGGCAGATTAAGGTCATGAACACACTTCAGACGCACCGCGGCCCTGATGGGGAGGGTTATTGGATTCAGCGAAATCACTTTCTGGGCTTTGGCCATCGCCGGTTAAGCATCATTGATCTCGCCTCTGGCAGTCAGCCAATGACTGACGACTATAAATGCACCATTACTTTTAATGGTGAAATTTACAATTACCGCGACTTGAAAAAATCATTGGCGCTATTTTATAAATTTAAAACGTCTTCTGACACCGAGGTTATTTTAGCTGCTTATAACAAATGGGGTTCTGATTGCGTCCAACATTTGCGCGGCATGTTTGCTTTCGCGATTTGGGATGAAATGACCCAAACTCTATTTTGCGCCCGCGACCGATTTGGAATCAAACCGTTTTACTACACGACTCAAAATAGTAATTTTATTTTTGCTTCGGAGGCAAAAGCTTTGCTCCCATTTTTATCAAGCATAAAAACCGACATTCAAGCCCTGAAAGATTACTTTGCTTTTCAGTTTTGTTTAGGAGAAAAAACTTTATTTCAACAGGTGTTACAACTCGAACCTGCACATTATTTAATAATCAAAAATAACCAAATAAAAATAAAAAAATATTGGGAAGTCAACTTTAAAATTGACTGGCAACACGACGAAAAGTACTTTCAAAATCAGGTCCAGCAACTTTTAAATGATTCTATTAGATATCATCTGCAAAGCGATGTTGAAGTTGGGGCTTACTTAAGCGGTGGTCTTGACTCCAGTTTAATTGCCACCTTGGCCCAGAAACATCTTAAGCAAAAAAAAATTCAAGTTTTTAATGGCAAGTTTAGCTTAAACAATGAGTACGACGAATCGAAGTACGCCCAAGCTCTCGCCCGTAAAAACCACTCCCAACTTTGGGAAATTGATATCAAGGCGCGGGATTTTATCAAAAATATTAACAAAGTCATTTATCATCTTGATTATCCTGTAGGAGGTCCGGGATCATTCCCACAGTATCAAGTCTCACAATTTGCCAGTAAACATCTAAAAGTAGTGTTAGGCGGTCAAGGTGGCGATGAAATTTTTGGCGGTTACGTGCGATATCTATTAGCCTACTTTGAACAGTGCATCAAAGGCGCCATTGATGGGACAATGAACAGCGGCAATTTTGTAGTTACTTACGCATCAATTATTCCCAATTTAGCAATTTTGAAAAATTACCAGCCGCTGATGCAAGAATTCTGGAGCGATGAGCTGTTCGGTAGCCGTGACCGCCGCTACTTTAAACTGATTAATCGAGCCAATAATTTGCATCAAGAAATTAATTGGGAACTCTTAGAACCATACTCGGCTTTTCAAAATTTTCAAAAAATCTTTTGGGCAAGTAACGTAGAAAAAGAGTCCTATTTTGACAGCATGACCCACTTTGACTTTAAAACTCTGCTACCAGCATTACTCCAAGTAGAAGACCGAATGAGCATGGCGCATGGTTTGGAATCGCGCGTGCCGTTTTTAGATCACCCTTTAATCGAGCTGGTAGCCACGATCCCCGCGAATATTAAATTCGCGAATGGAGAACTAAAGCATTTATTACGTTCTACTTTTAGCAGTTTACTGCCACCGATGATTGCCAACCGCCAAGATAAAATGGGTTTCCCTGTCCCTCTTTCCGAGTGGCTAAAAGGAGAACTAAAAGAGTACGTTACTGATATTTTCACCACTGCTAAAGCGAAGATACGAGAATATCTCAATCCCCAATTTGATATTCGCTCGTTAATGCAAAACGAGGGGCAATACAGCCGAAAAGTTTGGGGACTTTTAAGCTTAGAACTATGGCAACAAGAATTTCACGACAAAGCCAATTATTATAATAATTTACTTAAACACCCAAAATGATCGAAAATGGCAAAAAACGTCAATTTATCAGTTCTACTTTAAGCTCAAAAAAATTCCTTGACCCATCTTAACTACGTTGGGATTAATAATTTTGGGGTAGTTTAAGAATAAACTATGAATATATTTTTTTTCGGCGATTCAATATGTTTCGGTCAGCTTATTTCACCACACAAGACTTGGGTAACAAAAATCGCTCAAGAGCTAGAAAAATTGCCAAGTGGAGAAAAAATAAGAGTAATTAACTCGTCTGTAAATGGCAATACTACTAGAATGGCTTTAGAAAGAATGCCGTTTGATATTCAAGAGTATGGAATAGTAGATATTTTATTAATACAATTTGGCCTTAATGATTGCAATTATTGGGAAACCGACCATGGACATCCTCGTGTAAGTAAAATGGCATTTAAAGCAAATATTTTAGAAATTATTGAAAGAGCACGCATATTTGGGTGTCAAAAAATTTTCTTAAATACAAACCACCCCACTCTTAAGACTAATCTGATGAAAAATACTACTTTTTCTTTTCAACAAAGTAATGAAGAATATAATCAAATAATCCGCGAGGTAGCAAAAAATTCAAGAACCCGATTAATCGACATTGAATTGTTTTGGCAGAAGGGCATTAAAATAGATCTTTCGCTCAAAAATTTGCTTTTACCAGACGGACTTCATTTAAGTGCGGCTGGGCATAATCTTTATTTTGAGATAGTTTTTCCAATTATAAAAAAATAAAAGTTTAAGAATTTTAACATGAAACCACTATCCATCACGCATTGGGATTATAGAGCGAAAAAAGTTAAAAATGATATGAATATCAACATTATGGATATTTATCAAAGAAATCTCGAATATGAAGAAATCATCCCGTATCTTAACGAAAAAGATGTTGTGTTGGAAGTAGGGTGTGGTAATGGTTATTCAACTTCAGTTTTCAGAAAATTTGTAAAACACATCGATGCTTTTGACTGTTCAAAACATATGATTGCGCGAGCAAAAAAGGCTTTTGGGGAAGTAAACAACTCTTTCTTAGTTGATAATGTTTTGAGAATAAAAAAGTTAAATAAAAAATACGACGTGATAATATGTGTCAGGGTACTTATTAACTTGAAAAATCTAGAAGAACAAAAATTAGCCCTAAATAATTTTACATCTCTTCTTAAAGAAAACGGCAAACTAATCTTATTCGAGGGTTTTCTTGATGGCTTTCGTAAATTAAACAATATTCGCAAAAAGGTCGGATTAGCTAATATAGAGCCAGCAAAAATTAATTTTTATAGCAAGGTAAACGAGGTACTTTTTTTATTAAAACAAAAGTTTATTATTAAAAAACAAATGCATCTGGGTAGTTATGATTATCTTACGCGTTTTGTATACCCTTATTTAGTTTCTACTAACAGCATGAAACATAATACAATTTTTCACAAAAAGGCCCAAAGTTTAGCAGACGCTTATAATCCTAACTTTTTAAAAAAATTTTCGCGGATTCGCGGATTTTTGTTAATAAAAAAACACTTTTAACTTCTATAGTCATGAAAATCACCATCACCGGAGGAGCTGGCTTTATCGGCTCACATTTAACCGATAAATTACTTAGCTTAAACCGTGAAGTTTTGGTAATTGATAATTATCAAACCGGCCGGCCGGACAACCTGACCCCGCACCCACGTCTAACGGTAATCGAGGAAACGATTTCCAATACTAAAGCGATCAACAAAATTTTTGATGATTTTAAACCAGATTTAGTGGTTCATGCCGCAGCATCTTATAAAGATCCTCAAAATTGGCTTGAGGACGCTCAGACTAATATTATTGGAACAATTAACATCGTCCGGGCGTCTCAAGCGGCTAAAATTAAGCGCTTAGTTTATTTTCAAACTTCGCTCTGCTATGGTTTAAAACCGTTGGAGCAACCAATTACTTTTAAGCATCCTTTATTTTCCGGCGCTTACACCGGCGGCAGCAGTTATGCCATCAGTAAAACTGCCGGCGAGCAATACATCGAACTTTCTGGCTTAGACTTTATTTCTTTCCGCCTGGCAAATGCTTATGGCCCGCGTAATTTAAGCGGTCCGCTACCGACTTTTTATCAGCGACTCACCAACAACCAATTATGTTTTGTTATTGACAGCCGTCGGGATTTTATTTTTATTGATGATTTAATTGAAGTCGTCCTCAAAGCGCTGCAAGGACAAGGGGAAAAAGGCTATTACCATATCTCGACCGGCTCTGACTACGCTATTAAAGAATTGTACCAGGAAGCAGTCCGCGCGCTCGGGCTTGAAAATGCGCCTGTTGAAACTCGTCCTCGCGGACCGGATGATGCGCCTAGCATCTTGCTTGACCCTGCTAAAACAATAGCTGACTTTAACTGGCAACCAAAAATATCTCTTAAAAATGGAATTAAACAAACTATTGATTGGTACAAAACTCATGATATTTCTCAAACCTTTACTCATCTAAAAATTCATGAAAAACAAAAAACAAAATAATTTGGCAGTCAATTTCAGCGGCTCGAAAATACTGATCACCGGCGGAGCTGGTTTTATTGGCAGTAATTTGATTAAAATGCTCTTGGCCGCCACCGAGAACATATCTATAACCATCGTTGACAATTTACTATCAGCCGAAAAAATCAATGTTCCCCAGAATAAAAGCGTAAACTTTATCGAAGGATCTATCGCCGACGACAAAATTTTAAGACAACTTGATGATCGTTATGACTACGTTTTTCATTTAGCCACTTTCCATGGAAACCAAAACTCAATCTTTGACCCACTGGCTGACCATGATAATAATACGCTCACGACATTAAAGTTATATGAACGGCTAAAAAATTTTAAGAAGTTGAAAAAAGTTGTCTACGCTTCGGCTGGCTGTTCGGTGGCAAAGAAAACCTACGGACCAGCCAGCGCGACGCATGAAGATGCCCCGGTGGAAATCAATCAAGACAGCCCTTATTCAATCTCGAAAATTATTGGTGAATTTTATTCAACTTACTACTTTAAGCAACATAGCTTGCCCACTGTCCGCGCCCGCTTCCAAAATGTTTACGGCCTCGGCGAAATCCTCGGCGCAGGTAAGTGGCGAGGCACCGCCGCCACTGTGTGGCGTAATGTCATACCTACTTTCATTTACAAAGCCTTAAAAGGCGAACCTTTGCCACTGCAAAACCACGGTCGAGCTAGCCGTGATTTTATTTACGTTAATGATATTTGTCGCGGATTGCTCGCTTGCGCGCTAAAAGGCAAGCATGGCGACGTCTATAATTTAGCAAGCGGCCACGAAACTACAATTCGGCAGTTAGCTATTTTGATTAATCAAATCACTGGAAATACCGCCGGCTTTGAGCTGTTACCAAAACGTTCTTGGGACCACTCAGGCCGACGCTTTGGCAGCACCACCAAAGCCAAACAAGAACTCGATTTTGTCGCGCAAATTAGGTTGCCGGCCGGTCTGAAATTAACCGTTGATTGGACTAAAAATAGCTTAAAACTTATTGAATCAAACATTAATAAACATCAAAAAAAAATTGGCAATAAATAAGAGATCTTGATATGAAATCAAAGGTTTTAATACTATATCGAAATACCAATTACCCATTACGAACAACCATAAAGGATCATCTTTATAGTTTTAAAAAATATGCACCGACTAAATGTTACTATTTAAATACAAGTTTGGGTAAATTTCCAAAATATCTATCAAAAATCAATTTCGATTTTATAATTTTTCATACCACTTTTCTATCATCTCGCTGGAGTGGTGACGAAAAATTTAGAAATCATTTGGAAAAAATTAGTTTAGTGAAAAATTTTCAGGCGATAAAAATCGCTCTTCCTCAGGATGACTTTATTTACACTGATTCTTTGTGCGATTTTATCAACGAATTTAAAATTAAGTACGTTTTTTCGGCCGCCCCAAGAAGCGAATTGCCAAAAATATATCACAATGTTGATTTTTCTAAAGTATCTTTTTTTGAAGTTTTAACCGGATATCTTGATGACAAAACAATCAAAAAAATCAACGCCATGGCAAAAAAAATCAAACGGCGGAAAATCGATATCGGCTATCGAGCTTACAAGGCACCACAGTCATTAGGCAAATTCGGCTTCCTAAAAACGCAAATTTCCGACATTTTTTGCCAAGAAGCCCCAAAGTATGGCCTAAAAATTGATATCTCAACGGATGGAAAAGATACTTTGCTCGGTGATGCTTGGTACAAATTTCTTTTAACATGTAAATATTGCATTGGTGTTGAAGGAGGATCAAGCATTCTGGACCGAAACGGAACGATCAGAGCAAAAACAATTGATTATCTTAAATTGAATCCTAACGCAACTTTCGAAAAAATAGAGCAAACCTGCTTCCCTGAGCTTGACGGATTGTTAAAATTACAGGTTCTCACGCCGCGACATTTAGAAGCTTGCGCCACAAATACATGCCAAATCTTACTGACTGGGCAATACAACGGGATTTTAAAACCACGCGTTCATTTTATCGAACTAGCGCGAGACTTTAGCAATATAGAAGAAGTCCTGCGTATGGTTAAAAATGATCAAACAAGAGAAAAATTAGTTACACAAGCTTACAAAGACATTGTCGAATCAAAAAAATATACTTATAAAAATTTTGTCGAATTTGTTTTGCAAAAAGCAACGATAAATCAACGCCCCCTAAAAAAATACACTCTCTACGAGCAGTTTTTTTATCACTGGCTGAACTTAAAAGATAAATTAAATTGGCTATTTATAATATTCGTTAGACTTGCCATTTATCGCCTATTACGCACTTTTTACCTGTGGATTAATAGTTTAAAATTTGTTCCTACTTCTTTTTTAAATAATATGCCTTTATATAAGCGTATAATACATTTATCGAAACAGTAATTAAACAACTTTTTTTTTGAGTATGAAACTCTGCTTCTTAGCAAACGCCGACTCAATTCATAGCTACCGCTGGATCAAACACTTTGCCGAGAAAGGTCATGTTATTGAATGGATTACTTTGACTCCGCCAAATAGTTCTTTCGCTATGGACGGAATAAAATTACATCTGCTTAAAGGGCATTTTTTATTTAATGTCAATAAAATAAAAAAAATATTAAAAGAAATACAGCCGGATATCTTGCACAGCCATTATGCCGGCTTATATGGGTTATTTGGCGCCCTTTGCGACTTCCACCCCTTTGTTCTGACGGTTTGGGGTTCGGACGTACTCTTGACTATTAAATCTATTGTCAAAAAGCCTTTGATTATATATAGTCTAAAAAGGGCTGATGTCATTACCTGCGATGCCGTAAGCATGCAAAAGCTATTGATCAAGCTAAACATAGAGGCCAGCAAAATAAAAATTATTTATTTTGGAGTTGACACTGAGACATCCCGAAGACCCTTAACTAACGAACCAACTTCGGAAGGCGCAGACAGGACGGAAACTCCGATTGTAATTAGTTTACGCCGGCTTAACCCAATTTATAACGTCGAAACATTAATTAGAACAATACCATTCGTACTTAAAGCAAAACCAGATATTACATTTATTGTTGCTGGTAATGGCACAGAAGAAATCAGATTAAAAAAAATGACTGAACTTCTGGGAATACCTAGTAATGTCCAATTTATCGGCTGGATTGACCATAAAGACATTCCACGGTATTTAAATAAAGCAGACATTTACGTTTCGACTTCTTTAACCGACACAACTTCTGTAAGTTTGCTTGAAGCGATGTGGAGCGGCGCAATCCCGATAATTACCGACCTCATACCTAATCGAGAACTAATAACTGATGGTGAAAATGGCTTTATTGTCCCAGTTAAAAATCCGCAAGTATTGGCAAAAAAAATATTATTTTGTCTCAATAATCCAAAAATAATAGAACAAATTAGACGAGCAAATATTAAAAAAATTGATGAAAGTTATAATTGGCAAAAAGAGATGGGAAAAATGGAGACAATCTATAAACAATTACTATGAAAAAATTCTTATCGTATTCCTTACCATCGATCGGTTTGGAAGAAATAAAGGCAGTCAATAAGGTGCTAAAATCCGGCTGGCTAACAATGGGACCGGAAACAAAGCTGTTTGAACAACAATTTGCCAGATATACCGGCGCGAAGTCGGCAATCGTTGTAAATTCTTGCACCGGAGCGCTCCATCTTTCTTTATTAGCTTTGGGAATCGGTCGCGGCGATGAAGTAATTACCAGCGTTTATACTTTTGCGGCAACGATAAATGTAATTATTCAGGTTGGCGCTAAGCCAGTCTTAGTTGACATTGATAAGAAAACATATAATATTGATCCTTCGAAAATTGAAGCTGTTATCACCAGAAAAACCCGCGCCATTATTCCAGTTCATTTTGCTGGCCAGCCTTGTGATCAAAAAAAAATAGCCAAAATTGCCAAAAAAAATAAACTCTATATTGTTGAGGACGCCGCCCACGCTCTCGGCAGTGAATACCAAGGAAAAAGAATAGGAACTTTTGGAGACACGACTTGTTTTAGTTTTTATGCCACTAAAAATATAACTACCGGCGATGGCGGTGCTATCACGACCAACAACGAAAAACTTGCAGATAAAATCAAAACTTTACGATTGCACGGTTTTGATAAAGACGCTTGGAAAAGATATTCAGACAAAGGCAACTGGTATTATGAAATCAAAGACTGCGGGTGGAAATACAATCTGACTGATCTGCAATCAGCGATAGGCATCTGTCAATTAAAAAAATTGGACAAATTGAATGCAATAAGGAAAAAATATGCTTTACTCTACTATCATGGTTTAGCTAGTATAAAAGGCATAGAACTTCCCTTTATTGACCCGAACGTTAAACTTAATTATCATTTATATCCAATCTTATTAACAACCTATAATCGCAATAAATTTATCACCGGAATGGCACAGCAAGGAATTGGCTGTAGTGTTCATTTTATTCCGGCATATTTACATCCATATTACCAAAAAACATTAATGATTAAAGCTAAATCATACCCCAATGCCCAATGGGTATATGAAAGAGAAGTGTCCTTACCGTTATATCCAAAAATGAAGACAGAAGATGTGAATTATGTTATCCGAACGATAAAAAAAGTTTTACAACAATAATTTTTTTAAAATGATCGACTCTGAAAAATATTATGTCGAGGTCAGAAAACCTTTGGAAAATATTCGTAACTATTCTTACGCTTGGCACTTGCGGAACAATGTGTCGATTTTTTTTCGACAATCATTTGAAAGAAGCCTGATCAAAGCTTTAAACGAAAACAACATTCATCTAGATGACAAAAAAATATTAGATGTCGGATGCGGCAAAGGTGGTACGCTGCGCCATTTTGTTGATTTAGGCGCAAACCCCACCTCTTGTTATGGAATAGACATTTCGGACTACCGAATCCAAGAAGCCAAACGGCAAAACCCGCTGATTAATTACCAGACGATGAGTAGCGAACAAATCGCTTACCCTGACAGTTTTTTTGATATAGTACTGCAATTCACTGCTTTTTCGTCAATGGGCAGTGAAGATATTCGAGAAAAAACGGCTCAAGAAATCGGCCGAGTTTTAAGTCAACATGGTTACATAATCTGGTATGATATATCGCGAGCAAAAAAAAGTAGCCAATTTCCGTTACCAATTTCCGCAACCGCAATAAAATCATATTTCCCAAACTACCAATTTATCGCTCATGAAAAATTACATGCACGATTAGCCGGCGCGCTTGCAAAAAAATCATACTTTCTGGCCTTGTTGATCGATAAATTATTGCCATTTCAGAAAACCAACATTTTATGCATAATGAAAAAATAAAAAAGGTATTAATTATCACAAATTTACTTTACGCGGCTCCTAGAATCTCTGGCATAGCAAAATATTTAACAGAATTCGGTTGGGAACCGATAATATTAACACCACCGGTAGATTCTGATTCTCGAAACGCTTTAAGATGTTCTTCCAACCTCGGTGAACAAATAAAAATCATAAAAACCAATGGATACAGAGATTCACTGTGGATATTAAAAAAAATTCTTTCATTATTTAAATCTCATAATAGCAAACTTGCCCAGCAAAAAAAATGTAGTCGCCGTACTAAAGCAATCATTAGCGCCGCTCTTCGCACATATCAAACTTTTTTCAGCTACCCCGATAAAGACAGAAACTGGCTAAAAACAGCTTTAAAAGTAGGTGACGAAATTATTAAAAAAGAAAAAATTAGCATTTTATTGAGCAGTTCCGCTCCCTATACATCACACTTAATTGCCTGTAAATTAAAAAAACAATTTGGATTACCGTGGGTCGCTGACTTACGCGACCTATGGGCACAAAATGCAAATTACCCTTATCCATGGTGGAGAAGAGTATTTGAAAAAAAATTGGAAGTTAAAACTCTATCATCCGCAAATGCGTTAATCACAGTCTCTGAGCCATGGGCAAAAAAATTGACCTACACCTACCCGCAAAAAAAAGTTTACGTCATAACTAATGGTTTTGATTCAAACAATATTAAGCAGGTAACTCAATTAACGCATAAATTTAGCATAATTTATACAGGGCAAATTTATTCACATAAACAAAACCCAACAAAACTTGTTCAGGCGATACAAAACTTAGTTGTAGCAGGCCATTTAAATAAAAAAGATTTAGAAATTAATTTTTATGGGCCAACCAATTACTCGCTACAATGGCTAATTAATGAAAATTCAGAATTATCAACCGCAATTAAACAGTGCGGACTAATTCCTTGGGAAAGTGCGCTACAAAAACAGCGCGAAGCACAATTATTATTGCTTTTAGATTGGGAAGATACTCTAGAAAAAGGTGTATACCCACGGAAAATTTTTGAATATTTAGCAGCCGGTCGACCCATACTTAGCGTTGGCGGTTCAAGCGGAGATGTAGTAGAAAATTTATTAGCACAGACTAAGGCCGGAGTGTGCTGTCGGACAATGACCGATATCGAAACAACGCTAAAAATTTTCTACAACGAGTATAAAAATGCAGGCAGGGTTACATATAACGGCGACTTAGATGAAATCAATAAATATAATTATCGAGTATTAGCCGAACAATTTGATATCGCATTAAGCGAGGCTGATAAATAAACAGTAAATGGTTAACAAAACCAAACCCCACCTCTGGATCTTTAACCACTACGCCGTTACGCCAGACCTGCCCGGCGCGACGCGCCATTTTGATTTTGGGCGCGAATTGGTTAAGCGCGGCTATCAAGTTACTGTTTTTGCCGCTGACTTTAACCACTTGTTGTTACAGCCAAATATGAAACTTGGCCCGCGAAAAAAATGGAAGCTGGAAAATGTTGACGGCGTAAATTTTGTTTGGCTCAAAACATTTTCCTATCAACAAAACAACTGGCGCCGCATAATCAATATCTGCTCTTATTTTCTCCAAGCCTCTCTGGTAAGCGATAAAATCGCTAAAAAAATTGGCCGGCCAGACGTCATTATTGGCTCCACCGTTCATCCTTTGGCTCCCCTACTTGCTTTGCGGCTGGCAAAAAAATTTCAGGCGAAGTTCATCGGAGAAATCAGGGATCTGTGGCCACAAAGTTTGCAGGAAATGGGTGTTTTAAGCCGTAAAAGTTTAACCACAATAATTCTCCACTGGCTCAATCGATTAATTTATCCCCGAGCTAAAGAGATTATCGTTCTTTCACCGACGATCAATGAATATTTGTTATCTATTGGCTGTTTGCCGGAAAAAATTCACATTATTCCTAATGGTGTTGATTTAAATTATTATCCAGTTGAATCAAACATCAAGGCTTCTAAAAAATTTACGGTTTTATATGCCGGAGCTTTAAGTTTAATTCATGCCTTGGAACCAGCGCTGGAAGCGGCAAAAATTATTCAGGAGCAAAATATTGATAATATTCAACTCGTGATGGTCGGCAGTGGACCCCAAAAAACACGCCTTGAGCAATTAATCCGAGACTGGCAATTAACTAATGTCTCGCTCGAGCCAGCTGTCCCCAAGCAAGACATTCCTAAACTCTTACTCGGAGCAGACGCTCTGCTCTTAATGGAAAATAATCTTATTTACGGCAGTTCCAACAAACTCATGACTTATCTAGCTGCCGGTAAACCAATAATTTTTTCAACGTTTGTCGACAACAAGCCGCTAGCTCAATATAATATAGTTAAAGATGTTAATTGCGGCCTGGTTACGTCTTCCCAAGACGCGAAAAAGCTCGCTGAAACAATCATTCAACTTTACCGGCTATCAAAATCAGATCGCGAACAAATGGGCGCGCGCGGCCGAGCTTACGCCGAAGCTCATCATGCAATTCCCTTATTAGTTGATCAATTGGAACCGCTCTTAACCAACTAAACGCAATGGTTACCATTTTTTCGCTGCCCAAGCCATTTACTAATCCGCATATCGAAACTATTCAAACGAACGCCATCCGGAGCTGGCAAGCCTTATCTGTCAAGCCGGAAATTTTTTTATTGGGGTCTGATGCGGGAATAGCCGAAATCTGCCAAAAACTCAACCTACGCCATCTTGCTGAAATAGAAACTAATTCTTGGGGAACACCGCTAGTTTCGGCGGCCTTCGACCAAACCCGCCAATTGGCAAAAAATCAATTATTATGCTATGTTAATAGTGATATAATTTTGTTAAATGACTTTTGCAAAGCCCTCAAGAAAGTTGAAAATTTGCCGCGGTTTTTAATGGTTGGCAGGCGAATAGATTTAAACGTGACGCGCACTTTGAATTTTGACAGTCCTAGTGTCGAGCAATTGTTGTTACAAACGCGAACAAACGGCAAGCTTCATCCTTTTTCGGGCATGGATTTTGTTGTATTTCCAAAAAATTTGGTGATCAATATGCCACGACTGGCGATTGGACGTCCAGGCTGGGATAACTGGCTGATTTACAAGGCAAGAAAAATGAAACTGCCGGTAATTGATGCCACTGCCATAGTCACGGCCATTCATCAGAATCATGACTATAGCCATCATAGCCAAGGAAAAAGCGGCATATTTTCCGGTAAAGAAGCGCAAGAAAATTTTGCCTCAGCCGGGGGTTTGGGACAAATGATGACCATTCGCGGTGCCAACTTGCTCTCAACTGACAAAGGTTTAGTGCCTGTTCCGCTTGACCGCCGATTTTACTCATGGCTAGTTTTAAATCCAATTTTAAATAAATTATTAGTCGCTAAACGCTCGATTCAAAACCGTTTAATGAATTAATTATGCCAGCAAAAATTAAAAAAGCGCTGATTACCGGCATTACCGGACAGGACGGCTCATACTTAGCGGAACTATTGTTGAAAAAGGGTTATGAAGTTCACGGCCTGATTCGCCGCTCCAGTACCTTCAATACCAGCCGGATTGATCACCTTTATCAAGACCCGCATTACGCCAACGTTAAACTTTTTTTACATTACGGCGATTTGACCGATGGCAGTAATTTGAACCGCATTTTACACCGCATCAAACCGGATGAGATTTATAATCTTGGCGCCCAGAGCCATGTGCGAGTAAGTTTTGATATGCCTGTTTTTACGACTAATGTCGTTGCACTGGGAACGCTCCGGCTTTTAGACGCAGTTCGAGATAGCGGCAAGAAAGTAAAATTTTATCAGGCTGGATCCTCGGAAATGTTTGGCAAAGTAAGAGAAACCCCGCAGACAGAAACTACTCCCTTTTATCCGCGTAGTCCATACGCTTGCGCTAAAGTTTACGCTCACTGGATCGCTATTAATTATCGCGAAGCTTATAATCTGTTTATTTCCAACGGCATACTGTTTAATCACGAGTCGCCCCGGCGCGGCGAAACGTTTGTCACGCGCAAAATTACTCGCGGACTGGTTCGAATCAAACTCGGGCTCGAGAAAAAATTATATCTTGGCAATCTGGAAGCCAAACGCGATTGGGGTTACGCCAAAGATTACGTCGAAGGCATGTGGTTGATGCTCCAACAATCCAAACCTGATGATTTTATTTTAGCCACCGGCGAAACGCACACTGTTCGTGAATTTGTGGAAGAAGCCGCCTCGTTACTCGGTATTGAGTTAGTTTGGAGCGGGCAGGGATTGAAAGAATGCGGCGTTGATAAAAAAACCGGCAAATCAATAATCGAAATTGATCCGCGTTATTTTCGGCCGACTGAGGTCGACTTGTTGATCGGTGATGCCAGCAAAGCCAAAAAAATTCTCGGCTGGCAACCGCGCGTAAAATTCAAACAATTGACTAAAATTATGGTGGAGGCGGAACAACAATCGGTTACTCGGTTAACGAGTTAACGGGTTAACGAGTTGACTAAAAAACAATTATTTTCACTTATTCGTAAACCCGTTAACTCATTAACCCGTTAACTGAATAACTGAATCAAATGCTTAATTTAAAAACTCAAAAAATTCTCGTCACCGGCTCCCACGGATTT
>MHJY01000053.1:1985-24547 GCA_001818235.1 Candidatus Jacksonbacteria bacterium RIFOXYB2_FULL_44_15 | reverse complement strand
GACTTTATTACATGTTCACTCATCTACATTGATTTTATACTATATTGTCTCCTCGCAGCAAGCTGACGAGGTATCTTATTGAATAAAAATAATAAAAAAAACCGGCTAAAAAAAGCAAAACCGCCAAAAACGCAGTTAAAATAATTAGGATAACTTTTTTTGTTTTAGACATATTCCAAAAACTTCTCCCTGAATTATATATCATCAGTATTAAAATTTAATTAAACGGTTCTCATTGATAAGCATCCAAATTGTAAAAATTAACGCTATATATTTTACCGTCATCGGCAGTATGCTTGAATTTCCGGCATGATGATTTGGTGATGATGCATAGTAATATGAGTGTTTCTTTATTCAATCTTGATTATAGTGCACACAATATCATTGCCTAGATGCAGTATTTTTACGCTTTCGCCCTCGCTCCGCCCCATGAGCGCGGAACCAAGCGGAGAATTGTGTGAAATGATACCCTGATCAGGATTCGTTTCTGAAGATCCTAATATTTGAAATGTTTGCCGCTCTCCGTTGATGCTCACGGTTATTTTTGAACCCAGCCCGACTATTTTTTGTTTATTCGGCTTAATAATAACCGCGTGATTCAATTGTTCTTCCAGTGCCAGAATCCGTGCGTTGATCCGGCGCAGGTTACCTTTGGCGATCGAATACCCGAAGTTTTCGGAAAAATCCCCCATTTCAGCGAGACTTTTTGCTTCCTGTACGGCGCGCGGCAGGGTAACTTTTTTAAGGTGATCCAAATGCACTTTCAACTCATTAAATTTAGCCGGAGTGAGATGCGGATCGAGTTTTATAAAGGCAAATTTTCCCGGTTTTCGGTTTGGTGTTCGCATGTTGCAAATCTTTAACGATTTCCTTTTGCTCGATTGTGCGTCTTGCAGAGCATCTGACAATTCTTGGCTGAGGTAGCACCACTTTTACTCCACGCCGTTACATGGTCGGCATCCATATCAATTAAACTCCAAATTTTTTCTTTATTGGCATCATGCCCAAGAGTACAATTCGGACAGTTCGACTCTTTTTTCTTTTCAGCTTTAATTGTTTGTTCTTTATATACTGATTTTTTGGTTGCGTCATCAAAAACTCTAACCTCAAGCAATTTCGTATCAGTAGAACCTCCCAAGATAAATTCAAAAATACCTTTGCGATTTTTGACATACGGATCGCCATACAGTTTTTGCACTTCTTCCGAAACCTTTTTTGGATTGTACGATTTTTTATGGTATGCCTCATACAGTCGACCCCACTCAAGTCCGCACATCTCGCTTTCTACATCGGTAAATACACCGGAGATCCAATCGATCACACTGTTGAAATATTTTTTTAACTCATTGATATTTTTGTCGTAGCGATGAATACTCATGTAATGATCAATATTTCCTTTACTCGCCCAGTCTAGAGCCCTCTCAAAAAATGCCTGTCGGTTTGCACTGCCCTTTATGTACGCGCTCCATTTTTGAATATTGGCATTTTGGCTGTTGCTGAACTCCTCTTTACCTAGCGTAACGAATGTTCCGGAATAGATCGCATTTAACAACTCCTGGGGAACGAGCGGAACTCCAGCTATATTAATTGTCTTAAACCACTCTTTTATCTGGCTTTCTGTCCCTTCGCATTCATAAATGAGTAGTTTTGTTTCCAAAATCTTGGTTTGCTTGTCTTTTGCCATACCGCCAAAATATTGCTCCATGCCATTTTCGTCTTTGATGGCAAATTTGTCAGTGATAAAACGTCCAACACTGGTGATGCGCTGTTGCCCGTCCAAAACTTCTAGCCTATTGTCATCGACTTTATTAAAATAAATCAAGCCTATCGGGTAATCTTTGAGTAGTGATTCAATAACAGCAACCTCTCTTTTCCCGCCGTCGGAGGCATAGATATAGTTACGCTGATACTCCGGCTGAATAGTGAGCTTGCCTGACAAACCGAATAGACCTTTGCCCTCCAATTCGTTATAGACGAACCCTCTGCAAATGTCTTTGACAGTAATGTTAGTTTTGAGTGTTGTTTTCATAATATTAAAATTTTTATTAATTTTTATCATTTATTTTTTTCTCCACCTTTTTCTCCAGCAGTTTAATGTTTTCCAAATATGCTTTTTCAACGGGAGAGAGCGTTTTAGCTTGAAATTTTTTATACTCCGCTTCAGCTTTTTTCAGCGCCTCGGCATGACTCACGGATCCAGCCTCTGTCAGAACTTTTTTGTCAAAGACGCTTATCAAATTATCAAGCTGAGCAATCCAATCTCTCATATACATTGGCTTATGTTCCATTACCCTCACTTCCGCCAAATCAAAGAATGCGGAGACGATATTATTCAACACTTTTAACTCTTTTTCATCAAGGTAATTTTTTGCAATAACAATATCTTTTTTACTTACCCCGCCATTTGAAAAACTCAGCAAGCCCATAAATGGCTTACCGGCATTGGCTCTCTTAACTATAACTTCAGCGGCAGTATTCCCATGGGTAGCGTAGTGCAGTTTATTTTGTACGATTTTGAAAAACTTAATAGATTCCAAGGCGTTGGGATTGTAATCAAGACTCGTGGCGTACAGGTCAAGCACCTGACGATAAAGAACCTTTTCACTGCTACGAATATCTCGAATACGATCAAGAAGCTCGTACCAATATTTACCCCCGCCATTGTTTTTCAAAAATTCATCGTTCATCGTAAAGCCTTTGATGAGGTACTCGCGAAGGCGTTCGGTTGCCCACTGGCGAAAGCGAGTGGCAATATCCGACTTTATTCTGTAACCCAGAGAGATAATCATATCAAGATTGTAATACTCGACATTGTAAGTTTTTCCATCACTCGCAGTTGTTCGGAATTCCCGAACAACTGAAACCCTACTTAATTCACCTTCGTTAAATATATTTTTTATATGTTCGCTTACATTCGCCTTACTTGACCGAAAAAGTTCGACAAGTTGCGATTGTGATAGCCACACCGTCTCACCCTCAACACGCACCTCAATACTAGACGCCCCGTCCGCACCTTCATAAATAATTATCTCGCCGTAATTATTGTTACTTGTCATATCCTTTTGATTACCCATAATTTTTTATTTTTGATTAGAAGCGGATTCTTTTTTTCTGCAATCAATCATAAAAATTTCTTTATTATCAACGGATTTGTTTATCTCTTTTAAAACCCCGCTCACCGTTTCTAGCTCTTGATCTGAAAAATAAAATATAATTTTTACGACATGTTTTAAATTACTATCTTCCTGATAAACCTTCCCTTGATTTAGTAAATTTTGCTTCAATTTTCTGCTTGAGGCGAGTTTTAATTCTAATCCAATTTTATCATTACTTCCATAAGAAACAATAAAATCAATTGGCCCTCTTCCATTGTTAACTTCTGAGTTGTAGTCAAACAAGGATCCGTAAGTTACATTTTTAAACATTAAGCGCAAATGTTTTTCTTGCAGTGGTTTATCTCTAAAATACAAATCATTACTGTTTGATTCAAGTTTTTGCTTAAAAAAAATAATTCTTGCGACACAGTCATCAAAAGAAGTTAATTTCCCAAATTTCTTTTTATTGAGCTCACTTTTTAATACCCCTGTGTCCGAAAAAAAGTTAATCAATTCCGGCTCAGCAATATGATATTTAAGAGCGTCATCTTTGTTTTGCTCTTTATACTTTATGTAATAATCAAGAACTTCTGGAAATTCCGAGATTGTCTTTAACAAAGCGTTCTTTTTGCTTTTCTCAGAATAATCTTTTTCCGGCTGTTTTTTCTTATTCAGTTTAGTCGCTAAGTTATCGTGAAAAAATCTATTAATTTTTTCCCTCAGTTCAGAGTTAGGAATCGTATTAAAAATTGCCGTGTCATTCTCTAGAAAATCACCTCGTGAAATCCAAGTGTCTTGTTTGGTAAGGATATCGCGGGGAACAAGAAGTACGAATTGTTTTTTACCTCCCCACTCGTACGACGGAAGCGTGTAACTGCCATCTCTCCAAATTCCTTTTGTAAAATCAAATTCAACTTTACGAATTGGAAAGACTGCGAGATATTTTTTGTCCAAGTTTTGTTTAGCAAAGGTTTGTGTGTAATCTAAAAGATGTTTCTTTATTAAATTAAGCGTGAAATCGCTAATTTTATCAACACCGACACCTTCTTCAACAAGACACAGTTTCTCAAGATGGGAAGATTTAGTAATGTTTTGATAATCAAAAAACTTATTAAGATTCTTATAAAGAGAAGATGCAAAACGCGGCCCAAGTCCAAGTCCTGCATTACCACCTACAGAATACCCCAGCCAAGCTTCTTTAACTTCAGGAAATTTGTAGTAGTGATTAAATTTTCCTAAATCTAATTCACCTTCCGTAATAGAAAGATCTCGAAGGTATTTTAGATAAGCGACAATAAAATCATGTAGATTTTTGTATTTTTTGCGTGCAAAAATCAAAAATGGATCAACAAAAGCGGGATTATCACAGACGAGCGAAATATCCAAAGCACCATACTTTTCAATTATCGTATGTTTAACATTGAATATGTCCGAAAAATATACTTTATCGTCTGTGACCATAATTTTATTTTACAAAAATTAATTTTCTAATTTTTTATTTTTTCTTATGTTTGATAAAAATACGTTTGTATACTCGTTCATTTCCTACCAGAGGTTGCGATACTTTGCTCATCGCATCCCATAATCCATTTGAAAAACCCTTTCCTTCACTTTCTGTAGCTCCTAAAATCTCAAACTGTTCTGGATTATATTTATCCAGAAAACTGATCGGCACACCCATTACACCGTCATAATCACCGGGGATATTTTTTACAAAAGAAACCTCTATTGCATTATAATTGTCGTATTTTTCAAACGGTTTTTTTGTACTGAACTTTATAATATCTGCCTTCGACATTAGTGGTAGTGGTTTATGACGCCTACCATGATCAAGATTTGTAAACCAGCAAGAGTTTCCGAGTCTTGTATAGTCACCCACGTAACCAAGGCGCGCTGCCTTTTGTCTATCACTCTCTGCTATCTCCACACCATTTGGTACGGCAAAAACCATATCACTTCCGTTTCCAGTCGCTCCGAGCCACAACCTATTTGCTTTTATCAACGGAAAAATTTCCTTATATGTAATCGCATTCATGTTACCGATAATCACGACCTTTTTTTTGTAATCAAAAAGTTGTTTAACATATTCACGAAACAGACTGAACGGCGGATTTGTTACCACGATATCGGATTGTTTAAGTAGATTTACACATTCATCGCTACGGAAGTCGCCGTCGCCTTCTAGCGGCATCCATTCGTTATGTTTGTTTGCCTTTAACTGTTTGGCAATGTCCTTCAAGTTGAACTCGCCATCGCCGTCTATGTCGTGCACTTCGTTGATAATAAATTTGTTGGCATTTATCTTAGGACGGCCTTTTGATTTTGTGAGAGTTTTATCATCGCCAAACAACCCCAGTTGCGTGTTGGCTACGGGCGAGGGTTTGTAACTAGTGGTGATAAGCCGTTTCAATCCAAGCTTGTTGAAATTAAGCACGAAATAGCGAAAAAAATTGCTCTCGAACGGATCGTCACAATTGCAATACACCACCATGCCGCGAAATACATCGGAGTTGTATTCCAGGTACGCCGCAATCTCTTTCTGAATATCGCCGTACTGGGTATAAAACTCGTCATTCTTAGCCCTTTTTGCGTTTGTAAGATGGCTGTTTGCCATAATTAAAGTTTATTGTATTTAGTATGCTTGCCCTTAACCTTTTCGACCGGATATTTTTCCTCATTTTTTAAAATCTTTTTTCCAAGCGCTTCAAGTATGTCGATCTTGAGATCATGGCTCATAAGTAAAACCCAACAAAGCACATCTGCCAACTCTTCACCGATTTCCACCTTGTTTGTTTCGACATATTTTTCTATCTCTTCTTTACTTTTCCACTGAAAGTGTTCCAAAACTTCCGCGGCCTCAAGATTTAAAGAAATAGCCACATCTTTCGGGTTATGAAATTGCTTCCAATCCCGCGCATCGCGAAAAGCAATTATCTTTTTTGTTAATTCGTCTATATTTTTCATAAAATTATTTAAACAATTCTTCTAACGCCACGCCTCCCCGTATTTTACTTTCTGCCAAGTGACCATGGTTATTTACGATTTACTTTTTCTTTTCTCCATTTCTAAAATCTTTTTCACCTCGCGGTCAAAGTCGGAAACATAATTTTTGTCTTGCTCTTTACGATATTTTTCATACTCCTTCAACGCTTTTTCTTCCGCTTGCTTGGTGCTAACTTTGCCAGCTGAATGTAATAATTTTTTTTCTGATATGGTCAAAAATTCGTCCAGTTTTCTGATCCAATCCTGCATTTTCATCAAACGGCCACTACTGCCTTGCAATTCCGCAAAATCAATATAAAGCGAGACAATCAAGTTTAGTTGATTTATTTCTGGTTCAGTCAAATAATTTTTCGCGATGACTATATCTCTCGCCGTAATATAATCACTTTTAAAACTGGTGAGGCCCATTAAAGGTTTTTTGCTATCGGCGCGTCGAGCGACAATTTCCGCCGCTGTATAACCGTGCACGGCATAGTGCATTTTGTTTTGCACCGTGGCAAAAAATTTTTGCGTTAGCTCTGTGTCAACTTTATAATCAATACTCGTCGCATAGATATCGGTCACTTTCTGATAGAACATCCGTTCACTGCTCCGGATGTCTCTTACTCGTTGCAATAGTTCTTGGAAATAACGCGCCCGACCGCCGCCTTGTTTGAGACGCTCGTCATCCAAAGTAAAACCCTTAATCAAATATTCTCGAAGCCTTTCGGACGCCCATTTGCGAAACTGCGTTCCTCTGTCAGATCGCACCCGATAGCCAATTGCTAATATTGCATCAAGATTATAGTGCTTTACGTCGCGCGTAACCTCCCTTAAAGCTTCTTTTTGAACTATCCGGAAATTCCGGATAGTTGCATTTTCATCTAATTCTCGCTCCCTATATATATTAACCAAGTGTTCGTTAACCGTACGCACATCTACATTAAAAAGTTCTGCAATCAGTTTTTGCGTCAGCCAAACATTCTCATCTTCAATCCTAACGCAAATCTTTTGGTCGCCAGCGAGGCCTTGATAAATGGCAATTTGCGGTTTTTTTGCTGCTTCTTTCATTGCTTTTTTATTTTTTACTTTGCTTTTGTTTATATCGCTTATATAGATATAAACATTTTATACGATTTAGTTTACATTATTATGTGCAATATAAACTACCCATAAAATATTGGTTGCCATAAGTTAATTTTTATAGTTTATCTGCATAAACAATATCTATAGCATACCTCCATAAAACCCGCTTGTCAAAACAAAAAACGCCCAAAAATGGTGCGTATTTGAAAATCACGCGCTGCTCGACACCAACATCAAAACCAGGTTTATTCAATCTGGGAAGGTGTTTTATGTTCTTCCGGGGGTATGACGGGTTCGACATGTTCAATAATACCCTCTTTATTAAAGATGATACGATAACTGCCGTCTTTACGTGTTATATTTAAAGTTTGCCATTTCGTGTCCAACCCAAATAGAAAAGCTCCTCGAGAAAGTGTGCTTTCGGACTTAACAACAGATTCGCGTAATACATCTTTTAATGAATCCCCCCTTGCGATTGGTTTATCAGAAATTTTTTCCAGGGGCATAACTATTTGCCCTTGCGGAAAATCTGCAGATACAGGTATTTGCGCGATATTATACAAACCACGGGGAGTTAATAAAACTCCGTGCTGACAAACCAATTCCTTTTTTACCTTTACGGCGCGAGTCTTCTGTAAATGAAAAACCTATACCTTTTTGGTGTTCTTCGTTTTGTCCAACTAGACTTACACCTGCATTTTCTTTGCCTATCTGACGTTTAATTTTATTTATCCGTCTATTGCTTTCTCCAAAGACACTTATCTTTGCTTTCTTGTCCCTTAAAAATTTTAACCATTCTTTATCTTTAATCTGTTCATTTTGTTTTATCTTATTAAAATATTTTGCTGTTAATATCATACAGCATCTCGCTTTCGCTGTCATTAGCGTTGATTATCCAGTTTGCATCCGCACTTGGGGTAATCAAAAATACCGCTTGAACAGCAGTATTTAATGATGAATTATATTCCTAGAGCTAAAATTTATTTACTTTTTTTCTTCGCCGCGCCAACATCGCTCTTTTTATTTCCAGCCGTTTCTTGGTTTTGTGAGAATGTGTTTTTCTGCTTTCTCCTACAGCGTTACTTCTTTTTGCCATATATTTTTTGCTAAATTAATTATGTATGATTGAGTATAACACAAAAATCCAAAAAATGGAAACGTTCCGAAATTTTTCTATAAAATCTTTTTTCCGAGGTACGTATATCCGCAATCCGGCGGGTTAATTCTTCAAAATAATCAAATGGCAAATCAGGATTTTTTAGCCGTTCATCGTCCATAACAAAACCTTTGACGATATATTCGCGCAAATGCGCAGTTGCCCACTGACGAAAGGCTGTCCCTTGAGGAGATTTGACACGATACCCAACTGCAATAATAAGGTCTAAATTGTAATATTTCACAATATATTCCTTATTATCTGCTCCAGTTCGTCGGAATTCCCGACATACTGAATCTGCTTTCAATTCACTATCCACAAATATATTTTGAATATGTTCTGTAATGGTCGATCGCCCTTTTTCAAATAACTTAGAAATTGCGTCTTGGGTGAGCCATACGGTATCACCTTCAAAACGAACATCGATTTTTGCTTGTCCGTCTTCAGTTTTATAAATAATGATTTGCGATTTTTGAGTTTCTTCTTTCATATTTTTTTATACTTTTATTACCCCGCTCATCAATCGCGGTAATAATAAATCCCGACTTAACAATACTTAAAGAATACCTCCATAAAAACCACTTGTCAAAACAAAAAACGCCCTTAAACCAGGCATTTTTTGATAATCGCACTTCCGCGACCCAGGTCGGTCGCTTCCGCCTTCGCGTAAAGCTACGGCTATATGGCCAAGTTTAGCTTTTTACTCTGAACTAAATCCTAAAGCTGTTTTCCGTTCAAGAAATTCAGAGTATTCAAGGTCTTTAAGAGCAGAAACATATTCCTCAATATGTTTTTTTGGTAGAAAATCATCTGTGTCTTGCAGGATAACCTTAAAGTATTCCATTTTCTTTTCTTTTGGGGCATTAAATCGAGACCACGCCACTGAACCTTCGTTTTTTAACAGTTCTGTAAGCGAACGCATATTCGCAAGTGCGTCGACACTCTTAATAAAATAAGCGTCTTGGTTCAAACGAAGCCGTTTTAAATTTTCATTTTTTCTATCAATCCAGTCGGTGATTGTTTTGTCTTCGGTTAATGCAGACACGATATTTTTGACTTCACTGCCAAACTCTGTCTCAACATCCTCTATCAGATATTCACAGCCTTCTACGGTATCGTGCAGAATAGCGGC
This sequence comes from Candidatus Jacksonbacteria bacterium RIFOXYB2_FULL_44_15, assembly GCA_001818235.1. Classification (GTDB taxonomy): domain Bacteria; phylum Patescibacteriota; class Patescibacteriia; order UBA9629; family UBA9629; genus UBA9629. The sequence goes on along the minus strand of MHJY01000053.1, from coordinate 15,096 downwards.
GGCAACTAATGCTGGGTTAGCCGTGTATCTAGCAACGATAATGCCAACTTCAAGCGGGTGCACGACATAAGGAATTTTGCCATCACCCTTTCTTACTTGCCCTTTGTGAAGCTCGATTGCTTTTGAAAGAGCTTTTTCCACGAGATTATTTGTGTTATCCATATTTTTTTGATTAATTATTTTTATTGCTGATTAAGCCGTGTTTGTTCTCGTTCGACCTAGCCAAAAACAAAAAAGCGGCTAAGAGATTTCACCAAAAGATATTGCTATCTCTTAGATTGAAATCTCCCAACCGCTTTTACGATTAGTCGCTTATTTCATTTGGCTCTCCGCAGATTTCCCAGATTGCCTACCCCGAAGGGAGAAACAGGCGGTTCGTGATTACCTGCACGAACTACAGCTTTATTATCAATTACGCTTTTATTATAGCAAACTGGTTGAAAAAAGCAATTTTACGGCTCTAAATTGTACTTGTTATTTTTATTCTTCATAATTTTCCGAATCAAGACTTTCCTGCATATATTCATACACAGTTTTAATAACTTCTTTTACAACATCAGAACAATTTTTGTAGCGCATCTTTTCTAAAGCCACATCACGAAACCGCCGAATTGGTTCAGAAATCAATGCGTGAATACCGGATGTACATTGATCCACTTTGGATGAGAATAAATATGAAGATGCTCAGGATCAAAAAAATCCAGATTGCTTATAAAACGGTCAAAATTGCGTAAATAGTCTGAATTGGATAATGTCGCTTTCATATTGCCATTTTACCTGTAGAGCGTGTTTGTGTCAATATACGCCCTACAGGGAATAAAAGACGGAAAACATCGCTTTTTAGCCTATTTTGTTGATATCTACAAGTCCAGCATCAACTGCTTTTAATTCGTTAAACGTATCATTACGATTCGTTCTTGTTCGGCGAGAGGTGGAATAAAACTTATGCGAAGTATATACTCAGGGCTGGTTCGATTTATGAAAAACGGGAGTTGTTGAGTTGCTTGCGAAGCAGATTAGTTTTGATGGATAAGGAAATACGATTAGAAAATCATGATACCAAAGCCGCGACCGCCAACGTGTAACTGCAATAATCACAATCAGGATCAGCGTCTGGAATACTATCGCTATTTAGACATTTATGAATTTTAAAAATGATTTTTTCTACCCAAGAATTATCGCCTTTATAAGGAATCAAATTAACCCGAAATTCCAGCTTCTGATCAAAAGCTTTAGCATCAGCAATTCCGTTGCAATAAACAAAATAGCCGGTATCAGAAACCTTATAGTCATTTCGCCTCAAGAGCCACTGATAGATTTCCATTTGCCTTTTATAACCGATCTGCCAATCTTTATTGAGCTCGGTGATGTCCTCATCCTTTGATGTTGCCTTGTAATCAACGACAATATATTCGCCTTTGGAGTTTTGCCAGAGATCGTCAATCGCACCGAATACTAAAAAGTTAGTAAGCTCGTGCAGATGTTGAATGCCGGTAAAGTTATGTCTCCATTTGTCCAAGTCCTCGTGGACAACAGGGCGAGCATCAACGTCGTACTTCTCAATCAACGGATGTTTGGTGCCATTTGCCCGGTGGATATCAAACTCTTGTTTTAATAGAGCGTCAACGGCGGAGTTCAAAGTAAATGGATACCCAGGTGGCCGACTAATTCCCAAACGCCGATCCAAATAAAAACATCGCGGACAGTTTAAAAATAAATCGATTTTTGATCGGGATAGTTTGAACGGTTCTTTTGATTTTGGTTCGTATAGATTGCGCGTACGCTGGGAGTTGTAGTATTGGGACATAAATTATTGCGCCGACATGGCATTTTATTTTAATCAGCCATATATCTGCTAAAACGGCTTATATAATCCGCGCCACAGTCCTCTCGCATTCTAGCAAACACCATTTGCGCCGATTTGTACTTACTTGCCGGTAGAGAATCAACGTATTTGTATCTTTTATATTTTGGCTGCCATAAAGCGATCAACAATCCATTTAAGTACACGAACAAAGAATATAAAATACTATCAGCTTGTTCCGATTTTAGCATTCCCTTGAGAATAAATTTGTCACCAGGAAACCGAATATGAACAGTCAACGGCCCGATCTCATTACAAATCATCCGCACCGCCGCATAGCGAATAACACCATTGGAATGCTGTAATAATTGAAAAAGCCAAGGAAAAAGAAAATCAGGCTGTGCTTCTTTGTCATGTAAATAATAAATAACTGAAATCGAAACTACAAAATCCTCCTGCCGCCATTCCTCAACTATTTTATCGTATTCGCGCGGCGCGTCGTTAACTAAATTTTTAATATCTTGATATTCATCCCTACCGCACTGAGCGCTATATAGCAACTTGCTGACTCTACGCGCGGCTAAATGACTATCGTTTTTGTCGGCACTTAGAATAGTCTCAAAGCATTCTTTGATAGTCTTTATAGTTACGGTTTTTTGATTTCTGGTCATAAATTTAGGCTGTTGGCACTGATCATGGCGTTAATTGATTCCCTCTTGGTCTTGTATCTCTTTTTGTCCGAGGCAGTTATTAAGAAATCCTTAATAACTGAATCTTGATTGAGTTCTCCCGATTGGAATATGTTTTTAAGATGTATATTGATATTGGCGACAGTCGTCTGAAAAAGCTCTGCCATAAGCTTTTGCGTCAGCCAGACATTTTCATGCTCAAATCTGACTTCAACGCGGGTTTTCCCGTCTCCGGTCTGATAAATAATTATTTGCGATTGTCGATTGTTTTTTTTCATTTTTATTTAAACAATTCTGCCCCTCCAGAGGCGGGCAGGCGCGGGCTTTGGCTACTACTTACAGAATACCCCCATCACCGCCGCTTGTCAAAACAAAAAACGCCCTAAAAACAGGCATTTTTTGATAATCGCGTTTCCGCGACCCATGTCGGTCGCTGGAACTACGCATGGCTTGGCTCCCGGGGTCGGACTCGAACCGACAACAAATTGGTTACACGTAATCTCAATGTTTCCATTGGGCGTGGACTATATCATTGCCCCTCTTCAGGGCATGAGGCGCTTCACCCGACATAAATCGGATTACTCCCAAAGGGATAGTCTCTGAACCTTCCCGCCACATTGGCTGGCTTGGCTGCTGATTACCATAGCCCGATTACTCTCGAACTTTAGGCTTCCAGCAATTCACCTCATTTTTCAATCCCGATTTCTCGGAAAAGCTGCGTTTTTTTGTGTCACAGCCAACTGCTCTACCATTGAGCTACCCGGGAAAAATAATCAATTAAATGTCAAAGAACAAAATCCAAATATCAAATTTCTAAATTCAACCAGCAAAAACTATACTACCGACTTTTTAATGATTTGTAAAGCCTCAATAATCTTCCAGCAACTGCATATCTTTGGATGCGGAAATTTTTTCCAAGGCCTTAGCCTCGATCTGGCGAATGCGCTCGCGCGTAACGCCAAACTCCTGCCCCACCTCTTCCAAGGTGTGCGCCACCCCGTCCTCCAGGCCAAAACGCATTCTGATGATTTTCTGCTCACGCGGATTTAAAGCCTTTAAAACTTCTTGCACGTGCGAACGCAAAAGCTGTAAAGACGCGATCCGGGCCGGGCTAATCGTTTTTTCGTCCTCGATAAAATCTCCGAGCGTGGAATCACGGTCGTCCTCATCCCCGACCGAAGTCTCAAGCGAAACCGTGTCCTGCGAAATTTTGATAATGTAGCGAATCTTGGTGATATCTTCGCCCATCTCAGCGGCTAACTCCTCTGGCTCCGGTTCGCGGCCCAAAATTTGCGTCAATTCGCGTTGCACTTGCTGAAATTTATTGATCGTCTCCACCATATGCACTGGAATGCGAATCGTCCGAGATTGATCCGCCAAAGCCCGCGTAATCGCCTGCCTAATCCACCATGTGGCGTAAGTAGAAAATTTATAACCTTTGCGGTAATCAAACTTTTCCACCGCCCGGAATAAGCCGATATTGCCTTCCTGAATCAAATCCAAAAGCGACAAACTTCGACCGGTAAATTTTTTGGCGATGGAAACAACCAGCCGCAAATTGGCTTCGATCAGCCGCTTCTTAGCCTCCAAGTCACCCTGCTCTTTGCGTTTGGCCAAAAGTACTTCTTGCTCGGATTTTAAAAGCGACACCTTGCCGATTTCCCGCAAATACATCTGGATCGAGTCATTGGAAATATCAGATAAATCCAAAGATTTGGCCGAAGTAACGAGCGATGATAAATGGGGCAGAGTGTCGTCGTCGCCAGCCGGCTTTTTGACCATTTGCCAACCAGTATGGCTAAGCACGCCGTCTTCGGTTTCCAAAACCGAAACATTAAGCCGCTCCAGCTCGTCCAGGGTTTCTTCTAATACATCCATGTAATCTTCAACCTGCGTAAACGTGTACAGCAATTCTTTTTGGGTGATAAAACCGCGGGTTAAGCCTTTTTTGATGAGCTGAGCAATCGCCTCTGCGGATGGCGGCAGGCTTTTTTTATAGCGTTCCGGTTTAGCGCTTATCTTGACCGGCGCGCGCTGCCCCACAATTTTTTTGACCGACGATTTTATCGGTTTCTTGCCGACTTTTTTGCTGACAGCGCCATTGCTTGGCTTTTTACCGGCCAGCTTCTTGATTTTTTTTGATTTTAATTTTTCTTTTACTTTTGACATAATTACTAAACTTAGGTTGATAACAAACGGGCATTAACGCACTGACTTTAAATCATCCATTTGTTTCGTCAATTCTAGAACTCTCTGCTCGTTGCCCTCCTCGGCTTCGGCAAGTTTAATCTGCCTAATTATTTTGTCACGCTCCATGCCTAATGCTTTACTGGCTAATCCGCCGGTTAATCGTAAAAACTCTCTTTGCGCCTCGGCTAAATCCAAATCTAAATAATCTTTAGAAGCCAACAGCAAAACTTCCTCCATTAAAAGAGAATGCTCTTCCTGATACTTGGCTATAACCTCAGTAGTAAGGTTTTTCTCATTATACTTTTCCCGCACTACTTTGTAAAGGTGGTCTAAGGCTGGATCCTCTAAAATCAGCGCCGGCAATTCTGCCGTGACTTTCAGCCGATGGATATAAGTAATCACTAAAGCCAACAAGTGCATAGCAATTCCTTCCGGAGTAACCATCGCCATGGCTGGATATTGCTTAACGCCTGACTTCACCGGATTAGGCGCCTGTTTCGCCTGTGGCGACCGCTCCCAGCCTCGCGTCAGTTCAAGGACCGGCACATTTAGCATTAGAGCCAATTTATCCAAAAAATGAGCCCGCTCAACCGCATCGCTAATTCCCAGAATTAAAGGCAGTAATTGATTGCGAATCTCTTTCTTATCTTCTACGCGATTCAGGTCAAATTGTTTCAACAGCATCGCTCTAAAAAAATCGACTAAATGTTCGCTCTCTTTGATCGCCACGCTCCATAACTCCGGCTTTTTTCTGATTAGTTCGTCTGGATCTTTGCCTTGCGACAGCCGAATAACTTTTGTGTTCAACCCCAAAGAATTAGCAATTTGATATGCTCGGCCAGCGGCGGTGACTCCGGCCACGTCCATATCAAAAGCCAGCAGAATATTGTTAGTAAAGCGTCTAATTAGCTCAAAATGCCCGACAGTAAAGGCCGTCCCTGACACAGCCACGACATTTTTAACGTCCACCGAGTGGCTGGCGATCACGTCCATGTACCCTTCCACCAACACGACTGCCCGATTCTTTCTGATGCTGTCTTTAGCTTTATCAATGCCGTATAAAATTCGGCTTTTATCATAAACCTCAGTTTGCGGCGTGTTGATGTACTTTGGCTGATCCGGCGCCTCGGCCAAAATTCGACCGCCAAAACCGACTACCTGACCGTGTTCATCGTTAATTGGAAACATGACTCGCCCCCTAAATAAATCGTAATACTCAGCTGTTTGCCCGCGTATAGCCGCTGAATGTTTAACTAACCCGCTTCCAACCATTTCTTCGGCGGTAAAACCCTTTTTTTGCAAAAAATTAAATAAAATCCGCCATTCGTTCGGGCTATATCCCAATTTAAAATTATCCAAAGACAGATCGTCCACTTGTCGCGCTGTTAAATACGCGCGAGCACTAGCGGCGGCACCGGAACGCAGGAGAGTTAAATGATAAAACTCGGCCGCCAGCTTTAGTATTTCCAGTATCCGCGCTTTGCGCGAGTCTTCGCGGCGATCAAAATGCAAAAGTGGAACCCCAGCGCGCGCGGCTAAAATTTTTAAAGCCTCTTTAAAATCAATATTTTCGTAGTCGCACAAAAAAGTAAAAATGTCCCCGCCCTTACCACAGCCAAAGCACTTAAAAATCTGCTTCTCCGGAGAAATCATCAGCGAGGGCGTGTCTTCTTCGTGAAAAGGGCACTTGGCTTTAAAATTTGCGCCGGCCGGCTTTAGCTCGATATATTCACGGATAAAATTAACAATATCAAGGCGTTGCTTGATTTGTTCCGCGGTGTTGGTCATGATACTTATTCGCTGATTAGGCGAAATTAAAAAAACAATCCCCCGTCACCGTAACCCTGCTCGGTTAAAAAAGAGGTCACGAGCTTGAGGGTTAAAAGGACGATCATCGTTACCGAAGAGATAAAAATAACTTGCCAGACGAATCTATTGGGATTTTTAATCAAGGCTATCAGAACGACGAATAGAAACACGATATTCAGCAAGATCAGCGGCCGATCCATGATGTAACTATAAAACTTAATATCCAAAAAATATAAACCCAAAAAATTTGGAATAAATCCAATAATCATGGCCAATGTCTGGCGATGTTTAAAAAATTTGTAAATCCGCTTTACCACGTTTACTTTAGGACGCTAAAGAATCTTGGTATGATACCGGCAATCTCGCCTGCCGTCAAGCCGCGTCACTGGCAAATGATGACGTGGCAAGCCACATCGCTCGCGAACGACGTGGCAAGCGATAAATTGACTGATTTTACTTAAAAGTCGGCTCTTGCGGCAGTAATGGCTTCGGCGGCGGCAAAGGCGCAGTGGCTACTGGCGTGCCAGAAGGTGGTTTATCGCCTTTTATCATTTTTGTGCCGCACTCTGGACAATGATAATGCCCCGCGACTTTTTTCTTGTTGAACACCGAATTCAAAAGCAACATAAAAATTAAACCCAAAACGAACCCGAGCGGCAAATTGCGAAAATATAACCCCACCAACATACCAAACAACATCCCAAAAGCCAGGTTAGAACCGATAAATTTTACGACTGGATCAATTTTTTTTGATTTTTCTTCAGGCATGGTTTTTAAATTGACGGATTGCCTGTAATCCTGAAAAAAGAAGAAGGCACTTCGTCGTAATTATGATCTTGCCGCCAGCTAAAGTCCAGGACTGCCTGATACAACTGCTCGGCGGCGGTTAACTCATACGCTGTTAAAGGCAAATCGATCTGGCTAGTGGTGCTGGGCAAAAGTTTTTGAACTTCTTGACATTTCGGCAGGCCGGGCGGAATCAAACTAAGCCAACGCTGGCCTTTCTCGTAATAAAGCCTTAACCCTAAAGAATCACCAGCCAGGCAACTATTATACCAAATCGGCCGCGACGAATTGTTTATTAACATTATTTTAACGGTTTCGTGCGCTTGATAGTCGTTTTTATCGAGCCGCAGTTCTATAGTTCGCTTATCTCCTAATGGCCGCGTCATTCCCCAATTCCAGTATGCCGCAAAAACCCCTGCCAGCAACCCAGCCACCATCAAACACAAACCCAGCGCGATGATAAAATGTTTAATCCGGGCACTAAGTTTGATGCTAATCAAAGCGCTGACTAAAAAAATGATTATACCCCAAACTAAAAAATCGATAATGCCTGCCAGCAAGCTCGGCACTTTAAAAATACTGAGCCCTAGCCCGGTCGCCGTATAACAGCCACTTTTCAAAAAAAAATTCTGCGAATAATCAACACAACCGCCCAAAAAAATATTCGCGCTGTAAAAAATGACGGTGAGCAGTATCGCCAGCAATATCTTTTCCTGGATAAATTTTAATAAAAAATCTTTTAAGGGCATGATATCCACCTCAGTTAAATCATTCAGCTTTTTCACTTCCTAAATATCCGCTGATAGCCTCAAAAATAGGTCTTTTAATACCATCATACCGAATTAAACCCCAATTGGCCCCCTGGCCCATTCCGCCATTATTTTGTGGCAAGCGTTCATCACTCCAGTAATACCAGGTGACGGGCAAATTAATTTTAGCCGCCACGCCATAAACAAATTTTGCCAATCTCGCTTGTTCTTCTTCGGAAACTTCACTGGCGGGCTGTCCGATCTCGCTGATTACGAGCGGCCATTGGTTATTGTATTTGGCAACCAACGATTGCTCGCGGGCAATCGCTGCTTTAATTTGATCTTCTTGCAAATACGGATTGGCTCCATATGGATGGAAACTTAAAACGTCAAAATAATCACCGCCGCCCAGGGACAAAACTTGATCTTCAAAACCGGTGTTATCTCTTCCTTCGGCACTAAGTGTAACCACTACTTTGGCATTGGGATTTGCTTCCTTAATGACTGGGTAAGTCGCCTTGAGGAGCTCGACGAATTCTTCTGGCGAGCCGTATTTAAATAAATCAAGACTGGGTTCATTCCATATTTCCCAAAAATAAATAATATTTTTGTTTGAGCTTACTTCATCTCGAACGAATTTTTGCCATTCACCCATTTCTTCGGGAGTAAACCCGCGATCTTTTGGTTTAGCTTGATGACCCTGCAATAAACCAATCGGATATAACCCCTGTTGGGCAGCACGCAGGGCAATTCGATCAGCTAAATAATTATTTGATTGAAAAGAATAACTTAGTTTTACCCCGTCAAAGCCAGCGGACTTTATATTTTTCATATCCTCTTTGAGTTCGGTGGTTATTTGCGAAGAAGACATGTTCTGGCCGCCAAAAATTACGTCCAAACCGTTTAATTGGAGACTATACCTATAGAAGACACTTTGGCGCGGGTATGATAAAGTCGGAACGCTGAGTTTAGTAAACTCCGGCACAATGTAAAGTTGATACAAATAGTAACCGGCAATTAACAATATCAATATCGCGATAACAGAAGAAACAATTTTGAGTGCTTTTTTCATGTTTTTGATATTGTCCGGCGATGCTCGCCTAGCCGTATCTTTAGCGAAGGCTGCTCGCTTTTGCGAATCTAAGAGCGGACTTCGTCACGCCTTAGATTCGCTCCAGCGAAGCGATGGCGGTGTCTGTTTGAAAATATCCGAACGGAACTGGCTGGGCTCGGCGGGCGGAATTCCCCCCACCCCCCCCTTCCGCCACGCCCTCGCCTTGAACCGGAGCGGAAAGGACGATTTCAATTTTTCTTTGGCGGCAAATTCTAAACCAAATCCTTTTTCTTCTCCTCAAATTCCTTCTTGTCTATCTCACCTTTGGCGTATCGTTCTTTCAAAACCTCAAGCGCGGATTTTTCGTGATTGTTAGTACCACGAGATTGGCTGGTAAGCCATTTGATAAGCGCGACAATGCCCGCGATTATCAAAACCCACCAGAGAATCATAAAAATCCATCCGAAACCGCCAAAAGGCCCGAATCCAAAGTTCATCATATTGTTGTTTGTTGAATTATTACCGCCAAAGGGAGACGACCACCCTCCCCACATCATATTCATCATCGGCATCCACCCGCCGCTTCCAGCGGGGAAGGCCGCCGACGTGTCGCAACCGGAAAGTCGCTTGCCCATGACGATATGTATTTGCTCCTCGCCGTCTTCGCCGTGCGCTTGGATCATCATGGCGTTCATGGCGGCGTGAGAATTTCCGGCTATTTGGCCCATAAAGTATTCTCCAAGTACTCCATACTGCTCATCGTTCAAATTCTCGCAAGCAACCTCTTTGGCTTGCAGTTTATCCCAAAGCTCTTTGCCCTCTTGTTCTTCGCGCGTGGTGTGCTCAACGACTTCTTCCCAATCCGCCGTAGAGTTGGAAAATCCGCCCATCATTTGAGCGTTTGCACTTTGAGCAAACGAGCCAATGACGACTACGGAAAGGATAGTGAAAATAAGTTTTTTCATAATGCTATAAAACCTTCTAGGACTGCGGTAGAATAAAATAAAGGTCGAGCAATTAAAATTGTTTAACTAACTAACCGCAATCCTATGGATAACAATATTAACAAATTATTTATTGGTTTGGACTTGCACAAAAACACTTCTAGCTTCTGCGTGAAAAACTACGACGGTCAAGTGTTGCGTGAAGAACAAATTCTCACCGACAAAAATCAGTTTCGTGGCTTTATTAATTCCTTTAAGGGGCAAAAAATGTCGCTGGTACTCGAACCGGTATCCCAGTGGTACACCTACGCTGATTTCTTGGAGTCGCTGGGAGTGGAAGTCCACCTTGCTCACCCGATGAAAGTTAAAGCGATCGCTTCAGCCCGGATCAAAAATGACAAAATCGATGCCGCCATCCTCACTGACCTCCTACGTACTAACTGCCTGCCAAAGGCTTATCTGGCTCCCGCACCGGTCAGAAACTGGAAGGAAATCGTCCGCTTTAGAGCTTCGCTACTTAATCTGCGCACGCAAGTTAAAAACAAGATTCACGCTATTCTCCACAAACACGGCTTAAAGCACACTTTCTCCAATCTGTTTGGCAAAGCCGGCACCGTTTGGCTGAAAACACTTAATCTGCCACAGCCATTTGCGACTAATTTACCAACTTGGCTCAACTTGATTGACTACTTAACTGTCCAGATCAAACAGGCCGAGCAACGAGTAGAGCAGTTGGTAATTGAACAGCCAGCGGCAAAATTACTGATTTCAATCTCGGGTATTAGTTATGTCTCGGCTTTAACCATTATGGGTGAAATCGGCGACATTAAACGGTTCCCTTCGGCTAAGCAGTTAATGGGGTATGCCGGACTTGTGCCGTCAACTTACAGCTCCGGTGATACGGTACGTCACGGACGAATTACCAAAACCGGCTCTAAATGGTTAAGATACATCATGATTGAATCAGCGCAACACCAGCAATTGTGCAAGAAGAAACCGGGATTTGGCTCTTACTACCTCAAGCTCAAACAGCGAAGAGGTACCGCCACTGCTACCGTGGCTACTGCCAGGAAACTCTTGGCAGTAGTGTGGAGGCTACTTGTGGACGGGCGACCGTTCCAAGCAACCCCTCCCCATTGTGGGAAGACTAGGCCGTTGGCCTAAAAAATATCGTCTTTTAGGACGCAGTTCATAATTGCCAGACCTAGTGTTTCCCACAGCTTTAGAATGTGGCATTGGCCACGGATCGGTAAGTGAGCTATGGTCTCATCATTACCACATTCCTCGCAGTAGTCACTGCAGCAGTGTTAGTGATAATTGAAAAAGAACTAATCAGTCTTGTCCGCTCTCCCGCCGCTCTATTTAAAGTCCTTGACAGGTTTTATCGGTATTTGTAGTTTAGCCAAAAACCAAAACTTTGTCCGACTTCTCAACCATTTTTAATAAATCGGGCATTGTGGAAACAGGACATACTTTACTTTCTTCCTTGCCGCGCACCTTGAGGCAACTGCCGCAAGCGTAGATTTCACCCTTCAACTCTTTGAATTCCGTTACTTTTGCCGAAACATCAAAATCCTTGGTGTCAGGAATAGTGTCCAATTCCGAACCCTCGCTCATCAAAAAGATTTCTACTTGGTGGTTAGATTTGAGCGCGGTAATTCCGAGGCGGAATGTATTCCATGCGTGCTCCGGTTTATTGGATTGTAAAATGATGCCGAGCTTCATAAGTGTATTTTACTATTCTAAATCGCTTTTGCCAATGTTGCATTTTGAGCAAAGCGTTTGCAGATTTTCTAAAACTGTTTCCCCGCCATTTGCCCACGCTTTGATATGGTCAACATGGAGAATTATTGTTGGGTCTGTTGCGGGCGACCTACCGCAGTTTTTACACTTGAAATTATCTCGCCTCATCACAATAAAGCGTAGTCGCCAGTTAATGCCGCGTTTTGTCTTATGAAAAGTCGATGGTTCAACCTCAACATTTCTTATCGCTTCCTCGGACGAAGTTCGTTCCTCGTTGTTAATATAAGCAACAAATTTTTCCAATGCTTTTCGCCAAGTACCAAAGCGATTTTCGTAAGTGCCGACATGATATTTAGAAAGAGGTTTTTGTACTTCGGCGTAGCGAGGTTGTCTGCCTAACTTTATCCATATTTCTTCCAAATTTTGGAATAAATCTTCTTCAGGAAGGTTCATCGGCGTTCGGGTTTTTTCTAGTCCAGCTTTTCCTAAAGCGTTGAACCAACTACCAAATCGCCGAATATAAGTCGTAGTCCCATACTTCCCGCGCTCATCATTTTCTTCTCGACTTACAGCTGTTTTATTCAACTCCGAATCAACCCGCTTTAACTCGGTCAAATTTATTATGGAGCTTTCCGCTTCAACGGCGAGCTCTACGAAGGAAGCCACGAGCCAATTATTTCCAAGAAACTTTTTGATGACGTTCAACAAGTGATGAACAATCGAGGCAAGAAAAAAAGGAAGCGAAAACACGAGTTTGCTTTTTCAGGATTTATGCGTTGTGGAAAATGCGGTTGTCTCATCACCGCCGAAACCCAAAAGGGACACATCTATTATCATTGCACCAAGAAAAAGCAAATCTGTAATGAAAAATATCTGCGCGAGGAAGCACTTGTTGAACAGATGAAATCCGTCATTCAAAAAGTTTTTATTCCCGACGATTGGGCGGAGAATGTGCTTGCCGAGCTAGACCGCGAAAAAACGAGTATCCAAAACGAGGGTCTTTCTTTTGTTCAAAATCTGAAATCTCGGAAAACAGAAGTTGAGCAGAAAATAGATCGGCTTCTTGATATTTACATCGAGGGCAAAGGAATATCGCCGGACGAGTATCAAGCCAAGAAAGCAAAACTGCTGGGCGAGAAAGCCGATATTGACCAAGAAATCAGAGATTTTGAACAAAAGGGAAATAATTGGCTCGAACCGATGCGAGAAGTCATTTTATTGAGTAGCCAAGCTAAAATTTTTTTGTCGCAGGGCGACAAAACGCAAATCCGCGCATTTCTCAAAAATGTCGGCTCGAACTTTATGCTGAATTCAAAACGGCTTGAAATTTCCCCGAAAAACGG
>MHJY01000053.1:0-1977 GCA_001818235.1 Candidatus Jacksonbacteria bacterium RIFOXYB2_FULL_44_15 | reverse complement strand
CGCGTAGCGGGCGAGCCAATGACTTCATTTCCTAACTGGCGGGGTTTTTTGATTGATGTTCGAACTTTTTTTGACGAAAACCTCCCAATAAGGAAGCCAGCCCCGCCGTCGCTCGGAAACCTCGCCACCCCGCAAAAAAGTTTTCTTCACGTTTTTTAATTTGCGCGCGCCGATTTTTTTCTTCTAAAAGGAAAAGAAAACTTTTGTGCGGGGTTCTGCTCTCAACGAGCAGGACGGCGGGGCTGTCCGCTTTTTGTATTCGCTCGGGCGTGGCGGAATTCCCCCCAAACCCCCCTTCCGCCACGCCCTCGCGGGGACGATTCTTTTTTCGGCGGAATTTGAGGCTGTGCCAATTTCATTGGCGCGCCACTTTGAATTAACCAAAAACTAAAACCTTGTCCGAATTCTCAACCATTTTTAACAAATCGGTCATCGTGGAAACAGGACACACTCCGCTTTCTTTTTTCCCTCGTATTTTTAAACAAGAGCCACAAGCGTAAATTTCGCCCTTCAATTCTTTGAATTCCGCCACTTTTACCGAAATATCAAAATTTTCACTGTCGGGAATGGTGTCTAATTCTGAACCCTCGCTCATCAAAAAAATTTCTACCTGATGTCCTGCTTTCAGCGAGGTAATACCGAAACGGAATGTATTCCATGCGTGTTCGGGCTTATTGGATTGTAGAATTATGCCTATTTTCATAAAGTTATTTTAACTTAAAAATACAAATTTTCCCAGCATTGGCGCACCACCTAAAATTTCTTCTCTATATTCTCAATCAATTTGGTTATATTATCCATAGTTGTTTTATCCAAACCAATAGTTGTTCCATTCTGACAAATTTCCAAAAATTTCTTGGCGATTAAAACCTTATCTAATTTTGCCTTTTTAACATGTGCGGAGTTTGTCTCGGTATAGGTTTTACTTTCATCGCCAAGAACAAATTTTTTGAAATCAGACAGTGAGAAAATATCCTCAATACTTCCTGCCGTATTCAAAACCGAAAGAATTAAATCTTTTGTAACTAACCAATTATCTTGTAAATTTTTCTCGCCGTCTTTCTTACCTTGATCATTATCGTAGAGATAAATAACTTTTCCGCCCCAGCCATGTAAAATTGTTCCAACATAAGGCATATTTCCACAACCGCCTCCAAAAATAAAGTTCACACTTTCTTTGTTGAGTATTTTTTTAAAGGCATTAAGATAATAAACATCAGAAGGTCCCTCAACAACTGCGTTGTTAACTTTATCTAAAGCAGAAATTCCATCATTTAATTCCAGCCCTATTGCCGTTAAAATAGGGGTGAGCGTTTCTTTATCTGCCAAAGCGTGAACTTTATTTTCAATCTCCGTTCCTGATTTTTTAGTGCGATGAACTAATCTAACCCTATTCAGTTTATCGGCTTCCAAAAGGTATGGCGAATGGGTGGAAAAAATCAGTTGAACTTCTTTTGCAGAATCTTCAAGTTTTCCCAAAATATCCTCTTGCGCTTTGGCGTGCAAAAATAAACCCGGTTCGTCAATTAAAATTATATTTGGAATATTCTCATTTGCACGAGCTGAAACTTTTATATAAAAAGCAAGGTGCCATTGCCTCCCTTTACTTCGCAAACTTGGCTCAAAAGGATACCCATCTTCTTTTATCCAAAAATAAAGATGCTCCGAATCCCAGTTAACGCTTAAATTTGAAACATCCTGCGTCCAGAATTTCTCATAATCTCTGTTGAGCTTGATGTTTATATCGTCTTTATGTTTTTCTTTCCCTCTATCGTCAGTGCCTTTTATTGTTGTAATTTTCAAATTACTAATAACAGACAAATCTTTGATCCATTCATTCTTTTCCAATTCGGCGAATGGAATTTTGTTCGGAAAAATATCCTCAAATGAATTAAACAGAATGAACTACCTCGCAGCAAGCTGACGAGGTATCATTGCTCGTTAAACCAGTCCGTCGAATAATGTAAGTTGATCTCG
>MHJY01000052.1:27306-34733 GCA_001818235.1 Candidatus Jacksonbacteria bacterium RIFOXYB2_FULL_44_15 | reverse complement strand
TGTTAATTTTCAAACTTTGACCCTACAGCCTATCTACCTCATCATCCTCCCCCTCCTCTTCATCATACACAAATTTATCCTCTTGATAATCATGATGGGGCGCAAAGGTTTTGCCGCTCGCTTCGCTTTTGGCCATCATCACCTGCCGTGGTTTAGCTCCCTCGCCCGGGCCTACTACGCCCGCGGCTTCCAACAAATCTAAAAGTCGCGCCGCCCGAGAATAACCAACCCGCAAGTGCCGCTGTAAATAAGAGGCCGAGGCCTTGCCGGTGCGAATAATTAAATCGCGCGCTTCCTCAAAAAGCTCATCTCCGCCGCTCTCGCCCTCAGCCGGCCCGCCAATCAACCCGCGCATACTAAAGGCGTCCTTTTTTTCGGTGACAGCATCCAGATAATCCGGCTCAGCCGCGCTCTTTAAAAATTTTACCACCCGCTTGATTTCTTTATCATCCACATACGCGCCTTGCAGACGTTTGGGTTTGGAAAGTTCGGCAGTAGTAAACAACATGTCGCCCCGGCCCAGCAATTTATCGGCGCCAGAGGTATCTAAAATCGTCCGCGAATCGATTTGGCTGGCCACAGCAAAAGCAACCCGGGCAGTGATATTGGCTTTAATTAATCCGGTGATGACGTTAACCGATGGCCGCTGGGTCGCTAAAACAAGGTGGATGCCCACAGCGCGCGCCATCTGCGCCAACCGCACAATCAAAGCTTCCACCTCTTTAGCCGCCACACTCATCAAATCCGCCAACTCGTCAATCATGATGACGATGTACGGCAAATGCGATTCACTACGAGCATTAAAATGTTCAATATCACGCTGTCCGGCTTCAGCCAAAATATCGTACCGCCGATCCATTTCTTCCACTGCCCAACGCAAAGCGTTGATGGTCTTTTTGGCGTCAGTAATCACCGGCGTTAACAAGTGCGGAATGCCGTTGTAAATAGAAAGCTCGACCCGCTTGGGATCAATCAAAATAAATTTTAAATCATCCGGCGAATTTTGGTAAACTAAACTTAAAATGACAGCATTGATGCAAACCGATTTTCCACTGCCAGTGGCGCCAGCAATCAATAAATGCGGCATCTTGCCCAAATCGGCGATATACGGATCCCCGGCCACGTCTTTGCCGATGGCGACCGTTAAATTGGTGTGCCGGGCAGTCCGGAATTTCTCGCTTTGCATAATCTCCCGCAAACCAACCAGCGCGATCACCGCGTTCGGCACCTCGACGCCGACCAAAGATTTGCCGGGAATCGGGGCTTCGATTCTGATCGGATGCGCCGCCAGCGCCAGCGCCAAATCATTGCTTAAACCGGTGATTTGGGCGAGCTTAACGCCTTCTTGCGGCCGCAAAGTATACTGGGTCACGGTCGGCCCGGTCGAGGTCGCGCCCATCTCCACCTCGATGCCGAAATTTTCCAAAGTTTTCTTGATTTTTTCTTTGCTGGCATTGATGTCGCCGGATGACGGCACCCCGCCGCGTTGCGTCAACAAATTAAGTGGAATATCAATTTTCCGCCGGTACTTACTGCGCAAACTTGTCGTCAATTCATCACGGTCTTCGTCGCCTTCTTCGGCGCCAACATGAATTTTATGGAATGATTTTGTTTGGCCATCAACAGCTTCGGCCTTCAACGGCAATTTCTCTTTGACCACCAGCGCGTTGCCGCCGTCGACTGTTGAACCGTTAATATCACCAATATACTGCGGATTGCCTTTAAATTTTTTAGCAACTGTATCTTTGAGATCAGAAAAAACTGAAACAAAGGATAATTTTACCAACAGCCAACGCAAGGCTCGCC
Organism: Candidatus Jacksonbacteria bacterium RIFOXYB2_FULL_44_15; assembly: GCA_001818235.1. GTDB lineage: Bacteria > Patescibacteriota > Patescibacteriia > UBA9629 > UBA9629 > UBA9629. The sequence continues at coordinate 32,927 of MHJY01000052.1, read as the reverse complement.
CCAGTTTAAACAGTTTGTTTTCTAAAATAACCAACAAAGACACTAGCCCCAAAGCTGTAAGAATTATTAAAGCCGACCAAAAACCAGTTAATTTGATCAGCGGATACGAAAGCGCGAGCCCCAAATATCCGCCGCCCTGGCCGCGATTTAGATATTCGGTGATTTTCCCCAAGGGCAAACGCAAATTTAAAAGGGCTGAATAAACCAAAATAAAAACAAAAATCGCCGAAATTTTAATAATTTGATACTTGCGATCTTTGGACCGAACGATAAAAAGCGAAATGAGTATTAGCATCAGCGGAAACGCCCAAGCGCCCCAACCAAAAACAACTCGCGTGGCTTGATTAAGATAACCGCCCACAGTCCCGCCTTTACCGATTAGCGATAACCCAAAAATCATCGCCAAGGCGAAAAAAAGAACCACAATAATCGCTCTTTTCACGTCCTCGGGCAAAGAAAAAGATTTGTCCTCGCATTGATCTTTACTATGTTTCTTTTTCTTGCTCATAATAATCACATTATAACTCGGCCACTTAATTTAATCAACAATTTTGGCGCTTCGTACCTTGTCAAAGGCCTGTTGCACTGGTATAATTTGATTAGTTTATGATTGTACCTACTTATGACTTTGAGGAACGCTTGGCAAACCGAGGATTTAACTTGATCGCTGGTGTAGACGAGGCTGGACGCGGCGCTTGGGCTGGCCCGATTGTGGCGGCCGCAGTAATTTTACCAAAAAATATCCTTGAGCTAAAAATTCCTTTACGCGACAGCAAACTTTTAAACCCGTCCCAACGCGAAAGAATATTTAGCCAAATCGTGGCTGTTGCCGTCGGCTTTTCGATAAAGGTGATTGGCCACGACTATATTGATCGAAACGGCCTTGGCCCGGCCAATCGCGAAGTGATTTTGCTGGCCGCCCGCACCACTTTCCCAAAGCCCGATTATTTGTTGATTGATAACCTAACCACGCCGATTAATTCAACCATTCCCCATGAATTGATTATCAAGGGCGACGCTAAAATATGTTCAATTGCCGCGGCCTCAATTTTAGCTAAAGTCGCGCGTGATCGGATTATGCACGGTTTCGCCCGCACCTATCCTGCTTATTTTTTTGATCAGCATAAAGGCTACGGAACAACATTGCACCAATCATCCTTGTTAAAATTAGGACCCTCGCCAATTCATCGGCTATCCTACAAACCAATCAAAAATTTAATCTAAACTCTATAATTATCATGAGTTTTTAAAATCTATGGCCACTCAAAAAAAAGAAAAACAAGCCTTAAAATTTTTAGACCCAGCCAAGGTATTGCAGGAAATCGGACTGGAAGAAGGAATGCAGGTGGCTGATTTTGGCGCTGGCAGTGGCTATTTTGCCTTTCAAGCCTCAGAAATGATTGGAAAAAATGGTAATCTTTATGCCATGGATGTTCAAAAAGCAGTCATCGACCACTTGAATAAAGAAATCAAACATCAAGGGCTGACGAACTTTAAAACCGTTTGGACTGATTTAGAAATGGTGGGGCACAATCCGATTCCCGCCGGCAATATTGATTTAGTTTTAATTGTCAATATGTTATTTCAATCAACCAAGCATAATAAAATTCTCCAAGAGGTCTGCCGGGAGTTAAAACCAGGCGGCCGTTTGGCGGTAATCGATTGGAAGCGGGAAGCCGCTCCGTTCGGCCCGCCGCCTGACGACCGCGTAGATCTTGAAAAATTCAAAGAAATAGCTTATACTCTAGGGCTAAATAAAATCAAAGAGTTTGCGGCCGGACCTTATCACTTTGGCATCGTCTTTCGCAAATAGCTTGCCTCCATTTATGTTTGGTAATTTATCTGATTATCTTTTTAACTACCGCCCATTGTCTTTCGCCGTCTGGGGCTACCCCTTTTTGGCTTCGGCAATTTTGGCGCTAATCTATTGGGCAATTGTGCGCTTCTATATAAAACGTCTCGACATTGTCTACCGCGGCCCTGCCCGCAAGCTTAAAACTTTAGCCTTTTATTACGGCTTTATTTCGCTAATTTTTTACTTCGTGCGGTATGAACGCATTCCATACCTTTCAATGCGCTTTTTGCTCTGGCTCTGGATTGTTGGGTACGGCTTACTGACTTTTTTAATTCTCTATCTAGAATTTAAAAAAATTCCCAACAAGCGAGCGCAAATGATTGAGCGCGAAAAAAAGAAACGCTACCTGGAATTTTAAAATAACCCTTGGGGATAAACAGTCGATAATCCGTAATAATGCCCTTAAAAAAAGGTTAATAACCATCTGATAACATCATCGTTTTTTTAGAGTTCTAAATTATCAACTTGTTGCCAGCCGCCTTTCCCATCATAATCCTCCGGCAATCAACAACTGCAAATACGATCAATAAGCGCCGTTTAGTTCTTATCCACAAAATTACTCCTAGCATAAGACTAATAATAAATTAATTAACTATATAATTATGAAATTCACCTGCACTCAAGAAAATTTAAATCGCGGCCTGCTAAAAGTTCAAGGAGTAACCAACCAAGCTACTTCTTTGCCGATATTAAAAAATATATATCTGGAAGCAAAGAACGGCGTCCTTAAACTAAAGGCCACTGATTTGGAAATTGGGATGGTAACGCAGGTGCGCGGCAAAAGCGAAACCGAAGGGCAGTTAACCGTTGACGCCAAATTAATCAATAATTTTGTCGCACTACTTCCGCAAGATAAAGTTTTGCTAAGCACTGAAGGCAAACATTTATTGGTTAAATGCGGCTCTCATAAAACTAAGATCCTCGGCCTTTCGAGTGATGATTTTCCGGTAATTCCGGAAGTTGTCCGCCAGCGCGGGTTTAAAATTAAAGTTGATAAATTTAAAAAATCTTTGTCGCAAGTTTTGACGGCAGTTTCCCCTGATGACACCAGGCCGGAAATCAACGGCGTTTATTTTAAAATTGATGATCAGACTTTGACTCTGGTAGGTACTGACAGCTATCGGTTGGCCGAGAAAAAAATTGATTTGCTCGCTAACCTCAAATTTCAAGGCTCTTTTATTGTGCCGTTAAAAACGGTCAAGGAATTCGTGCGCACAGTTGATGACGCGGACGAGACCGTGGAAATTTTTGTCACTGATAATCAAATTCTGTTTGTTTATGGCTTAACGGAAATGGTTTCGCGCTTGGTTGAAGGTGAATTTCCTGATTATCAACAAATTATCCCCACTTCCCACAAATACCAACTGACTTTAGCTAAAGATGATTTAGTTAAGGCTGTTAAAATTTCCGGCTTATTCGCCGCGTCAGACAGCAACAGCGTCATTTTTGAATTAAAACCAACCAAAAGCGTCTTGGCGATTTCCTCGTCCACCTCTTTAGGCGAGGAATACAGCGAACTTAATGTTAAAATTGACGGCGCCGGGGATCTTAAAATCGTTTTTGATTATCGTTATTTGCTGGACGGCCTAAATAGCTTGGAAGGCGCTGATGTCGTCTTCTGGGCAAGCTCCGAAGCTTCGCCGTCAGTTTTAAAATCACCAGAAGAAAAAGAAGCATGGCTCTATATCGTCATGCCAATTCGCCAGTAATTATTTGAGTACTGCCCAATTATGTTAATTAATTCGCAAACGCTAATCGGCCTGAAGGTCGAGACAGCATCCGGCCAATATTTAGGGCGAGTCCAGTCTTTTGATTTGGAAATTGATTCCCAAAGCATTCGCAATTATTACATTAAACCAAAATTGCTGGAGGCCGGACCTTTTTCCGAGGAATTAATAGTCCATCACCGGCAAGTGGTGCGGATAACCGCCAAAAAAATGGTGGTCGTGGATAATGTGGTAAAGTATAAGAATCCAATTCCGGCGGATACAGTGGTCGTGAACCGGGTGCCGGAAAGCGACGCCCCACAATGTTAGTGCGTATTTTAAAGTCTCCTCCCCTTACGAAGGGGAGGGTCACTCGTGTCCCATTAATATTTGATACATGCCCTAAATTGCTTATCATTTAGCATTTTTAAGCGGAAAAATAATTTTTCGATTTCAATGAAAAAGTGAGAATTTAAAGTCGAAAAATGGCTTAAATAAAGCAATTAATTTTTAGAAATAAAATTTATGGGACACGAGTGAGGGGAGGGTTGGGAGGGGTTAAATTTAAATCTTGGCTAGTAATATTTCCAAAACTCCCTAGTTTTTGATGCTGGCTAAAATTAATACAGCCCTCAATATTGGTTTGGAGGTGCATAAAGTGGAGGTCGAAGTGGATATCACGCGGGGCAATCTGCCTCATTTTAGCATTGTTGGTTTGCCGGATACCTCAGTCAAAGAAGCCAAGGAACGGATTAAGTCCGCGATCCGTAATTCCGGCATCAATTTTCCTTGGCAGAGGGTAATTTTAGTTAATTTAGCGCCGGCCGATCTTAAAAAAGAAGGGCCGATTTTTGATTTACCGATGGCGGTCGGGGTTTTAAAGGCCATGGAGTATGATTTGGCAACAGATGGGGCCATCTTTGTCGGCGAGCTCGCTCTTGATGGCCGTTTGCGCCACAGTTGCGGCGTTTTGCCCTGCGCCTTGTTTGCCAAGGAGCATAGGTTTAAAAGCATTTATGTGCCGGCGACTAATGCCGCCGAAGCGGCTCTGGTTTCGGATATTCAAGTTTTCCCGGTCGAAAACCTCCAGCAGATTTTTAATCATTTAAGCGGGCAGGCGACGATTTTACCGTTTGTTCGCGCGCCGATTACCCCTAGCGCGTCATTGGGAGATGATGATTTAGACATGGCCTACATAAAAGGCCAGGAACACGCTAAACGTGCTTTGGAAATTGCCGCGGCGGGCGGCCACAACATCTTGTTGTCCGGTCCGCCAGGTTCTGGCAAAACATTGCTTGCCCGAACGTTCGTCACCATTTTGCCAAAAATGACTGATGACGAGACGCTGGAAGTGACCAAAATTTATTCGGTCGCTGGGATGTTGCCAAAAGAGCGATCGTTAATTGATATCCGGCCATTTCGCAGTCCACATCACACCTCCTCAGGGGTGGCTTTGGTCGGCGGCGGACGAATTCCGCGGCCAGGCGAGATTTCGCTGGCGCACCGCGGGGTATTGTTTCTGGATGAGTTACCGGAATTTCCGCGGTCGGTTTTAGAAAGTTTGCGCCAGCCGTTGGAAGACGGTGTTATAACAATTTCGCGGGCTCAGGCTAATTTGACCTTTCCAGCCTCATTTACCTTGGTGGCGGCTCAAAATCCTTGCCCGTGCGGTTTTTCCACTGATCCGGAAAAAGAGTGTCAATGTACTTCGCTCCAGGTGCGGCGCTATCACGCCAAGGTCTCTGGCCCGCTTTTAGACCGGATTGATTTGCAAATCGAGGTGCCGCGGTTGGGGTTTAGCAAGATGGCTGATTCGACTGATGCCGAGCGTTCGGCAGATATTTTATTACGGATCGAAGCGGCGCGGAATATTCAATTGGCGCGTTTTGGTGATAGCTCTGTCCGGCTAAACTCTAAAATGACTTCGCGTTTAGTCAAAAAATACTGTCCCCTATCAACTGAGGCGCATGAATTGATGAAAACAGCGGTTGAGCGCTTTCTGCTTTCGCCGCGCGCTTATTTTAAAATTCTCAAAGTCGCCCGGACGATCGCGGATTTGG
>MHJY01000052.1:0-27232 GCA_001818235.1 Candidatus Jacksonbacteria bacterium RIFOXYB2_FULL_44_15 | reverse complement strand
GGGGGGGGGGTGATTAATATTGACATTTTTTTTAGCTAAGGTAATATGTAAGATATATGGAAAAATGTCTTACACAAATTAGTAAAATTAGTTCTAAATATCAAACGGTGATTCCGGCAATGATCAGGAAAGAATTAAAAATCGAGACTAATGGCGAATTAGTCTGGCAGATTATTAAGAAGGGAAAGACTCCATTTATTTTGGTTGCTCCCAAGCCTCAAGATTGGTCGATTTATTTGTCTGGTTTAGGAAAAGATCTTTGGGCCGGGATAAATACTGATGATTACATCAACCAATTAAGAGACGAATGGCAAAAATAAAAGAGTTTTCAATTTTTTTAGAACGGTCTGGCAGAGTCGGTATAGATACCAGTATTTTTATTTATAAGTTTGAACAGCACCCGCAATTTGAGCCTCTTTGTTCGGTGGTATTTAGTTTATTGTCCAAAGATCAAATAGAATTAATTACATCCACGGTTACTGTTGCCGAGATCCTAGTTAGACCATGGCGAGTTAAGGACAGTGCGCTACTCCAAGCGTATGAAAATATTTTTTTGACTTTACCTAATTTTTTGCTTACTGTAATTGATTATCGGGTTGCGAAGACGGCGGCATTTCTTAGGGCTAAATATAATATCCGCCTGCCAGACGCCTTGCAAATTGCGGCCGCGTTGACAAATCAGGCTAAAATTTTTGTGACTAATGATATACAATTAAAAGTAGTTAAAGATTTAAAAATCGCTTGTCTTAGCGATTATATTTAGTCCCCTATTTAAAATTTTTTAGGGCCGTTAGCTCAGCTGGTTTACCCGCCTAAATTTTGCGTTTGCAAATTTTGGCGGGTGAAGAGCGCCACATTTGTGCAACCCGCCAAATTTTTTTGGGGCCTATATTTTAGTGGTAGAATACCTCTTTTGCAAGGAGGAGGCGGCAGTCCGATTCTGCCTAGGTCCACCATTTCAGATTTGCCGAAGAAGTTGCCTCGGGGCTTCGCCCCTCGGCATTGGTTTCCGCCAAGAAATTCCAGGGGGTTTTGAATTCCGCCAAAAGCATTCCCGCCGAAAGTCGGCGGTTCGAGCCGATGTCCACAAGAAAATCTTTCATCCCCGAAAGATTTTCTTGTTTAGAGAGATTTTCGGCTTGGTTGGCTTCAATAATCCAGTTTCGCATGAGTTCGAGCCAATGATTACCTTTCCGCTCAAAATCAGATAATTTCTCCTCAATCGTTTTCTTTTCCGCCATTAAAATATTCTTTTTCTCTTGATACTCGCCAAGTTCCAATGCCTCGCCTAAATATGCGTCTGTCAGTCGCTCTAGCCGTATTTTAATGGCGGAAATACTATCGCGGAGATTTTGAGCGAAAAGGTCTGATGAGTGGCGGGATTCCTTATTCTCATTTTCTAGTTTTGCCAAAAACTTTTCCCGCCACTCATCGGGCAAAGAAACTTTTTGACACAGATTTTTCACTTGTTCAGTTAAAACTTCTTCCCGCAAAAAGCGGTTTTGCGAACACTTGCGGGTTTTGCTCTTGAAAGTGCAATGGTAGTAGTGATATTTCAAACCACTCTTTTTTATTTTACGCTCCGCCGTTATCGCATACCCGCACTCCCCGCAAGTCGCAAAACCGAGGAATTGAAAGTTTTTTGGGCCTCGCTTTTTGCGGGGTTTCCCATTCTGAACAAGTGCCTTTTGAATTTCGTCAAAAAGTTTCTTTGCAATCATTGGCTTATGCGAACCTTGATGCACCTCGCCCCGATATTGAAAGTGCCCATAGTAAAAAGGATTTTTCAAAATATGCTCAATACTGGCGAGGTGCAAAGGTTTGCCTGTCTTACCAACCAAGCCAAGAGAAAACATTTTGCGCTGAATTGCCGTGAGCGTGTATTCGCCGGTAGCAAAAGCCCCTAACGCTTCTTTTACTTTGCCAAAAGTTTTTCTATCTGGCTCAATCGTGCGTAACCTTGGCTCATTGAAATATCCCAAAGGGGCTTTTGCCGACAATTCACCACGCCTAATCTTTTGGCGAATACCACGCAAAATGTTTTCTCTTAAATTGTCGGTGTAATACTTTGCTTGTCCGAAGGCGACACTCAACATAAATTTTCCTTGCGGTGTCGCCTCGAACCAGAAAGTAGGGAATTTTAGCGCAACAATCTTTTGCGTATCCACCAAGTAAATTACTCTGCCACCGTCAATGCTATTTCTCGCTAAACGGTCTGGATTCCACGCTAAAATTCCCTGTGCAGTGCCTTTTTCAATTTCGCCAAGCATTTCGTTGAAAATCACTCTGCCCGGCTCTTTGGCGGTCTTGCTCTCGTAAAATTCTTTTTCAACGAAAAGACTGTTTTGCTTGGCGAATTCCCGAAGCTCCGTCAATTGCGCCTCAATACTCAAAACTTGGCGTTCCTCGTCCTCACTTGATTTTCTACAATAGATAAAATATTTCGTCATAGCTTCGGGAATTAAATTGATAAAGGCATTGCACTTACACCGACAATTTCTAAAAATCTCTCCTCATCGGCTCTTGCGCCTTTGGCGCAATCCAAACTTTGTTTGGGAACCGCCGAATTTCGGCGGGAATGCTTTTGGCGGAATTCAAAACCCCCTGGAATTTCTTGGCGGAAACTAATGCCGAGGGGCGAAGCCCCGAGGTAACTTCTTCGGCAAATCTGAAATGGTGGTGTTTGTTTGAAAAAGTCAGAACCCATTTTGCGGAGAACCCTGAAAACTAATGCGGACTCGGCAGGGCGAAACATTTGACTGGGGATATGGATTCGCCCTGCCTCGGCTTCTGTCCCGCCCGCAGGAGGGGTCTGGGGAGGAATGCGGGCGGGTTTCCGGACTGGGGGTTTTCGGAAATTCGGCGACTAAATTCATAAATATATACATGATGGATTATAGTATAACATTGTCTGGAAGTATAACAAAGTGTAAAATGTGAATAACTATGGAAATGAAATTCGAATCTGATAAATACCGCAAATCCCGAGGTGGATACTCTCGGTTTTTGAATGTTCTTTGCGAACATTGTGGCGCAAAAATCCTTGTTTATCAAAAAGACGGCCCCGGCCCATTAAAGCGTCTTTATTTGGATAGAATTTTTGCGCCAGAAAATTTAGCAAATTTTCAAAAACTTTCTATAAACAAAATTCCAAATTTGACCTGTTCAAAATGTAAATCTATTTTGGCCGTTCCATATATTTATAAAAAGGAACAACGAAAAGCGTACCGCCTTTTTGTTGGTGCGGTTATTAAGAAAATTACAAAAATATGAATCCAGCTTCAGAAAAACTCGGGCAAAATATGAAGCGCATCAGAGCTAAAAAGAAAATGTCGCAAGGAGATATTGCGCGAGCTTTAGAGGTTGATAGAGGTTATATAAGTAATATTGAGAATGGCAAGAAAAATCCCACCCTTGCGACCATTCAAAAGTTGGCTGATGCGCTTAAAGTATCAGCTGATGAATTGCTTAAATAAATTTATGAAGCCATCCCTTGGATTACAACGCGGCACAGTCCGATTGGAACCATACAATCCGGAATGGAAGAAACTTTTTGAATCAGAAAAATCGGCTTTGGAAGAAATGCTGGGGGATAAATTCATCGCTGTCGAGCACGTCGGCTCAACGGCAATTCCTGGTATCAAAGCAAAGCCGATTTTAGATCTGATGTTGGCTATTGAGGACTTGGAAAATTGGGAGTGGGTAAAAGAACCACTTACCAAGCTCGGCTATGAATTTCGGCGAGACTTCAGAAAAGAACAAGGACATATTTTGTTCGTCAAAGGGCCGGAGGAAAACCGGACGCATTACCTGAAAATAACTGAATCCGATTCCGATTTTTGGAATGAACACATCCTTTTCCGCAATTACCTCGTCAATAATCCCCAGTATCGCGAGGAATATCAAAATTTGAAAGAAAAACTGTTTGACGAGCACGCGGGCAACAGAGAGCCGTATACAAAGGGTAAAGAGGAATTTGTGCGGAAGATTCTCGCACTGGCTGGATTTAAGGGGAAAATACTATGAACAAAACTGAAATTGACGAATTAGCCAAAACCATTTGGGATTATCATCATCTCAATCACAAGCTTGAAAAAGCAGACTGCATTTTCGTTTTAGGAAGTCATGATACAAGAGTTGCTGAATATGCGGCAGATTTATTTTTGAAGGGCTTTGCCCCTTACATTATTTTTTCTGGCGGGCTCGGAAATCTTACAAAAAACATTTTTCAGAAACCAGAGGCGGATATTTTTGCTGATATAGCAATAAAAAGAGGAGTGCCGCCAGAAAAAATCTTGATAGAAAATAAATCTACAAATACTGGCGAAAATGTTGAGTTCACGAAAAAACTTTTAGACGAAAAGGGACTGAAGTTTGATACATTCATTCTCATCCAAAAGCCATACATGGAACGTCGTACCTTTGCGACGTTCAAAAAAGTCTGGCCGGAGAAAAACTTTATTGTAACCTCGCCTCCGATTTCGTTTGAGGACTATCCAAACAAGGAAATTTCAAAAGACAAAGTTATCGACATCATGATTGGCGATTTGCAAAGGATTAAAATTTATCCGGGGCGAGGTTTCCAAATTTTTCAAGAGATACCACCAAATGTTTGGTCGGCGTATGAAAAATTGGTAGAATTGGGATACACCAAACATTTGGTGAAAGAATAGCCGCCGAATTTCCGAAAACCCCCAGTCCGAAACCCGCCCGCATTCCTCCCCAGACCCCTCCTGCGGGCGGGAAATCAGCCGAGACAGGGCGAATCCATATCCCCAGTCAAATGTTTCGCCCCGCCGAGTCCGCATTAGTTTTCAGGGTTCTCCGCAAAATGGGTTCTGACTTTTTCAAACAAACACCACCAAAATTTAGGCGGGCAGGTGTGGAGGTCGCCGGTTCGAATCCGGCACGGACCACCAAAATCGACGTAATTTGTGATAAAATATAATTTGTTATTGAGATAGTTGCAGAAGTTCAATTTTTGCTTTTTATCAGCCAAACGTTGACGTTTTGTAATTAGCTCATTAACCTAAGATACTATGGGAAATCCAGAAATGGGTGGACCACCACCAGAGGAAACTTCAAAGTGGGATGGTTATAAAACACCCGAAAGACATAGTGAGTATGGCCAAAAGCCTGAAAATGTTGAACATAAGTTGATTCGGCGACACACGAAAGGACATAGACCCTATGTAGAAACAGAAATGCCCAAAACAGAAATTGAGCAGTCTGAGGTAAATGCTATGGAACCAGCAAAAGAAACAGATATGCCCGAAACAGAGATTGAAAAGCTTGGGTTTAATGCTGTTTACCAGCTCGGTAAGGGTGATACATACCAAGGGAACGCAGATATTGTGCTCTTGGTGTGGCACAAAGGTAAAATCACCGCAGCGGATCAGTATCGTGAAGCACATTATGCAGGGAAGGTTGTGGATATTGCCGTTTGTGAAGATCCAAATGTTCAAAAAGAACAACTGGGCGACAAGGCATTTCTTTATAACTGAAGTATTCCGCCAAAGAAAGACTTGCAATTGTCAAAGTTTTTATTATTCTTGGGCACCCCGTTCTTTTAAGGGCGGGGGGCGCCCTATCAGATTAATATGATGGAAAACAGAGAATTTAAACCTTCCAACGAGCCCAAGTCAGTCGAGGCCGCAGTGCGTTGCTTTCTTGATGGTGATACTAATGTAGCTATCGCGTTTCTTCGCGCAAATCGTGATGAAATAACCGAGTTTTGCTTGCAAGTACGTGATAGCTATACAGAAAGCGATAGAGCAACACCTTTCGCCATGCTCGCGCGGTTGATCGAAAAGTTGTTATAGAGGTTAAAGAATTAATTATTTCCCTCACGCCATAACAATTATGTATAGTTTTTTTACATAAATTTGACAAATAATTTTACAAGGATTATGCTGTTTATAACAATATGCTTGGCAAATTTATATTAGAACAACGCAAAAAGCACAGTTTGACGCAAGAATTTTTGGCGTCCAAGATCGGTGTTTCTCGCCCTACCTATGTTCAAATAGAACAAGGCGAAAGCGACTTAACGATTACCAAAGCAAGAAAGCTGGCGGATGTTTTTGGTATTGATTTTAATGATTTCGTTAAAGGCAGTGATGGCTCTGTTCCGGCAGAGATAAAAAAGATAACAAAAAAAGAAAAAACGGAAAAACAAGGAATGAGAATAAGCGTTCCGCAGAAAAATCTTGAAAAATTTAGAGAGGTTGTGCTTTATATTTTATCAAAAGTAGGCGGTAAGCCCAATGTCGGCGAAGCCGTAATTTATAAATTGCTGTATTTTATTGATTTTGATTTTTACGAAAAATTTGAGGAACAGTTAGTCGGCGCGACATATATCAAAAATCATTATGGGCCTACACCTGTTGAATTCAAAGCAATAGTGGGCGACATGATCCGAAATGGCGAGATCATGAAAGTGGAGGGAAAATATTTTAATTATCCGCAAAGAAAATATCTGCCGATTAGACGCCCCAACCTTGATGTCTTGTCTGGCCGCGAGATAGAGCATATTGACGCTGTTTTGGCGCGGCTTTCCGATAAAAATGCGAAGGAAATGGAAAATTATTCGCACGAAGATATTCCTTGGAAAACGGCGGAAAACGGCAAACCGCTTTCTTACGAAAGTGTTTTTTATCGCGACGAACGTTATTCCGTCAGAAATTATGAAGATGAACTTTAATGAACTGCCGGAATTTTCCAAGGAATTTAAGCGATTTTTAAAGAAATATCAATCATTATCCGACGACTTGGAAGAATTTAAGCGCGTAATTGATGTCGTGCCACTGGGAAATAGCAAGCATTTTAATGTTATTACACGAAACAAACAATGTGCCATTGTCAAAGCGCGTTTGTTTTGTCGCTATTTAAAGGGCTCGTCGCTCCGAATTATTTACGCTTTTTATTGCCAAAGTTGTAAAATTGAGTTTATTGAGATATATTTTAAGGGTGAAAAGGAAAATGAAGACAGTGTTAGAATAAACGAATATCTAAAAAATTTTTAATAAATATCCCTATAGTTCTCACCCTGGGGGTACCAGATAAAGAAGGAGTATTCTTATTACTCCTGATATCCCAGAAGCAATAATCGGCGGGCAGTTGTATTAATTCAAAATTCAGTGTTGACTTTTCCTTTTATGTACAGTATACTTATCGTACTATGCTAAAAAGGGGAAATAAGCATAGTATAACATAAATACTATGCTTAAATCCATAGTTTCCAAACAAAAACAGGATAAAGAAAGGCTACTCTCGCTTCCGTACATAGAACGAGCTAAAGAAAAAGACGCTCAAAAATGGCTGTCTTCAGACTTGATAAAAGTCATTCTTGGCCCTCGCCGAGCAGGTAAATCTGTCTTGGCGCTTAGGCTCTTAAAAGAGCAATCTTTTGCATATTTTAATTTTGACGACGAATCGCTCCCTGGAGAAGAAAAGATTGACCTTGATGAACTTATGACTGAGTTAAAGCTTGCATACGGCGAAACAAAATATATTCTTTTTGATGAAATACAAAATCTTCCGAATTGGGAACTGTTCGTAAATCGTTTACATCGAGCTGGATATAATCTGGTGCTAACCGGATCAAATGCAAGTCTGCTCTCAAAAGAACTCGCCACGCATCTTACAGGAAGACATATTCCTATAGAAATATTGCCGTTTAATTTTACGGAAGTTTTAAAGGCCAAACAGTATAAAGTTACGGCCGATACACTTTCACTGCCTGATGAAAAAGCAAAATTTCTAGCGATTTTAAACCAGTATATGACTAATGGCGGTTATCCGGAAGTTGTTACAAAGGATGTCGAGCCGCGTGGATATCTTGATGTACTATTTGATGCTGTCCTCTTTAAAGATGTGGTAAAGCGTCACAAAGTACGTTTTTCTGAACAGATAGATAACCTTGGATCATATTTGATAAACAATGTTTCCAGTCAATATGGTGCTAAGAAACTTGCCAATGTTTTGGGTTTCAAAAGCCAAGTTACGTTGGAAAATTATCTCGGCTATCTTACTGAAGCATATTTGATTTTTTTCTTGAAACGCCATTCGACAAAAGTTGGCACGCGATTGCGATCTTCAAAGAAAACATACGTTGTAGATAATGGCTTTGTTACCGCTAAGTTCGTACAGCATTCTCCGAACGCCGGTAAACTCATGGAGAATCTTGTTTTTATAGAGCTTGTTAAAAAAGGTAATCAGCCAAATCGTGAATTATTTTATTACAAAACTCGTAACGATCGAGAAATAGATTTTGTGCTTAAAAAGGGATATAAAGTAGTAGAACTTATACAGGTCGCCTACGAATCAACAAATCAGGCTGTTGAAGAGAGAGAGGTAAAAGCATTGGTGGAAGCCGGAAAAGAATTGTCCGTCTCTGGCGGAAATGTTCCCCTACTGACAGTACTTACGTGGAACGAGAAACGTACAGTAGAAAAAGACGGAATGACTATACAGTTTGAGCCTTTATGGGAATGGCTCATTGAGGAGACTAAAATCGCTTAACTATCCAATTACCTATGTCCAAAATCAAATTAGGTCTACTTCTCGGTTTCGCGGCCGGAATTATTGATGTAATTCCGATGATAATTCAAAAATTAACTTGGGACGCCAACATGTCGGCTTTTAGTTTCTGGATAGTGGCTGGTTTTGTGATTGCCGTTTCGGATATGAAATTAAAAGGGGCGGTTAAGGGTTTAATTTTGTCGCTCATCTTGTTGATTCCAATAGCCATTATAGTTGGCTGGCAAAACCCCAGTGATTTAATTCCCATACTGATTATGAATATTCTGCTCGGTTCAGCGCTTGGTTTTTTAATAGACAGAGTGTCAAAATCACACAGTAAACCGCTAGCCCAATAACCCAGTTTCGTGTTAGAATCAATATTATATGATGAACGAAACAATCAAAAATTTTGCTACTCAATTTAGCTGGGAGCCCCAAATCGAAAACGGGCCACTGCCGGCAAACGTCAATAAATTTATTTTGGCTGGCATGGGCGGGTCGCATTTGAACGGCGATTTGCTGTTGGCGCGCGACCCGAGCCTCAATCTTATCATTCATTCTGACTATGGCCTGCCTCCCCTATCCAAAGCAGGGTCAGAAAAATATTTACTTATTGCCAGTTCCTATTCTGGTAATACCGAGGAGACGATTGATGCATATAACGAAGCGCTCAAGAATCAAATCTCAACCATTGCCATCACGACCGGCGGGCAGTTATTAAAACTGGCCCAGGAAAAACGGGCGCCTTACATTCAACTCCCCTCGATCGGCATCCAGCCGCGAATGGCCTTGGGTTTTAGCACCAAAGCCCTGGCCAAAGCCATGGATCAGGAAAATTTAGTTAAAGAGCTGAGTCAATTAGCTCAAATTTTTGAACCAGCTAAACTGGAGACGCCTGGCCAAGAACTAGCTGGCCGGCTTAAAAATCGCGTGCCAGTCATCTATGCCTCAGCGCGCAATCGCGCGGTAGCGTATAACTGGAAAATAAAACTCAACGAAACCGGCAAAATTCCCGCTTTTTATAACATCCTGCCGGAAATGAATCATAACGAAATGACTGGTTTTGACGTCAAAAAGTCCACTTCTCACTTATCAAACATTTTTTATTTTCTTTTTTTGACTGATTCTGATGACCATCCCCGGGTGCAACAAAGGATGTCAATTTTACAAAAACTTTATCAAGATCGTGGTTTGACCGTAGAAACACTTAAACTCGCCGGCCAAAATCGCTGGCAACAAATTTTTGACTCCTTGCTTTTGGCTGACTGGACGTCTTTTTATATAGCTCAAAATTATGGGCTAGAGGCCGATCAGGTGCCGATGGTGGAAGAATTTAAGCGGTTAATCAAATAGCGTCAAAATCGTTCGCAACTGCTCACTGCCCATTGTCATTGCGAGCCGAAGCCTTAAGAGCTGAGGCGTGGCAATCCCGAATTTATAAGACAATTCAAACTTTGAGATTGCCACGTCGTGCGTCTATTTAAAATTATGATGCACTCCTCGCAATGACAGTAGTATGTTATGTTTAGTGGGCAGTTACAATTGTTCAACTGGACAAACCAAGCAAAATAGTTTAGTATATAAAAAGCTAATGATTAAATCGTTATTCTGGTTGAGGCCTGATATTATTCGGCTTTTTAAAAGACTGGAATATACGAGTAACTTTTATGTTGACCAAGACAATCAAAGATAATATCATTGAGAAGTATAAAACGCATACCAATGATACTGGTTCGGCCTCGGTACAAATCGCCTTGTTGACCAAAGAAGTTGAGATGTTGACCCAGCACTTGCGTGATCACAAGAAAGATTTTTCCTCCAGGCGCGGGTTGGTTAAAAAAGTGTCCCGCCGCCGACGTCTACTCAAATTTTTGCGCCAGGACGACCGCGGGCAATTTGAGAAAATTATTAAGAAACTGGAATTGCGCCGGCCAGCTGAGAGCATGGCCGTGGAAGAAGACATCAAACAAGAAGAGGCCGCGCGCTTAGCTGAAGCCGAAGAATTAATCGCCGCCGAATTACTCAAAAATCCAAAAACTGTTAATTAATTTTAAGCAGGGGCACTATCCCCTGCTTTTATCATTTTAAAAAATAAATAAGGCCGTTGCCCTTGATGATTGGGGCTGTCTCGGACGCGGCAAAAATAAATTATGCCAGAGATTAAAAAATGGGCTCTTGAATGGGCTGGTCGGGAGTTGACGATAGAATTCGGCCATTTTGCCGCACAGGCGCATGCCGCCTGCACCTGCCGTTACGGCGATACCGAGGTTTTGGCCACGGTTGTGGAAGGCGGTACAGCGCGCGATGGGGTCGATTATTTTCCTTTAATGATCGACTTCGAAGAACGGCTTTATGCCGCCGGTAAAATTAAAGGGTCTCGTTTTATTAAGCGCGAAGGCCGTCCGAGCGATGAGGCGATTTTAACGGCGCGCATGATCGACCGCGCGGTGCGGCCGCTTTTTAATAAAACCAGCCGCAAAGACGTGCAGGTGATACTGACAGTTTTTTCGGTTGATGGAGAAAACGACGCGGACATTCCGGCTTTTATTGCCACCTCTTGCGCTTTAGCGATTTCGAAAATTCCATGGAATGGGCCGATTTCCGCGATGCGCGTGGGGCTTATAGAAGGTGAGTATGTTTTAAACCCTTCTTATACCGCACTTGTTAAATCGACGTTGGATTTGGTGGTTGCATCAACAGCCGATGGTCGAGTAATTATGATTGAAGCCGAAGCCAAAGAAGTCTCTGAGGCCGCCATTCTTGAGGCGATTGAGCTAGCCAAGAAACACAATCAAAAAATTATTCGGTTTATTTCCCAAATTCAAGCTGAGATCGGCAAACCAAAAGAGCCGATCGTTGAGGCGGATTTAGGATTGAGTGCCGAAGATTTAGCCAAAGTGGAGCGCTGGCTGGCTGAAAAAATTCCAGTAGTTTTGTTTAATCAACCTAAGGCTAATAAAAGTGAGCGGACCGAAACTATTAAACAGCTTCGCTTGGAGTTAGACGTTTATTTACAAGAACAACAAATCGGCAAAGATAAACGCGAAAAAGCCGGTGGATTAGTTTATCCGCGGGTGGAGAAGGAAGTTAGTAAGGCGATCATTGCTTCTGGCCGGCGGGTGGATGGGCGCGGATTGGAAGAGATCCGGCCGCTTAACATGGAAGTCGGGCTGTTCCCGCGCACTCACGGTTCTGGCCATTTTTCCCGCGGAGACACGCAAGTGGTTTCTATAATTACCTTAGGCGCGCCTGGAGATGTTTTGTATTTGGAAACCATGGAAATCGAAACCAAAAAGCGGTTTATGCATCATTATAATTTTCCACCTTATTCGGTGGGCGAAGTGGGGATGTTGCGCGGGCCAGGACGGCGGGATATTGGGCATGGCGCCTTGGCCGAAAAAGCTATGCGTGCCGTTTTGCCGACGCAGGAAGATTTTCCATACACTATTCGCGTAGTCTCAGAGGTGTTAGGCTCTAATGGTTCGTCCTCGATGGCCGCGACCTGCGGCACGACGTTGGCTTTAATGGATGGTGGCGTGCCGATTGCTCGGCATGTGGTCGGGATTGCCATGGGGCTTTGCTCGGATGAACAGGGAAATTTTCAGATTCTAACCGACTTGCAGGATTTGGAAGATTCTGAAGGCGGCATGGATTTTAAAATTTGTAGCACTGCCCAAGGCGTTACGGCTATCCAAATGGATACGAAGACGACTGGACTTTCGGATGATGTTGTCAAACAAACTCTCAGCCAAGCTCGGCGGGCGTTGGACAAAATTTTGCTTGAAATGAACAAGTTAATCGCCAAACCGCGTGAGGAACTCTCGCAATACGCGCCGCGTATTTATACTTTGCACATTGATCCTGAGAAGATTGGTTTGGTGATTGGCCCGGGCGGTAAAACTATCAATAAAATTATCGAGGCCACTCAGGTGGAAATTGATATCGAGAAAGACGGGACAGTGCTGGTGACTTCGGTTGGCAAGGAAGGGGCTGAAGAAGCTTTAAGACAAATCAAAGAACTGACCAAGGAAGTTAATGTCGGCGAAGTCTATGACGGCAAAGTCGCGCGAATCTTCCCGTTTGGCGTCATGGTGGAACTCACGCCGACTCAGGATGGGTTGGTTCATGTTTCCAATTTGTCCAAAGACTATGTTCGCGATCCTAACGATATTGTTAAAGTTGGCGACACCCTCAAAGTTAAAGTTTTCGAAAAAGACGATCAAGGCCGATTTAATTTAACGGTCGACGGCGTGGAGCCCAAAGCTGGAAACGGCGGCAACAGCCGTAGCAGTGCCCCGCGCGGTGGCGGTGATTTCCGTCCTAATCGTGATAAACGCCCGATGGCTGGCGGTCCTCGTTTTCGCCGGCCTGAGCGATAAATAGAGTATCTTGACGGATATTCATAAATCTGCTAAGTTGTATTAAGTAAGAATTTATTTGCCAGGTGGGGCAATATTCCTCACTTGGCAAGACAATTGTTTCTGGGAATTATCAGTCTATTACTCAATTCCCCTGGAAACTATAACAAATGTTTTTTTCCTATCTGGCGTGTTAAGCTAGGAATACAATTAAAAAAAGCCCTTGATGCACAGGGAGCGGGGTTTCTTTGATTTTTTATTTTTGTTTTATTTATTTTAAAGTCCTTAATTCTTTTAAAGGGATTTAACCCGAAGCTACTTTTATGATAAAACGCAAATTTTTTACTCTCCAACATGAGGTCGAACCATTGCCCGATCTAATCGAAATTCAAAAAAACGCTTATGCCTGGTTTTTTAAAGACGGCCTCAAGGAATTGTTCGAAGAGTTCTCCCCGATTCAAGATTTTATTGGCCGCGATTTGGAATTATGGTTTCAGGATTATTATTTGGACGAACCAAAATTTAGCGAAGAAGTCGCCCGCAACAAAAATTTAACCTATGATGCGGCTTTGCGGGTTAAGACCAAGCTCGTTAATAAAAAAACCAACGAAGTTAAGGAACAGGAAATATTTTTAGGCGAATTCCCGCTCATGACTGATAACGGGACTTTTGTAATTAACGGCATCGAACGGGTGGTGGTATCGCAGGTGATTCGTTCGGCTGGAATATTTTTTACTTTCGAAAAACGCAAAACTCGTAATTTTTATGGGGCTAAGATTATCCCTAACCGTGGAGCCTGGCTGGAAATCGAGACCTCGCCCAAAAACGTGATTTGGGTCAAAATTGACCGCAAGCGCAAAGTGGCGATTACTTCCCTTTTGCGCGCTTTCGGTTGCGGCAACGGCGAAGAGCTCAAAGAAATATTCAAGGATGTCGACAATGATCCGGAAAATAGGTTTATCGAAGCGACGCTCGAGAAAGACAACGCCAAAGATCAGTCTGAAGGTTTGATCGAGGTTTATAAAAGAATTCGGCCTGGCGATTTAGCCACTCCGGATAACGCCAAGAGTTTAATTTTCTCGATGTTTTTTGATTTTGATCGTTATGATTTTGGCCGGGTTGGCCGCTATAAAATCAACCGGCGCCTAGGCCTTGATGTTCCGCTTGATAAAGAGTACCGGATTTTGTTGCGGGATGATTTAATCGCCATCATCAAAGAGATTATTCGCCTTAATAATAGTCAAGAAGTTGCTGATGATATTGATCATTTGGGCAACCGCCGGGTGCGGACAGTCGGCGAACTTTTACAAAATCGGGTGCGGGTGGGTATGGCTCGGATGGAGCGGATTATCCGCGACCGGATGTCAACTTACGAACTGCATGGTTTAACTCCGGCTCAGCTGATTAACTCCCGGCCGGTCTCTGGAGTTGTCCGGGAATTCTTTATGTCTTCAGCCTTGGCCCAGTTTATGGATCAGACCAATCCCCTGGCCGAGTTGGAGCATAAACGGCGCATTTCGGCGATGGGTCCTGGCGGGCTTTCGCGCGATCGCGCCGGTTTTGAGGTGCGCGACGTGCATCGAACTCACTATGGCCGCATTTGCCCGATTGCCACTCCTGAGGGGCCGAACATTGGTCTTGTCGGTCACTTGGCGTGTTATGCTCGGGTAAACGAATTTGGTTTTCTCGAAACTCCTTACCGCCGGGTAATCAACAAAGTAAAAAATGACGGCCAGTCTGGAATCGGCGAGATTGTCCGCTTAGATATTAAAAGCGATCATGGGGAAGTAATTGTAGCTGAAGATACCAAAATTACCCGGGAAGTAGCTTCCCGTCTTAAGAAAGAATCGACGCAAGAATTTATTCCGGTCCGTCCGCGAGTGACGAGCGAAATTGTTTATTTGGACGCTTTTGCCGAAGAAAAAAAAGGTATTGTTCCGGCGACAACCAAAATCAACGAGCAGGGCTATTTTATTGATAAAAAAGTGGAAATGCGCTTGCGCGGCGAGCCGAGTTTTGATTACGCTTGGAAAATTGATTTCGTCGACACCTCGCCTAAGCAAATTGTTTCGATTTCAACTTCTTTAATTCCTTTTTTGGAACACAATGACGCGGTGCGCGCTTTGATGGGAACTAATATGCAGAGGCAAGCAGTGCCTTGCATTCGGCCGCAGGCACCGATTGTCGGTACCGGCGTGGAAGGCGCGGCCGCTTATAACTCCGGGCATGTCACGATTGCCAAGGAGGCCGGTGAAGTCACCGAACTTTCGGCTGAGCGGATCGTAATTAAGGATAAAGACGGCGAGAAACAAGAATATAAATTGGTTAAATTCAAGCGTTCTAACGCCTCGACATGCCTTAACCAGCGACCGATAATTTCCCTGGGCGATAAAATTAAAAAAGGCCAGGTGGTTGCTGATGGCGCCGCGGTGGATAACGGCGAGTTGGCGCTCGGAAAAAATATTTTAATGGCTTTTATGCCTTGGGAAGGCTGGAACTTTGAGGATGCGGTAATTATTTCGGAACGCCTGGTGGAGAATGATACTTTTACTTCAATTCACATTAAAGAATATTCAATTGATGTGCGCGAGACCAAGTTGGGGTCAGAACAGGTAACGCGTGATATTCCCAACGTTTCCGAAGAACGCCTTAAGGATTTGGACGAAGACGGTATTATTCGAATGGGCGCGGAAGTTGAGTCTGGCGATATTTTAGTGGGCAAGATTACTCCGAAAGGAGAAACTGAACTGTCGGCCGAAGAAAAGCTTTTGCGAGCTATTTTCGGCGAGAAAGCCAAAGACGTCCGTGATTCTTCACTTTATTTAGAGCACGGCGAAAAAGGCAAGGTGGTTGACGTGAAAATTTTCTCCCGCGCTGGCGGAGACAAATTAGCCGCGGGCGTGATAAAAACCATCCAGGTTACCATCGCCAATTTGCGCAAGATTCAAGTTGGGGACAAGATGGCCGGCCGGCATGGTAATAAAGGAGTAATTTCGAAAATTTTGCCGGTCGAAGATATGCCTTGTATGGCAGACGGTACGCCGATGGAAGTGATTTTAAACCCGCTAGGCGTTGCTTCGCGGATGAATTTAGGGCAGGTTTTGGAAACTCATTTAGGTCTGGCGGCGCGGGCTTTTAATTACAAAGTGGCGACACCAGTTTTTGATGGCGTGCCTGAAAAGATGATTGCCGATGAATTGGAACGGGCCGGCTTGCCGCGGGACGGTAAATTACAGTTATTTGATGGTCGTACCGGCGAACCGTTTGATCAAAAAACGACCGTCGGTGTTATGTACATGATGAAATTAAATCACTTGGTTGACGATAAGATTCACCAACGGTCAATTGGGCCTTACTCTTTGGTGACGCAACAGCCGTTGGGCGGTAAAGTTCGGTTTGGCGGCCAGCGATTTGGAGAAATGGAAGTCTGGGCGCTGGAAGCATATGGCGCCGCGCATACTTTACAGGAAATGCTGACCATCAAGTCAGACGATGTTCCCGGACGCAGTAAAGCCTATGAAGCGATTATCAAAGGCAAGCCCGTTGATAAAGTCAATATTCCGGAATCGTTCAATGTCTTGTTGCGCGAGCTTAAAGGTTTGGGATTGAATGTTCAACTGCTTAAAAACGGTCAACAAGTGAAAGAAGAAATTGTCATTGATCACGAACACGAACCAGAAGACAAAAATAACTAAGCGGTCGCGAAAAAAATTTTAGCAATATTTTACCTTAATTTAAAATTTTGAATTTTTAATTTTGCACTTAACTATGCCAACACCATCAACCACCAAAACTACGGTTTTTATCAATACCGAGAGTTTAAAAACTCCGGATTTTGACGGCATTCGTTTGCGGCTGGCATCGCCTGACGACATTCGCAGTTGGTCCCATGGCGAAGTAACGAAGCCGGAAACCATCAATTATCGGACTCAAAAACCGGAGATGGATGGGCTATTTTGCGAACGGATTTTTGGCCCATCGCGCGATTGGGAATGTTATTGCGGCAAGTACAAGCGGGTTCGCTATAAAGGCGTGGTTTGCGACAAGTGCGGCGTTGAGGTAACGCGTTCGTTGGTGCGGCGTGAACGCATGGGTCATATCGAACTGGCCGCGCCAGTATCGCACATTTGGTTTGCCCGGGGAGTGCCTTCGATGATCGCTTTGATTTTGGGTATTTCCATTACTTCTTTGGAAAAAGTTTTATACTTCGCTAATTTTATTATTACTTCAGTTGACGAGGTCGCCAAGAAAGAATCATTGGATTCTGTTGAAGATGAGTATAAATCCAAAAAGAAGAGTTTAAAAAAGATTCGGGAAGAAAAAACCAAAGATATCGAAGAAGAAGGCAAGCGCTTAGGTCGTAGCCAGGCCGAGGTCATGAAGAAAATCCAGGTGATGGCGCGGCAAGAGGAAGAGCATGTTGAAGAATTAGAAGAGGCGTATAATACAGCCAAAAAAGAGCTGATTAATTTAAAAGTTTATAAAATTTTATCCGAATTGGAATACCAAGATTTAGCTTTAAAATATGGCCATGTTTTTACCGCCAGTATCGGCGCCGAAGCGGTTTTAGAGCTTTTGGGAAAAGTTGATTTGGCTAAAGACACCAAGAGTTTAAATGAAACCGAAGTTAATAATCGCAAAAAAGGCGCGACCGGCAAAATTGACCGGCGCTTGCGGGTTTTGTCCGCTTTTTACAAAAATAAGTTACGGCCAGAATGGATGGTCTTAACGGTTTTGCCGATTGTTCCGCCGGATTTACGGCCGATGGTGCAACTTGACGGTGGCCGTTTTGCCGCTTCGGATTTGAATGATTTATATCGCCGGGTCATCAATCGCAATAATCGCCTTAGAAGGCTTAAAGATTTAGGAGCGCCAGAAGTTATTCAGCGTAACGAAAAGCGGATGTTGCAGGAAGCGGTTGACGCTTTGATCGATAATTCCGCTCGCCGCGGCAAGACCGTCACCGCCTCCACCGGCCAGAAACGGGTATTAAAATCAATTGCTGACATGCTCAAGGGCAAGCAAGGCCGTTTCCGACGCAACCTTTTGGGTAAGCGGGTTGATTATTCCGGGCGCAGTGTAATCGTCGTCGGGCCGGAATTAAAATTGTACCAATGCGGCCTGCCAAAAATTATGGCCCTGGAATTGTTCCGGCCGTTTGTCATCAGCGAACTCATTAAACGCGAGTTGGTGCATAACGTGCGCAGTGCCAATCGTTTTATAGAAACTGGCGCGCCGGAGGTGTGGGATGTTTTGGAAGGCATTATCAAACACGCTCATGTCCTTTTAAATCGCGCGCCGACTTTGCATCGGCTGGGCATCCAAGCCTTTAATCCGGTGTTAATCGAAGGCAAAGCGATTCAGTTGCATCCTTTAGTATGTACTGCTTTTAACGCCGACTTTGACGGTGACCAAATGGCTGTGCATGTGCCCTTAACCGAACAGGCTAAGTGGGAAGCAGAGCATATTATGCTGGCCAGCAAAAATTTATTAAAGCCGGCGACTGGCGATCCGATCGCCTTTCCTTCCCAGGATATTGTTTTAGGTTGTTACTATTTAACTACCGTTGTTGACGAGGAAGCGGAAATAAAAAACAATCGGTATATATTTAGCAATCCGGATCAAGCACTTTTAGCTTACGAAAATCGGCGCGTGCGTTTGCAGGATAAAATCAAAGTCCGCATCGACGGTAAGATTATTGATACCAGCGTCGGCCGGATTGTGTTTAATCGCTTTTTACCGTCCCAACTAGGTTACGTTAACCGGCAGATGGATAAATCGAGTCTTAAGAAGCTGGTTGGTAAAGCGTTAATCATCTGCGGCCGAGACCGGACTGCCGAATTTTTAGATACCATCAAAGCCGGGGCTTTTAGTTATTTAACGCGTTCCGGTTTCACGTGGGCGATGGCTGACTTGCCGCTTTTAACCCAAAAGCAGGAGATGTTTGTCGAAGCTCAAAAGCAAGTTGATCAGATTGGCAAGCAGTTTAGCTTAGGGTTGTTGGCTGCAGAGGAAAAACACGCGAAAATTATCGAAATTTGGGCGGAAGTGAAAGACCGGGTGACTGATTTGGCTCGTGAATCATTGGCTGGAAATGTTTTGAGCCCAATTTACGCCATGATTCAGTCTGGTGCCCGCGGCTCTTGGGGCCAAACCACTCAAATGATGGGAACTAAAGGTTTGGTAACCTCCCCTTCCGGAGAAACGATTGAAATGCCGGTCAAGGCCAGCTTTAAAGAAGGTTTTGATGTTTTGGAATATTTTATTTCCACTCATGGTACGCGCAAAGGTTTAACCGATACCGCGTTGCGCACGGCCAATGCCGGTTACTTAACGCGCCGGTTAGTAGACGTGTCGCAAGACGTGGTGATCTCCGAAGCTGACTGTGGCGTTAAGACTGGCCAGATCGTCGGCGAGGAAGAGAGCCGTGAAATTAATGTCACGCTCGCCCGCCGTGTTTTGGGTCGGGTGACGGCGGCTCCGGTTTTGGACCCCAAAGGCGAAGAAGTAGTCCCGGCGGACACTTTAATTGACGAAGAATTGCATGATTTGATTCGCGACCGGGGAGTTAAAGAAGTAAACGTGCGGACGGTTTTAAACTGCGAAAGTTTAACCGGCATTTGCCAAAAATGTTACGGTTGGGATTTAAGCTATAATACTTTAGTGCAGAAAGGATCAGCTGTCGGGGTTGTCGCGGCGCAAAGCATCGGCGAGCCAGGCACCCAGCTTACTATGAGAACCTTTCATACTGGCGGTGTGTTAGGCGCTGATATTACTCAGGGTTTACCGCGGGTTGAGGAACTGTTCGAGGCGCGGACGATCAAAAAACCGGCGTTACTGGCGCCTTTCACCGGCAAAGTGCGTGTTGAGGAAGATAAAACCGGCAAGACCGTGGAAGTGATCAGCCAGGACGAAAAGACCAGGAAGTCCTTTAAGATTCCGCCGAGCCTAGGTTTATTGATCGGTGACAAGGATTTGGTCACCCAAGGGCAAATTTTAACGGAAGGGGCGCTTGATCTAAAAGACCTCTACCGTCTGCAAGGGCGAACAGCGGTGCAGAAATATATTACTAAGGAGATTCAGCATATTTATTCTTCGCAAGGCCAGGATCTTAACGATAAGCATATCGAAATAATTTTGCGCCAACTGTTCTCTCGCGGAATGGTGCGCGATCCCGGGGATACGGATTTGATTATCGGGTCGGTAATGGAGGTATCCGAAATCGAGCGGGCGAGCCGAGGTTTAGCGAAAGGCAAAAAATCCGCAACTTATGAACGGATGTTCTTGGGTATGACTAAAGCTTCGTTAAATACCAGTTCGTTCTTATCAGCCGCTTCTTTCCAACAGACTTCCCAGATTTTGATCAAAGCCGCGATTACCGGCCGGATAGACAGCCTGCGCGGGCTAAAGGAGAATGTGATTATCGGGCGGTTGATTCCTGCTGGCACTGGATATAAAGAATATCATCCAGAATCAGCTAATCCGCAGTAATCTAAATTTTAAATTTTTGATTTTATTTGTACCAAGCCGCTCTTATAGTAGAGCGGTTTTGGGTCTTATGGTAGAATGATATTGTTATGAAATATTTTTTCGTTCTCGGTAATCATCCTAAATTATCGCTGGCAGAATTAGTTTCGGTTTTGGGTACGAGCGATTATCAATTGTCCGGCAGTGTTGCTATTTTTGAGTTACCGGATAAAGATCCAGCAGTCTTGATGTCGATTTTGGGCGGAACAATCAAGATTGGACAGATCAAACTTGCGACGGCCAAGCAGAATTTGGCAGAAGATATTACAAAATTGATTTTAGAAAAAGCTGGCATCGGCCGAAAATTTTTTTTTGGTTTGAGTATGTATGGCGGAAAATTTGATCAAAAGGCAATGGCGCTCTCGATCAAAAAAGGCCTTCAAAATCAAGGCATTGGGAGCCGCTGGGTGCAGTCGCGCGAGCCTGTTTTATCTTCGGTCATCGTCAAAACCAACAAACTGTTGTCTTCGCGTGGTTGTGAAGTAGTGATCATTGATAACGGCACGAACTTGCTTTTGGGGGTAACGCAAGCAGTGCAAGAGTTTGCCGAATTTTCCGAGCGCGATTATGGCCGCCCAGCGCGTGACAGCCGTTCTGGCATGATTCCGCCAAAGCTGGCGCGGATAATGATAAATCTGGCGCGGGTCGGCCATGAGGCATCAATTCTGGATCCTTTTTGCGGTTCAGGGACGATTTTGCAGGAGGCGGCTGTCATGGGATATCAAAATTTAACTGGGTCAGATATATCGCCCTCTGCTATCAAGGCGACCACCGAAAATTTAAAGTGGCTGGAATCAGGGCGGTCGTTTAAGTTTCCAAAATTAGACACTGCTGACGCTCGCAAATTGAGCCAGACTTTTCCGCTTAAATTTTTTGACGCCATTATCACTGAACCTTACCTTGGGCCGCCTTTGCAAGGGCATGAAACGTCGGAGAGAATCAAACAGATTATTGACGAGTTGTCAGCACTTTATCAAGAAAGTTTTTTAGAATTGGCAAAAATTATTAAACCAAGCGTCCGGGCAGTAATTGTTTTGCCAGTGATTGGCGGCCAGCGGTTGCCGATTTTAGAGCGGTTGGCTGAGTTGGGTTGGCAAATAGACAATCAATTTATTGATTTGTATGATGATAAAAAGCGGCAGTCATTTATTTATGGTCGGGAAGGGCAGTTGGTGGAAAGAGAAATAGTGGTACTAAATTTCAAATTAAAAAGAAATACAGGATAAATTTATCTTGTCATTCCCGCGAAAGCGGGAATCCATGTCATTACAGTTGTGATTCTGGATCCCCGCTTTCGCGGGGATGACAGATGAGATCATGATTTTTCACTTCTATTTTTTAATTAATGGATAGCTTATGATTTTTAAATCAAGCGAAGCATTACTTATTACTTCTCGTCCCAACATCTATCATTTTTCCAAAATCGACGTTTCTGGCGGCGTTTTTTTGTTGCTCGCCAAGCAGAAAAAGTTTGTTTTTGCGGACGCCCGTTTTATCCGCGGCGCGGCCCGGATCGCCCATGGTTTTATTCCGATTGCGACCGATAAAACTGATTTTAGTTGGTGGCGACAGTTGCTTAAACGTCAAGAAATCAAAACAGTTTTTTTTGAGCCTTTTGATTTAACTTATTACCAACTGCAAAAATTTCGAAAAATTTCGCGCGGGTTAGCCGAACTTAAACCGACCAAAGTTGATCTTAGAGTTTTACGCAGTCAAAAAAGTCAAACAGAATTAGCCAAAATTAAGAAAGCTCTATCAGCGACAGAAGAGATTGTCGGTGAGATAGTTAAAATTTGTCGCGCTGGCGTTTTTGGTAAGCGCAAGGTCAGCGAATACGATCTGTCTTGCGCCATTCATCACCAGGCTTTTTTACGTGGCTTGCCACACCTGGCTTTTGCGCCGATCGTGGCTTTCGGCAAAAATACCGGTATCCCCCATCATCAGCCTGCTCGTACTCGCCAATTAAAAAAAGGCGATATGATTTTGTTGGATCTGGGCGTTAAATATCACAATTACTGTTCTGATTTAACTCGCGTTTTTTTTACTGCTTCCCCGACTTCGCGACAAGCTGAGGTTTATCAAAAAGTCCTCTTAGCGCAAGAAGCCGCTTTAAAAAAAATAAAAGCCGGAGTGAAGGCTTCTAGTTTATATGATGAGGTCAATAAAATTTTTGGTACTCAAATCGCGCATTTTACCCACGGCCTTGGCCATGGCGTGGGTTTGGAGATCCACGAACATCCGAGTTTAAAACTAGAAAGCCGCGATCAGCTGTCAAATGCCCAAGTAATTACCGTGGAACCGGGTTTATATTTTTCCTGGGGCGGAGTGCGAATTGAGGATATGGTTGTGGTGCGGGAAAATAGCGCGCAAAATTTGACCAAATGGCCGAAGGAGTTGGAGCAGGTGGTAATCAAATAAATTTAAAAATAAAAGTGAAAAATCCGGTTCAGTGCTGAAATAACCAAGATACAAGAAACAAGCTCCAAACAATAACCAATACTCAATTGCCAATAACCAAACTATAACTTGAAGTTTGAAAATTGGTTATTGGAATTTGTTTGTATCTTGGTTATTTGGTATTTAAGGTCAAATACTCCATCACCGTCCTCACTCCAAATCCAACCCCGCCTTTGCCGGTATAAGCATTCAATGGCTTTTCCGCCCAGGCCGGGCCGGCGATATCGAGGTGCGCCCAGGGTGTTTTGCCGACAAATTGTTTGATAAACAAGGCGCCGGTTATGGTGCCACCGCCTTTAATGGTGGAAAGATTGCGCAGATCAGCGACGTCACTTATGAGATTTTTTTCGTAACTTTTTTCCAAGGGCAATGGCCAGAGTTTTTCGCCGGCCCGATGGCTGGCCGCCATCAAATCAGCAGTCATTTTTTGATTATTAGACAAGAGTCCGGCAATGTCATTTCCCAGAGCCGCGATGCAAGCGCCAGTCAAAGTAGCCAAATCAATAATTTGATCCACTTTCTGCTCACGGGCGTAGGTAATGGCGTCGCCCAAGATAATCCGGCCTTCGGCATCAGGGCTGATAATTTCCACGGTTTTGCCGTTTTTCATTTTTAAAATGTCGCCTGGCTTAATGGCGTGCGGTCCGGTCATATTTTCGCAGGTCGGGATGATGCCATGGATTTCCTGCGTCAAATCAACTCGGCCTTGGCTTAAGATCTCAAAAATTCCCAAAACCGCGGCCGCGCCGGCCATATCCATTTTCATATTGTTCATAAAATCAGCTGGCTTGAGGTGCAGTCCGCCGGAATCAAAAGTAATGCCTTTGCCGACTAAGGCGATTTTTTCCTGGGCTTGTTTTTTTGGCTGATAAATTAAATGGATCAAATATGGTTCGTGCGGCGAGCCGGCAGACACGCCTAAAATTCCGCCGCAGCCCATTTTTTCCAGCTCATTTTTTCCAAAAATTTTAATTTTGAGTGCGTCTGATTTCTTGGCAATTTCACGCGCCGCATCAACTAAGTGCTCTGGATGTTGGTGGATCGGTACCTCGTTGATTAAATCGCGCGCCATGGTTACTCCGCTGGCGACCGACTCCCCTCTTTTGAGTCCGCGACTGAGTTTTGCCGGGTCATCATTTTTAACTGGCAGTAAAATCACCTCTTTAAGTTTTATAGCTTGTTTTTTGGGCGCTTTTTTATGGCGCTCAAATTTGTAAGCCCCCAGAGTCACGCCTTCACTGGTTGACTGGCCGATTTGCTCAGCAGTCAAAAACCAACTCAATTTTTCCGGTATGCTAACTCCCAGTCGTAGCGCTTGATGCCGCTCGCTGATTTGCGCGGCCGAGGCCAGAGCTAAGCGGACGTTTTCCATTACTTCTTCTTTGGATTGTTTACTTGTTCCCAGACCGATCAGCATCAAAAGAAAAGCTGGCAATTGGCCGTGGGTAGTTAAAGTCAAAATCTGTTGATTTTTAGCGGTAAATTTTTTTTGTTTGGCTAAATGTAAAGCCGCGACCAAAGTTTTAGGCGGTAAAAATTTTAATACCTTAGCTAAATCATTTTTCGCGTCCAATAACAAAACAGCCAAGACATCGACTTTGGCTTGTTTAGGGGTTGAGTTGGAGATTGTGAATTTGAGCATAAAATTATTTATTTAATCTACTTAAGTGGGGCGCCCGAATACCATGGCGGTACAAGATAAAGAGGAGAAAGAGTTTCTTTTTACCCGCCTAAATTTTACTTGGTAAAACTTTGGCAGGTTTATTTTGTACCAAAGTATCTGGGCTGCCCCGCTTAAATAGACTAAAGGATAATTGATTTATAACATAAAAAATAGCGTGTGTCAAATT
Source organism: Candidatus Jacksonbacteria bacterium RIFOXYB2_FULL_44_15 (assembly GCA_001818235.1). Classification (GTDB taxonomy): domain Bacteria; phylum Patescibacteriota; class Patescibacteriia; order UBA9629; family UBA9629; genus UBA9629. The sequence goes on along the minus strand of MHJY01000052.1, from coordinate 2,517 downwards.
CGAGTTTTTTTGGTCATTCTCCCGGCGCTAATTTTGATTAGTGCCGGCGGAAAACCAGAGGATTAGGTTGGAAAGTGCGGGGTCCAAACTAATCCTCAAAAGTGTTGAACGCCTATAGATCATTGCGATCTAAGGGCGTATTTTTTTTGATTAGAAGCCAAAATAATATTTAATTTTGACTCCTAATACTTTTATTTTACCGATTACCCCGACCCACCAAACGTGGGTACGGGTTATTGCTTCTTTGTGGAGAGGTACTTCTTTCGTGTACCATCTCATAGTATTCACCCCCTTTTTGGCTTACGCCAAAATTTTCGCCACATCTGCCAGAAAAAGATGGCGAGACAGATGATGGCGAAGACTAACAAACCTTTACCGCCCCAGCGCCCGGCGAATTTCATTGCGCTTAAAAACAGTATAAACCGCGCTGCTGGAGCAAGGAAACAGCCACTGTTGGAGGAGTTATTCACTGTTTTTTACCTCCTCCCAGTCCCGAATTTAGAACCCAAAGTCAACATGGCTCCGGCGAGATCGAATTCCTCGTCCGGTTGTGATTCGTCTTCCGCGCCCGAGTCAATGTCTGAGTCAGATGCCGTAACCCCAAGCTCTGCCTCGAGTGCGGCAATTTCGGAATCAAAGTTTCTATTTGCCGCGAGGTACGGGTTAACGGCGATCACTCGGTAACTGCCGGTGTCAATCAAGGTTTTGCCGATATAGCAGTAAAATATGACGCCTTCCCGAACCTGATCTTTGAACTCAGAATATCGGTCAACGACATACTTAGCCTGCTTATTCCCGGCTTCCCACTGTTTTTCGCCCTGCGGATTTTTCCCGAGGCGGAACGCCAATTTTATCACATACTCATTCTCCTCGGCGCGTTCGACTTCGGAATCATAGTTGGCTTTCTCTCTACGGAGCTGGATCAGCCTAAGCTGCTGATTGTCAGGCGGTGTCCACAACGTAACAACATCAATTTTTTCTAAATCCACTTCTGTTAGGATAAGTTTATCCTTGAGGCGGATAAAGAATTCGATATCATCACGATAACCGGTTGCCTCTAGCCACACGACGGCTTCTCCGTTTAAACGCGATTCCATCAGCCGGAGGTACCTATTTGAGTCCTCGTCTGTAGCCTCGATCGCCGCTTGAAGCCCGACGAAAAGTGGGTCATTATCATAGATCGTGGTAAACCCACCTTCGCGCGCGTACGCGTCGTGATAAAACGGCGTGTCAGCGTAGTGCTCGTCCAAATGCTTTCGGAGCACTTCTTCTGCTTTTTTTGTGGCTTCGCGGCGGGTTTCGATTTCGACCAGCAATTGGCGCGCCTCGGCGGCTTTGGCGAGCACAACGTCGTATTGCTTTTTATCCAAAGCATCGGACATCGCGCTACGCAGGCTGCTGGCGCGTTCCTGCTCGGACTCGGTGCAACCCTCATAGTCGCGACGGCTGCGCTGAATATCATAGAGCGTGTCCTCCAGCTCGGACCATATTGCCTTAGCTTCTTCTTTCCCGGCGCTACGAGCTTTGATAAGCTCTGCGAGGTTGCTGACGACTGTACGAGCGGCGGTGCAGGCAGTTGTTGCCTCATCATAAGTCAAAGACTTAAGAGCTTCTTTGGCTGTTTTGAGGTTTTCGCTTGCTTGCGTGGTTTCAGCTGCCACAAAATCGCGGTCATCGCTGTCAACTTCGTCAACCTTGGCATTAATAAATGCTTCAGCTTCGGAAATTGCTTGTTGGACTACCACGAATTTGCCGCTAACCTCGACTTTGATTTTTTCAGCCTCGGCCTTGATCTCGCCGGTCTTTTCGATCACAGTAGATGGCGTGAGGTCAGTGACCTCGGTATAGGCGCTACGTAGCGTCTCAAAGCGAATTTTTAGCGCGGTCCCAATTTCAGACATCCGATAGTCATTCCAACTATCTTTTGTCTGATACGGTTCTTCTTTGGGGACAGTCAACGCTTCTTTGCACGCCTTAGCTACAAGTCGTCCGAGCCCGACTTTGGTTTCTTTCTGTGTCTCTTCTTCTGATTCTTTTAAACGAATTTGAAAATCAGGATCAGAATCAGAGTAGAGCGACAAATAACCAAAAATCGGATTTCCGGCGCTGTCCTTGGTGATTTCGACCGAAGTCAAGATCGTGGGTAGTAGCGGCAGTACCTCGTCAACCTTGGAAATCCAGTTAGTGTGCTCGTGGTTTTTCCGAGCTTCGGACCATGCCCACTTAATTCGGCTGGCTTCGAGTTGGTTGACCAGCTCCGGGAAGCTCATCGCCATGTGGGTCGTGCCAGAGGCGTCGCAAACCAGTTGGACTATCCGTTCGCTTGGTAGAACGATCGACTCAATCTCTGTGGCGCGTGCAAACTCTGCCAGCACGATGGTCCGCGCGTAGGTTTCATTATAGATTTGTCCATAATGGATATGGAAATCCTTGCCAGCAACCGTGATCTCTTCCGGGTTCAACAACTCTGCCTGGGCTTGCTCCTTTGCCGAAACAAAATCTTCCAACTTTAGAAAT
>MHJY01000051.1 GCA_001818235.1 Candidatus Jacksonbacteria bacterium RIFOXYB2_FULL_44_15 | reverse complement strand
TACAATATCGACGAGATATACCTTGACTGGCAGAAGATTCCCGGGCTGGCGACGAAAGATACGGAGCAGGTTTTGGTGGGCGTTTGCCCTAAAGAAATTGTTGATGAATACATTAAAGTGATTCATTTGGCCGGTTTTGTCCCCCAGTCTTTCGAAGTTGAGGCGCTCGCGATAACGCGCAGTTTATTTAATTGGCGCGCGAGTAGAAAAAAAAGTTTGGCTAATCGTAACGTGATAATTATTGATTTGGGCGCGGCGCGGTCCAGTTTGATTTTTTGGCGCGAACAGGGTTTCTACAACAGCGACACGATCGAATTTTCGGTGAGCGTGCCGCTTTCCGGCATGCAGATAAATAAATTAATCGAGCAAAAGCTGTTGGTTACCGCCCCGCAAGCAGAGCAGTTTAAAATAAAATGCGGCTTGAGCGACGCCCCGGAGTGCCAGGGGGTGCTCATGCAACTGTTGCGGCCGATGCTGGACGATTTAACGGCACGCATCCGACATGCTGTCCATTTTCATAACACTTATTTCGAAGGCGCCTCGATTGACAAGATTATTCTCAGCGGCGGCGGCGCCAGCTTAAAAGGCTTGGACGTTTTTTTGGCCGCCGAACTCGGAATACCGGTGGAGCTCGGTAACCCGCTTATTAACATTAAAAATCACGACTCGCTTGATTACCAGCAGGCGTTGTCTTATTGCACTGTTATTGGGCTGGGTTTAAAAGATTTTATAAAATGATCCTTTATTTAAATTTACTTCCACAACCGGAGCGTAAACAAATTCAGTTAACGCGTTGGTACATTTTTTTGCAAAAGGAAATGGCATTTCTTTTAGTTTTAGTTTTGCTACTGAGCGGCGCGATTTACTACGCGAGAATTTTTTTAAAGGATGAAGCCGAACAGATAGACATTTCACTGGAAAAAAATAAGGAGAACAATAAAGCCCTTATTTTTGAGGCCCAGCGCATTAATCAGCTAACAGCCAGTTTTCAATCTGTACAGGCCGGTTTTAACCGTAAATCAGAGTTGCTTTTTCGACTGTCGAGCCTGGTGCCGGAGGGGATCGTTTTGACGGCGCTATCATTAAATGGCGATAATTATGTAACTCTGCAGGGTTTTTATCAAAAGCGTGATAATTTGATAAAATTTAAGAACGATTTAACTGACAGCGGGTTTATGGCTAATGTGGATTTTCCAATTTCTAATTTATTGAATCAAGAAAACGGTACCTTCGACATCAAAGGCAATATAATTGTTGCCGCTGTCCCGGCTACTCTTAAGACGGCCACTGCCGGGAGCGGGCTTTAGATATTCACTTAGAAGAAATGAAGAAAGATCTAGAATCAAAACCACAAGAAAAGATAACAGTTTTAGTCATATTGGGTTTGGCCGTGATTTCTGGCATAATTTTTTTCTTTTTACTGCCTAATATCAGTATTGTCGACCAAAGCCACCTGCTTTTTGTGAAGCGCCGGGAGGAAGTCAAAAGTTTATTGCAAGCCGGCTCAACTTCGCAAGTATTGGCGCGACAGATTAAAGTTTGCCGCGAAAAGATTTTGGAGCTGAATAACGGTTTCATCAGTCAGGACCAAGAGATTGATTTTATCAGGTTTATGGAAGATTTGAGCAAACGGCACTTTTTAACCCAGAGCATTAATTTATCCGAAAGTGTTGCGCCTCCCGCGGGCCAGCAGGGTTTTCCTGAGGCGTCGCTCGCGTTATCATTGACTGGAAAATTTACTGATCTCCTGTCGTATTTAGACGACTTGGAAAAAAGCCGTTATTATATTAACATACAGGAGGTAAATATTAAGACTCTAACCAACCAGGATAGTAATTTATTATTCACCCGCCAGAGTGGCCACGGGCAATTAGCTAAACCGGAAGCGCCGGATGAGTTTTTGGGTGAAAGCCCGGATAGTGCTGGCGACTTGCGCGAGACAATTGTGTCGGTGCAGGTGCGGGCTAAAGTATATTCTTCGATATAATGTATTTGACGTCTTAAGTTATGGCCAACGATAAATTAGCCAAAAAATTGATTGTAAGTTTAAAAGGATTCTGGGACAAATCAAGAGTGTTTATTTATTATTTTAATTTAATTTTAATTATCGTGGTTGGTGTCTGGTTTTACCTTTTTATCGAGCGCAATTATTTTAGCGTTCAAAGCGACGTGCAGTTTATTCAGGGCAATATTACCAATATTTCCTACGTGGAATTAAACAAGACAGAGTTTGACGATGTTTATCAGAAATATCAGAGCAAGTTACAGGCCGGTACTTCCCTGCCACCGAATTTAAAATCGCCGTTTTAGACTTTCGCATGAATCTATATAACACCTTAACGCGACGCAAGGAGGAATTTAAACCGTCCGATAAAAACGAGGCTAAAGTTTATGCTTGCGGTCCGACTGTTTATGATCGCGCTCATATAGGGCATTATCGCGCCTATATTTTTGTTGATGTTTTGCGCCGGGTTTTAAAGTATAATGGTTTTCAAATTAAAGCGGTGATGAATATCACTGATGTCGGCCATTTGACTGATGATGCTGATGCCGGCGAAGATAAGATGGAAAAAAAGGCCACATCGGAGCACAAAACCGTTTGGGATATCGCCAAATTTTACACGGATGATTTTTTTACGGCGATGGCGGCTTTAAACGTCGAGCGTCCGGAAGTAGTTTGCCGGGCAACTGACCACATTGCCGAGATGATTGATTTGATCCGCCAGATCGAGTCGCGAGGTTATACTTATCAAATTACTGATGGGGTTTATTTTGATACGAGCAAACTTCCTGATTATGGCAAGTTGGCTGGCTTGGATTTGGATCAGCTTAGAGAAGGTGCGCGGGTGGAAAAAAATCAGGAGAAAAAAAATCCGACTGATTTTGCTTTGTGGAAGTTAACGCCAACAGGTGTGCGCCGGCAGATGGAATGGGACAGTCCTTGGGGAAAGGGTTTCCCCGGTTGGCACATTGAATGCACGGCGATGGGCGTAAAATATTTGGGCAGGCAAATTGATATTCACACCGGCGGAATGGATCATATTCCGGTCCACCATACTAACGAGATTGCCCAGTCCGAGGGTGCATTTGGCGCTGACGTCGTGCGTTTTTGGCTGCATAACGAGTTTGTAATGGTTGATGGCGAGAAGATGAGCAAATCCAAGGGCAATTTTTATACGCTGGATGATATTGTAAAGCGCGGCCTTAATCCCCTGGCAGTCCGCTACTTTTTCTTGCAGGCGCATTATCGCACCCCGATGAATTTTACTTGGGAAGGAGTGGAAGCAGGGCAGAGCGGTTATGATAGATTACTGGATAAGATTGGTGAGTTGCAGGCAAAAACTAAAAACTTAAAAATAAAAACTAAAAACCACAATTTAAAATTAAAAACTGAAAAGGCACAAGAGTTGTCAAAGGCATTTTTGGTCGCCATCAATGATGATTTAAACACCGCCAAAGGCTTAGCAATTTTATGGGATTTGTTGCGCGACCAAAAAATTACTGATGAAGATAAGCTGGCTTTGGCTTTAGATTTTGATCAGGTTTTAGGACTCAAATTAGACCAAGTCAAAGCGCCGGCGGCAGTGGAAATTCCGGCAGAAGTGCAGAGGTTGGTATCTGCCCGTGAGCAAGCGCGCCAGAACAAAGATTTTGCGCGATCGGACGATCTGCGCTTACAAATCCAGGCCGCTGGGTTCGAAGTCAAAGATACTCCAGCTGGCCAGGTGGTGAGGGAGGCGTAGGGTTTTGTCTTTGTGGACATTTAAGCAACGATATGATATGTTTAATTCATAAGATATGTCAAAATTATTGTTAAATTATTCAACTTATTTAATTTCAAAATCTTCTTTTTTGACTGGTATTGGGGAAATTTTTGATTTTGCGGGGTCTTATGAACAGTATAATACCAGCGATACCGAAGCTGAAGCCGACGCAAAAGCAACCCTTTTGGACTGGTTAAGTGTCGGTGACGATCTAAGATATGCATTAGATAAGTTTAAGTTGGAAAAAAATAGAGGATATGAGCCAGCATAATCCGCGGAATACACCGCCATTATTAAATCAAAACAATAGAGATGAAGCAATGTTGCGTTCAAGCACAAGTATTTTTAGTGGACCAATTCCACCACCAGAGGTATTTGCTAGATATGAAGGAGTATTATCTGGTTCAGCCGATAGAATTTTAAAAATGGCTGAAGCGCAAAGTGCGCACAGACAGGTTTTAGAGAAGAAGGTAATTAGTAGTGAGCAATCTCGGGCGACAGTTGGATTAGTTTTCGGATTTATAATTTGTTTGACAGTAATAATTGGCGGTTTTGTTCTAATTTATTTAGAAAAAGAATGGCTAGGGTTTAGCGTCCTTGTCGGCGGTATAGGAGCGCTTATCGGCACATTTGTTTACGGTAAAAAACAAAAAAAAATCGATTTAAGTCGCAAAGAAAAAGATTTTTCAAATCGCGTCAGAGAACTAAACAATGGTTGATAACTTAACCCCAGAACCACTCCGCGCAGTGTCTCCCCTTGCCCGTCTGCCCGTCGAAACCTTGTGCGGAGGAGGGAAAGCGGGAATCCAAGATAGTATTTGACTATTTTTTTGACAAAATTAGTCTGATATGTTATCGTATTGCCACGCCCAGAAAATTGTTTTTGCTGGGTTTTTTTGTCAATTTGGGTTACATAAATAATTACTTTTAAGGAGGTTGTATCATGAATACAATAACGAGGTATATTTTACCGGATGAAAAAGGGATGGGATTAGCGTCAAGTAGAGATGTCGGGCGAGTGTTGGCTCATTATACGTCAACATTAAAAGTACCGATAGTATTAAGTTCTGCAGCCGCTCCTTCAATGAATGCATATTTGGAAGCATTAACTAAAAGAGAAGGAATTGATTGGAATCTAGTATACGCTATACACTTGGACGAGTATAATGACTTACCAGATGGTCATCCTAACACATTCAAGGAGTATCTAAAGGATCATATATTTGATCAGGTACCGATACCGGCGCAAAATATCTATTACATTAAGGATGTCCCTGGTACTCCAGCGCAAGTGGCTTGGCGCTATGAGCAGAAAATTAAAGCGCTAATTCGCTGGGTTCGAAGTAAAGGCGGCATTTATTTTTCTGTGATCGGCATCGGCGTTAACGGGCACATAGCCTTTAATGAACCGAATGTAGATAAGCGCACTTCGAGAATGGTTATTCAAGTACATCTGGATCAGGTGTCTCTTAAACAACAATATGATGATTATAAAGATCATCGTAACCCTATGGCACGCTATGCATCAGTGGATGACGTTCCTCGTGAAGCCATAACTATCAGTTGTGCGGGCATTCTTGCTTCGGATAAGATTATCTGCATTGTACCAGGTGCACACAAAGCGCACGCTGTACAGGCTATGTGGGACGGTCCTATTACCGAAGATTTGCCGGCGTCCATGCTGAGATTGCATAATGATGTCTCTATTTATCTAGATAGAGCTTCATCTGCGCTGTTACAAACAGAGCCGTTGTTACGTTGTTAGTTCGTTCATAAAGCAACGCGAACGTATTTGATCCTCAACAATTGGTAGGTACTACTATAGTTGAGGGTCTTTTTTTTCAAACAAAAAAATCGCCGGAGCGATTTGGGGCATACACTGTGTAGCCTTTGGCAAGAAGAAGTGGTGCTTGCACTGCGTAGCTCGTTGAGCGTAAGCGAAACGAGCGAAGCAGTGGGCCGCCTGGGAATCGAACCCAGAACCACCAGCTTAAAAGGCTGTTGCTCTGCCAGATTGAGCTAGCGACCCGTGATGTGTCAAATAATATGGTTGATAACTCATCTCCAGAACCACTCCGCCGAAGAGGCGGATTGCTCTGCCAGATTGAGCTAGCGACCCGTGATGTGAAACTCAAAACAATTTGCACAATAATTTAAGTGCAGTGAAAGTATAATAGCAACAACAGCTAGCAATTGTCAAATAAAAAAACAGGGTCAGTAATCAAATCAAAGGGCTCGACTGACTACTGACCACACATGATTCATTTATGTGGCACTATAAGCTCTTGGCCGAGCTTAACAAACGGTTTGCATATGCTAGACCAAATGGCGCAAATAGTATCATATTGCCAATAAACGAGTAAAATGAAAAGAACGAAACCCAGCAACAAAGCAGTAGCATTTTTTAACCACTTTGTATCCTCCATTATACTTCCTCCTGTCGTTGAAGAATAAGATCAAAGACTTGTGTACCACCAACTTAGCACCATTTTATCATTTTGACAAGCCAAATTTAAGGTGATAAGATTGTTATACAGTTTCACATACTCTCATGCCTCCGGAAATGATACCTCCCCACAACGAAGAAGCCGAACAAGCAGTCTTGGGCGGCATTTTAATTGATAAAGACGCGATCTTAAAAGTTGCCAGTTTTTTAAATTCCGAGGATTTTTATCACGACAAGCATCGCTATATCTACGAGTCGATGGTTTATTTATTTGAGCGTCGCGACCCGATAGATATTTTGCACGTCTCCAATCGCCTTAAAGAGAAAGAGCAACTTGGCATAATCGGCGGACGGGCGTATTTGGCCGAATTAAGCAATGGTTTGATTACCGCGAGCAGTATCGCCAATTACGCTACGATTGTCAAACGCAAAGCTACTTTACGCAAGCTGATCAAAGCCGGCAGTGACATCGTGGGCTTGGGTTTTGAGGAAGTTGATGACGTCGAGCAAATTTTAGACAAAGCGGAACAAGAGCTGTTCGCGGTTTCTCAGCGCTACTTGCGCCGCAATTTTATTCCGATTACCGAGGTTTTGCAGGAAGCTTTTGAGCGGATCGACGAACTGCACAGCTCAGAAGGTAAATTGCGCGGGCTACCGACCGGCTACGTTGATTTGGATAATCTCTTAGCTGGTTTGCAAAAATCCAATTTGGTTATTCTGGCGGCTCGGCCGTCGCTCGGTAAAACTACGCTCGCTTTGGATATCGCCCGCCATGCCGGCGTTAAGGAAAAGG
>MHJY01000050.1 GCA_001818235.1 Candidatus Jacksonbacteria bacterium RIFOXYB2_FULL_44_15 | reverse complement strand
TACTGGCAGTGTTTCTAATCATTCCAATGGCGTTGATTTGACCACCGACTACTAAAGTCGCCACAGCCTGCGGAAGAAGCTCAGCTACCTGCCATAAACCGGTTAGGGTATCATAACTGCCGGTACTTATTTGCGCCGCTTGCCAATTAACGCCGATTGGCAATAAATCAGAAACGCGAATATTGGTCGCGCGATACAATGTTGAATTATTCGTCAGGGTAACCGTATACTGCAAATTACCCAAATACTGGATCAAAATCGGTTGGCCGGTTTTAGTAATTCGCAAATCGATGTCCGGAATTTCCACGGCTGTGTTGAGCGTCTGCTCACCGGACAGAACGGTGCTATTTTGAAAAATGCGGGCATTGTTAATTAAAGTTGTACTTATTGGTACCGTATTATCAACTTTAACTACAAAAATGATACCACCACTAGCTCCGGCAGGGAGTGTTCCAATTGTATAAACACATTCACTCCCAGGGGTACTCCCACCACATATCCAGTCAGTATCAGCCACCCAGGTAGTGTTATTGGGAACTATTTCTTTGATGAGCACGTTCGTGGCGTCAGCAACGTCGGTATTGGCATAGTCGATGGTGTATGTATAGTCTTGACCAGTGTAAGCGGTAGCGCTGGTGCCGGTTTGATTAATGGAAAGAGTCGCCTCAGCTTGCGCTATGCCCGAATAAAATAACAACGCCAATAATCCCAGACCAACGGCTAAGTTCCCGCTGAGTAACAAGCGCAAATAATTTTTCATAAACAAAAAATTGAGAACTTGCCCTCCCCTTAAATTTCTACAAAATCATATCATTATATAACAATATAATCCAACGTGCAAAAAATAAAGACACACCGCATGAGTAATCACACCGTGTGCCTTTAATTTATTTTTGATCTATATTCCTTAAATTATTGGGCCTGAGTCATTAGGCTAAAATTTTCTTCAGAAACGCCTAAGCCGACTTGCTTCATCACCTGCAAGGCATCAGCCGGACGCCCCAGAAAATAACGTAAGGCATCGGCCGGGTTAACATACCAAGCTTCTCCTTTATGTTCCACCTGAAGATAAATTCGGCCAGCCAGCTTTTGCGCTAATTTTTTATCCAAGACCAGTTTTTCCGGGCCAGTTGGCGAGTAGCCGGTTTCCAGCTCTTGGCGATCTGAATGGCTGTCAGCATCACTATCAGCCAAATTTTTATCAGAGCCGATGGCTTCTTCCAACAGATCCGGCAAGCCGTCACCGTCGCTGTCCCGGCCAGTAACTGCCTTTAGCCCGACTGGTAGTTTACTTAAATTAACATTGGTAATTCCAATTCCCTGCTCCCTCATCACCGCAAAGGCCTGTGACGGACGGCCTAAATAATACATTAGCTGTCTTGTGGGATCGATATAATAAGCTTCGCCGCTTTTTTCGACGCGCAAAATAATCCGTCCTTTTAAACGTTCATATAACTTTTTATCAATAATCAGCAAAGGTTGATTTGCCGAGGCAGACAACTCAGCCGTCTCGCTTGGCAGGCCGCCACCTACCCCAGCAGGCGGAGTTTCGTTTTTTGGTTCTTGAGCAGAAACGGGTTGTATTTGATAGCCAGTCTCTTGCTTATTGGCACTATTGCCGTAACTATCGCGAGCACTGATCGCTAAATCACCAGCGGTATTGATCGCCACTGTACACGTTACTTTTTTAGAATCAACTTGCTGACAAACTAGCGTTCCACCAGTAGCACTAACAGCGCTGGCACTCAAACCCAAATCATCAGTAATCTCTAAAGTAGTATCAGTGATAGTTGCTTGGCTGGTTTTTGTTGGCGCTTTAATGGTGATAACCGGCGGATTAAGATCACGGGAACCGCCACCACCACCACCGCCACCTCCCCCACCGCCGCCCGAGGCAATAACCGGTGCCGCTGAATTAATTATTACTGCGGCAGTTGCATAATCATCTTCTGAAGTTGCTTGATTATTAGGTGTGGAATCAGGGTCTGCTTGATCTTGGGCGATTATCTCACCAGTTGCAGTAAGCGTCATACCGCGCGCTTGTTCAGCGCCGTGCACTTGTAAAGTTAAATCGGCACTAGCGCCGCTGGCTAATTCACCGACATTCCAAACGCCGGTTGCGGTATTGTAAGTTTGGCTACTAGCTGAGTCCAGCACTATATATAAAGGATTCGGCAAAGTAACTTTCACTTGCACGCCAGTCGCTTTATCCGGACCTTTGTTAGTAATGGTTAGCTTATAATTAAAAACTTTATTGGCAACTGGAGTAGACTCCGAGGCTACGACCGCCAGTTCCAAATCTGCTTTGGGCTCTGGCACAATAGGCGCCGTGGCCGTGACGCTAATTTGAATTTCGTCATCTTCTTCCAGGTTACTATTGCCTGGTGTGGAATCAGGATCTTTTTCGCTGGCAGTTTCGATGCCGGCAGTATTAATGATTGCTCCGGTCTGCTCAACTTTTACTGTAAGCTCTAAACTGGCACTGCCGCCATTTGCGATGGTACCCACAGTCCAAATACCGGTAGTTGAGTTATAAGAACCACTGCCGTTATCAGACAGATAACTTGTTCCGACCGGCAAAACATCTTTGACTGTCACTCCGCCCGCGGCATCAGACCCTTTATTAGAGACGGAAATTGTATATTTAATTTGATCACCGACAAGCGGTGTCGTACTGCTGACTGATTGCGTCAGTTCTAAATCTGCTTGTCGCTCGGCAATTACCACCGCCACTCCAGCCTGATTATTCGTTGTATCCGGATCGCTTTGATCAGCTGTCGCCGCAGAAGTGGTGTTAGTAATAGTCGTCCCGCCAGTGCCAAGGCCAACCGTCGCCGTCAGGCGCAAGGTTGAGGTTTCGCCAAGAGCGAGTTGGGCGATCGTCCAATTGTCGGTTGTTGGATCATAAGTACCGCTAACGCCAGTTATTTCGGACGAAACATAAGTTAACCCAGCTGGCAACAAATCAATCACCTTGATATTGGTCGCCATATCTGGACCAAGATTAGTTAACACTAAAGCATATTGCACACTGCCGCCTTCGGCCGACGTTTCCGCGCTTAAAAGTTGTTTAGTCACCACCAAGTCCGCGCAAGGAACTGCGATGCTTAAAGAAGTGTAATCATCGCCAACTCCATCAAGCACTAGAGAGTCAGGATCATTAATATTAGAAGTTGCTACTTCTGCGCTGGTTGTTTTTTGACCGCACGCTGTAACCGTACCGGTCAAGATTAAAGTTGCCTGATTTTCTTGGCCAACTACGATCGTCCCAACTTGCCAGCGAGCCAGGTCTGAATCATAAGTCCCAGTGCTAGGAGTCACACTTTGCACAGTCACGCCGCTCGGCAGAGTAACTTGCACTGCCGCATCACTTGCTGGATCAGTGCCTTGATTAATTAATGTTAAAGTATAAGTTATGGTATCGCCGAGTTTGGCACTCGCGACGTTACCCGCGCTGGTTAATTCCAAATCAGCGGCCAGCGGATCAACGGTAAAACTCACGCTGGTATTATTGTTGCTACTATTATAATCATAACCGCTCGCGCGCACCGAAACTTGCGCGGTAAGCGTACTTTCGGCAGTTCCAGCATTAACTTGCGCGGTAATCAAAAGCGTTTGCTGGGCTAAGGCGGCCAAGGTGCCGACATTCCAGGTGATAACATTACCGACTAAACTGGCTTTGGTGGGATCACTGATTGTACTGACCGTGATACCAGTGGGCAAAGTATCAGTAACAATAATACTCCCCATGCTACTCGGCCCTAAATTTTCCGCCACTATTGTATAAGTGATAATCGCTCCTTCTTTACCATTGATCTGGTCAACGCTGGCTAAAACGCGAACGTCGCCGGCTGTAGGTACGGATAAAGTTTTCGTCGACGTATTATTAGTGGTAACCGGATCGTTCTGGTCTAATCCGGCAATGCTGGCAACGTTAGAAATCACTCCCACGGCGTTGATTTTACCGCTGACGGTTAAAATCACTGCTCCGGACGGCAAAATCGTTGGAATCTGCCATAAGCCGGTTGCCGGGTCATAAGTACCGCTCCCTGGTTCGATTGATTGCCAGAGAATGCTTGTTGGCAGTAAATCATTTACCCGGACATTAGTCGCGGTGTTAGTTGTCGAAAGGTTGGTAACGGTAATCTTTAAGGTTACATTACCGGCATATTGAAAGCCAAAAGACGGCACGCTCGTTTGCGTTACTTTTAAATCAACATTCGGCACTTCTTGCGCCATTACTGGGGTTAAAAATAATAAACTTAGGACAGTCGCTAAACTGCCAATCAAAAGCACTTTTAAATAATTTTTCATAAAACAAAGGTTGAGATTTGATACCTCCTTGGTTGATTTTAATTGATTCTTAGGCAAAAATGAGGCATTTTGTCTCAATGTAATTACCGCTGGTTTTTGAAACTATCAAAAACAGCAAATAATACCACAACTTAACTTTTTTGTCAAGAATTGACACAAGCTCAAATATTTGATCTCACGCACTATAAGTAAAGTCTTTAAAAGAAACCTTTTTTACCGCCAAAAAAAATGAGGCAGATGAATCAGCGATGTAGAAACGCGTGATTTATCTGCCAAACGCGAAACGATTAATTTTTTTAACAATGCTGAGCTATCGCCGCCATGATAAGTGAGGAACCAATAGCCAGCACGAGCCAAATTAAAATTTGATAGTCCCCGGTTTCATCTCAACCCTCCTTTACCATAACACAACATCGTGTCTAGCTACAAAAGCATAAATGCAACTGACAAAAACCACCAATACCACTATTACAAATATAATAACTGCAATTTGCGCACCAAAACTTAGCTGATGAAAACGATCTGCGAGCCACTCTTTTTTCTGGCGCAAATATGCAAATATATGACGTTTCAACTTTGACACCTCCTCTTTAACTCATTATTAACAATAAATTGACCAACAGAAACGAACAAAAAACAATATCACTTATATTTTCTACCGTCAAGAGCAAAATTTTAATAATCGCGTTATTTGGTATATTGCCCCATTACTTCCAGTAAATCTGCTCCATCCGACGGCAAATACCAATTTACGCCGCTATCTTTTTCCTGGCTACCCCAACCAAAAAATCCAATATTGCTGATGCCCTTGATTTTTAAAGCCGCTTTAATATCAAAAGCTAGAGCTTCTGCGCTGGGTCGGCTAAACTCCGGCGAATCCGCGAAAGCACCCAAAGCGATCCAGACTTTAACTTTAGGATCAACGGCCTTAACCTTGTCGGTTAATTCCTGCCCAGCCACCGCCACCATTTCTGGCATGTAAGGAGCAGTCTCGCCATCTGCCGCATCCACCCAGTTACTGTAAAGATTCAGCATCACCACGTCCGCGATACCAGCCGCAAATGGATTGCTCTTGCCAAACAGACCTAAGTTTTCTTCGTCCTCCTTGTCCCAATAATGCATGCGCATAATGATTGGCCGACCCGGATCAAGGCGGCGCATTTGCGCGGCCGCGGTTTTTAATTGTTCTAGACTGATACGGTAATCTTGACCGTTAGGCAAATTCTCCCCGGCTTCATTGGAAATATCATAGCCGTAAATCGCCGGATGATTTTTTATTGCCTGCACGTATTCTTGAACGCGCTCGGCCTGCCAGCGCGGCGGTGTAGTAGCGGTAAATGATTCTCCAGTATAGCCCCAAGCCGCTTCCTCGGATAAATTGACTATCAATTTTAGGTGATACTGATCAATTCTATCTAACAATTCCAACAACTCTGGCGGCGTTAAATCAGCCATCCCCCATTCATAACTTAAAATCGTAAAACCTTTTTCCTGCAAAGTCTTTAATTCCTGGTTATTCAAATCAGCGGGGATTAACTTCATCGACCAGGTTAGAGAACTAACCGCCGGCGCCGGTTCAGGGGTAACTATTTTTGGTTGCTCAACAGAAGGCAAGTCCGTTGGTTTGTCGGCTGGCAGTGAATCAGTCCCAGTAGCTGGTTTCGGCGTAACCTCATTGATCGCTGAAGACGTCGCCGTCTCTGTTGTGGCCGGCT
>MHJY01000049.1 GCA_001818235.1 Candidatus Jacksonbacteria bacterium RIFOXYB2_FULL_44_15 | reverse complement strand
AAACCTCTACTTACCAAGGATTTTGTCATCTCATGTTTATCAAATATTACCTTAAAAAATTGTTGAAGTGAGTTTTGTAACCATCTCACCAAGCTTCGCCTTTAGATTCGACCTGCAGAAGAATATAACCGGCGGCTTGTCCGGCGTAATGCGCGCCCGTGACCGCGCGAGGCAAGAAAATCATCGTCGACAAGGCCAAAATTAGAAATATTTTTTTTACCGCGTTTTACATATTAATTTGGCGAATGTTCTAATTTTAACTTAAAAATAATTAGATGTAAAATAAAGTGTTTTAATATTTTTGAAGACAATTAAGGCTGTTTTAAACCGCCCCACTCAACTAAGGTAAAGCCATTTCTTACCAATTTGTCTAAGGTTTGCGGTTGCGGTATTTTTTGAGGTTTGCCGGTAAGCGGTGAGTAGTCTAAGAAAAGCCTGAAAGTCGTGTCCGGGCTAGGGCTGACTTGCATTGGAAATAACGAATTCAAATCATTGGTTTGTAAAAAGCTGATTCGATAGTATGGAGTATTTTTTGCCAGCATGTCAGGCAACCAATAGCTTATAAAGTCATTTTTTTCTTTATCATTTAAACCAACTTCTGCCAATTTTGATTGCAAAAATGTTGCTAAATCATTTTTGGAAATGACCCACCCTTGATCGACAGTTGGATAATTTTTCGAATTTATATTGCCAGCCCAATAGAGATAGGGATAAGTATTTTTTTGGCAGGCTGTTTGCGCATACTCGGAACCTTTTTTTAGGGAGTCTATTTGCCGGCAGTCTGTTAATTCCGGCTTAAGATTGAGCAGAGAACCGTTTGGATAAGCCATCACCTGCCAAAAATCAGCATACTTAGGAATGTCGGTAGTAAATTGGATCGGAGCTTGGAACTTAACAGATACGCTTGTCGGTTGCTTTGGGTAAAGATATACCACCGGCTTGCCACAGCCGCCTGGTAATTTAATATCAAACTCGCCCAGCGTAACCCAGCGTTGCCAATAGTCCTTTACAAACAGCAAAGGATTAGCGTTTACGTACTCCTCAAAAGTTGGTTTTTTGATTCCGTTATTTATCTGATCCCACCATGCAGGGTTTTCTTCGTAGTAGTCCATTTTATTTTTGAAAGCTAGGGTGTAGAGCGGGTGACTCGTATTTTTGAGCCGATACAAAGGCAAATTAAAAACAGAGCCAATTTGTTCAAGATCGTTGTCATTTACATTAACTACACTGCTGTTTGATATGACGGCGCAAGCGCCTGGAATAACGGTTTCGTAGTCGCTATAAAATTGCAAGTTATTTTGGCTGATAATTTTTGAGCTGGTAAAACCCATGTTAGGGGGATAAACATAGTCAGGAGATTGAGCTAATCGGTCATTATAGTTTTTGATGTTGCCGGGCGTAGTTAGCGAATAAGCCATTGGTAAACCAACTGAGTTAACAACAATTACTTTTGTTTCCCCGAGCAGATATTGCTGTTTCAGTTGCACTTTCTCCTTTTCCGCTTGAGTCAATTCGTTAAAATAGGCCGTGTCTGTCTCGTAGGGCTTAAAGTAAATAGTAAAGTTTTTGAAAGGGGAAGTCAGCGTTTGGTAAGAAGAAAAGCCGGTGAGTAAAAGAGTGTCGTAAATTGTATTGCCGTTTTTATCGATTTTACTTGTTTCGACACTTTCCGTTGGGAACCCTTCTGAATATAAGGAAAAATTTTGATTGAGGTTTATTTCTTTTGGGAGATCAGTATCAAAAATCTTCGTGGCTGTAATTTTATTTTTATCAAGAGCATTGTAAGGATTTTGCCAGTCGTCTTCCGGATATTTAGTTGTTTTGCCGTCTGGATCATCTAAAAAATAATTTTGATAATCTTTAGTGGCTAGAACAAACACCTGTGGTTGGCTAGGGCCGTCGGCTGATTTAATAGCTATAATACGCGAATAATCCTTTAATTCGCCTTGCGAAAGCTGGCCGGCTTGATAGTAAACAAAATCATTCTCGATGCCGTTTAATTTGTCGTTTTCGGTAGATTTGAAAATTTTTAAGTTTTGACTAAGCCGCGTAAGCTGATCAGAAGAAAGCGGAGTTGGTGGCACCTTTGCAGTTGGTGATACTTCTACGGTTGGTGCCGGGTTATTTTTCTCGGGCACGTTATCTGCAGGTAGCGCCGGTTGCTGTTCTTTATCGGGAGGCAAAGAAACTTCGCGCGGCGTGGTTATTCGCAGGTAGTAGGCAATTCCAGTAAATAGAATCAGTAACGTAATAGCACTAACTATTAATAATAGTTGGATGTTTCGGCTAGAATTATTATTTTTCATAATCATATTTAGCTGTAATTAAAACAAATTTCAAAATAAAATACAATAAGCGAGGCGTTACTTTTTTTAATCGAATGCGTTATAATAAGTATAAGTAAATTAACTTCATTAATTAATAAATCACAAACATATGCACTTACCCAATAATCTTAATTTAAAACCAACGAATATTTTAAAAATTGCCGGTCTGGCAATAGTCGCAGTCGTCATAGTTGCTTTAGCTGTTCGTTTGGTTGGTTCGTCATTCACGTCGCTGGTTTCTAAAACTGGCATCGATCAAGGCGCTCCAGCTTTTAATGGGTACGGCGAGATGGCTTTTGATAAAGCCAGCGGCGGTGCGGTTGGCTTATCTGTGCGCAACGTGGCGACACCCGCTGTTCCTCCTATAAACGGTGATACGACAGTTGGCGATAATGCCGAAGAATTCGAAGTAACCGAATACAGCGCCAATATCGAAACGCGCCAGCTGGAAAATACCTGTAATGAGATCGTTGCTTTAAAATCGCGTGATGACGTAATTTTTGAAAATGCCAACAAATATGAAAAAAGCTGTAATTACAGTTTTAAAGTTAAACGCAAGAGTGTGGGCGAGATTTTAACAATTATTAAAGCGTTGGATCCTAAAGAACTTAACGAAAATACCTATACCATCAAACAACAAATTGATGATTATACCAGCGAGGTGGAAATACTGGAGAAAAAAATGAGCTCCATCGAAGAAACTTTGTCTAGCGCAATAAAGGCTTATGATGACATCACTCTGCTCGCGACCAAAACTAAGGACGTGGAGAGCCTGGCGAAAATCATCGACAGTAAAATCGGCATTATTGAACGATTAACTCAACAACGCATTGATATTAACGCCCAGTTGGAGAGGCTGGAACGTTCTAAGACCGAACAGCTTGACCGATTGGATTACACTTATTTTAACGTTTACATTGTCGAAAATAAGTTTATTGACGGCCAGAATTTAAAAGATTCCTGGATAGCGGCAGTTAAATCTTTTGTAGGCGACATTAACAAGGTTATTCAGGATATCACGATTAACCTGGCCGGGCTATTATTTTTAGTCCTGCAGTATATTATTTACTTTTTTATCGTTTTGATTATCGTAAAATACGGCTGGAAACTAACTAAACGCATTTGGAAGAAATAGCGAATTTTCAAAATTTTAAAATATCAAAGAGTGCCTTTAACAAGGCATTTTTTGTTCAATGAGCTTTACTTTAAAACGCACTGGTTTTAGAATGAGGTAGCATTAATAGTATCATACTACAACCTCATGTCGAAAATAATAATAGAAATAATTTTGATTATTCTTCTTATAGGGCTGAATGGGTATTTTTCAATGTCGGAAATAGCTCTTTTAAGCGTTAAAAAAAGCCGACTAAAGCATTTATCTAAACAGGGTAACAAAAAAGCACAAACTGCCTTATTTTTGACGCGCAAATCTTCTGAGATGTTATCGGCGATTCAAATAGGCATAACCATGATAGGCATTTTCGCTGGTGCTTTTGGTGGAGCAATTATCGCGGAGCATATAGCAAATTTATTGGCTGGATTTCCTTCCGTAGCCGCTTATAGCGAGCCAATTAGTGTAACGATAGTGGTGATTGTAATTACTTTTCTTTCCTTGCTAGTTGGTGAATTGGTTCCAAAACAGATAGCGTTGTCTAATCCGGAAAAGCTTTCTCTAATTGTTGCCAGCCCTATAAAATTTATAATGACGGCCGCGACTCCGCTAGTAAAAATTTTAAGCATTTGTACGGTAACAGTGTTGCGATTACTTCATATTAAACCTGCGACGGAACAAGTTGTTACCGAAGAAGAAATAAAACTTTTGATAGCAGAAGGTGCCGAGAGCGGGGTTTTTGAGAGAGCCGAACAAAAAATGGTGGAAAGCATCTTTCATTTGGGTAATCGCCCGATAAAAGATTTTATGACACCCAGTAAAGAAGTTGTTTGGATAGATGTGAATGACTCGTCGGCGATTATTAGAAGCAAAATAACGGGTAGTGATCGATCGGTTTTTCCGGTTTGCGATGGAAATATAGATAACAATATCGGAGCAATTGAAGCCAAAGATGTTTTGACTCATTTATTTGATAACGGAACGGAAAATATTAATTTAAAATCTCTGATACAGCCGGTTATCCGCATTGATTCCGATGTGCCATCACTGGTGGCCATCGAGCGTCTAAAGCGCTCATCAATAAGTATTGTGCTCATAACCGAAAAAACCTCGAATAAAGTCGTTGGCATTATTAGTTTTCACGATATACTTGAGGCGATTGTTGGAGAATTTAAAGGTGCGTGATTGGCCATTTGTATTATTGGGTCAGGGCCTCAATGAAAATATTAAGGAGGTTTAGAAGCAAGAACATTAAATAACCATGTATTATCTCTATATCCTCAAATGTGCGGATAAAACGCTTTATACCGGCATCACCCTGGATCTACGGCGCCGAATCCGGGAACATAATTTTTCCAAATTAGGCGCAAAATATACCTATGCGCGCCGGCCGGTAAAACTGGTTTACGCGAAAAAATTTCGCACTCGTTCTACTGCCAGTCGGGAAGAATCAAGAATCAAAAGATTGAGTCGCGCGGAAAAGCTGGTTATCGTAAAAAAATTTAAAGGTAGAGAACCATTTTTTAATGAATAGACTTATGAATCACGATCATCATCAAATGCAAGAAAAAAAATCACATCATGACCATGACGCGGCCATGGCCGATCCGCAAACTGCCAAACAAATGGAAGCTGATATGCGCTACCGGTTTTGGATTTCATTTGTTCTTTCGATGCCGATTTTTCTGTATTCGCCGGTTGCGATTAATTTTTTTAAACTAAACCTGCCCAGGCCGATTCCGGTTAATTGGTTGCTTTTTATTCTAACAACGCCAATTGTTTTTTGGGCAGGTTCGTTTTTTATTACTGGAACATATTATTCTCTTAAGAGTCGCAAACTTAATATGTCGGTCCTAATTGCGACGGGCGTTTTGGCGGCATACCTTTTTAGCGTATTTATAACCCTAACTTCTGGCGGAGAAACATTTTATGAAGCGGCCGCTCTTTTGGTGACTTTCGTTTTATTCGGACATTGGATGGAAATGCGTTCGCGACGAGGAACGTCGGATGCTCTGCGAGCACTTTTTGATTTAGTCCCGCCCCAAGCCAATGTTATGCGAGCAGGAAAAGAAATTACTCTGCCTGTTGCCGAAGTTATCGAGGGTGATATTGTGGTTCTGCGACCGGGAGATAAAGTGCCGGTCGATGGCCAAGTAAGGGAAGGCGAGACGGCGATCGACGAGTCCCTTGTTACTGGAGAATCAATTCCGGTAGAGAAAAAAGTTGGGGATAAAGTTATTGGCGGTTCTATTAACCAAAGCGGATCTATAAAATTTGAGGCAACTAAAGTCGGAAGCGCGACGGCGTTGGCGCAAATAATTAAACTGGTGGAAACTGCTCAAAATTCTAAAGCGCCCGGGCAAAGAATCGCGGACAAAGCCGCGGCATGGCTAGTTGTTTTAGCCGTTTTTTCTGGGCTTGCCACGTTTTTCGGCTGGTATTTTATCGGCGGAACAACAATACTCGTGGCGCTTACTTTTGCGGTTTCCACTATTGTTATTGCTTGCCCGGATGCACTGGGATTAGCAACCCCGACAGCCGTAGCTGTGGGAACAGGCATTGGAGCAAAGTATAATATACTTATCAAAGACGCTGTTACTTTGGAGCAGACTTCCAAGATTCAGGCGGTAGTTTTAGATAAGACTGGAACATTGACCGAAGGAAAGCCAAAAATAACCGATTTAATTTCCGCCAGCGGTTTTTCCGCTGACGAGATTTTACGACTTGGAGCGGCAGTGGAGGTAAAATCTGGCCATCCCTTGAGTAAAGCTATTCTTGCGGAAACAGCAAGAAGAAATATTATTATTCCTGAAAATGTCGAAAAATTTTTATCGCTATCCGGGTTGGGAGTTGAAGCAATGGTTGAAGGCAAGCACATAGTAGTTGGAACGGAAAAATTAATGAAAGAAAGAAATGTCGATACCGCATCTTTAAGAAATCAAATAGACCAGTTGTTGATTGAAGGGAAAACGTTGGTAATCATTGCGATTGACGAAAAAATTGCCGGGATAGCCGCCGCGCAAGATCCGGTAAAACCGACGGCAAAAAAAGCAATTTTAAAACTAAAGGATTTGGGGATCGAAATAGCAATGATTACGGGCGATAATAAAAAAACCGCCGAAGCTATTGCAGGACAGCTGGGTATAGAAAGAGTGTTCGCCGAAGTTTTGCCGGAAGACAAAGCAAAGTATGTAAAGACGCTTCAGGCTGAAAAGAAGTTTACGGCGATGGTGGGAGACGGCGTTAATGACGCGCCGGCTTTAGCGCAGGCAGATATAGGCATTGCCATTGGGGCGGGGACAGATGTTGCTATCGAAACAGCTAATATCGTTTTGATGAAATCTGATCCGTATGACATTGTGCGGGCAATAACTTTGAGTAAAGCCACTGTTAAAAAAATGAAACAGAACCTTTTTTGGGCAGGGATATACAATGTGTTAGCCATTCCAGTGGCCGCAGGCGTTTTTTACAATTCATTTGGTATATCGCTCCGGCCCGAGATCTCAGCGCTATTAATGTCGGCCTCGTCTATTATCGTGGCCACCAACGCAGTATTATTAAAAAAGGTCGAAGCCCGACTGCGCTAAATGTTAGCGGCGACAGGCGAAATTTGAGTTAAATTAACTGATATTTTTTCTATCCTGCATACCTTATTTGTTAAAAGTGATGTTTCGCGCAATAAAAATTTAAAAAAAACGTATATATATAGAAGAGTTTAAGTTATTATAGTCTATCGTTTTTTTGCTGTCATTTCTGGCCGGATTTCGCCCGGTTAGTTGGGGGATGGTGCCCATCGCTATAATTTTTATGCTATTGATTGCACTGCTGTTTACGGCCTTAGGCACTGCTCTGGCCTCAATAATCCAGGATATGCAAGGGTTTCAGCTGATTATGAATTTTCTGGTGATGCCGCTCTTTTTTCTCTCTGGCGCCCTTTTCCCTTTTGAGGGGTTGCCAACTGCGCTTTTGATAGTGGCGAAAGTGGATCCGCTGTCGTATGGCGTGGACGGTTTGCGCGGAGCTTTAATCAACAGCACTCATTTTGGTTTGACGACTGACTTTTTAGTTTTGAGCGGGCTGGTTATTGGCTTGCTGGCAATTGGCGGTTATCTATTTTCTAAAATCGAGGCGTAAAAAAACAAGGGCATTAGATCGCGTGCATCATTATGCCCTTGGTTGAATGTTTATGGTTGAGTCTATAATAATCCTAACTGTCCTTGCCAGTACGCGCAGACTTTTTTAACTTTCAGCGGGGCGATGCCGGTGTAGGTGACAGGGTTGAGTAGAACAGCCATTTGCGCGTCGGTGAACTTTTCGATAAACGGTTTCATTTTATCACTAGCCTCTGCCAGCGACATTAATGAAACGCTTTGTTCTCGGGCTTGGATGGTAAGTTGCTTAACATCCTCATGCGCATCGCCGGGATAATCATTGAGTTCCAATAAAATGTATAATGGTTCTGCCATTATCAGATCACCTTGCAACACGAAGTTGTGCGCGATCCTATCGTAATTTAACTTAAAGCGGTCAAAATATTTTATGACTCGCTCAAGCTGGTAAGTAAAGAGGACTGGAATCATCAGAGCGAATCTGCTGGAAGCTGAGCCGCATAAATCACGCTCATGTTCAGAGATTATATTATCCAATACAACTCCATACATATTTTTTACGACCCGCGCCAAACTTTCGGTATTTTCCTCTGTTACCGGATTGGTTTTATGCGGCATGGTTGAGGAAGAAACGGAGTTAGGATCAATAATCCTGCCAATTTCGCCAACCTCGGTGCTGCCAAGACGACGGAAGTTTCGCGCCCAGTTAGCCAGAACTTGCGAGCCTGATGTCATCAGGTTATAGAGCATTGCCAGCGGTTCTGGCGGTAGAATTTGGGTGGAAATCAATGCCGGTTGTAAGTCGAATTTAGCTAAAACGTCAAGCTCGAATTGTTCCGGATCTTCGTCAATTAGACTTAAGCTGTTATAAGCGCCAACAGCACCAGAAATTTTTCCCACCAAAGCAAGAGTGGCTCGCTCTAATTCCTTTAGAATAGTGCCAAGCCGGTGCACAATCTGGCTTAATCCAAAGCCGACAGTTATCGGTTCGGCATGTTGCAGATGGGTCCTGCCGATTTGTACAGTTTCTGCCTCGTTTAAAGAGATCGTGATTAAAATGTCCATGAGTTGCCGAATAAGCGGCAGGATTACATCGCATGTTGCTTCCCGGATAGCTAATACCTCGGCAGTGTCACGGACGTCAAACGAAGTTAATCCTAAATGGATAAATCGTTTGAGTAGAGCTACATCGGCTGGATTTGAGATGTGTACAGACACCAGCTGCTTCATTAAGCGGACAAAAGCGCGAATATCGTGTCCGATCTTGCGCTCTAGTTTGTCAACTTCCGCCATTGGAATAGTACGCCAAGCCTGTTGAAGCTCTGTGGTAAGTAGGGCTGGATTAAAATGACCACCTTTGGCCATTACCTCTAACGCGGCGATTTCCACGTTAGCCCACCATTTTGAAGTAGAAGCATAGTCCAAATAAGGAACTAAGGACTGCGGTTGATAACGTTCGTGTCCTGGTAGCATGATAGAACCTCCTGTGCGTTGTGAAGTGTAAATCGAGTTGTCAAAAACTGCGTTTTTAAACGCAGATCGCCCTAGAGTAAAGGGCGACTGGGAAAAGTATCATAAAGTAAAATGTTTGTCTAGGGGGCGTGCGTTGACAGATTTATTTAAGTGTGATATAGTTGTAGCTTATAACTTAATTTAGTTACAATTGTTCTATAGATAGAAACTGCCCAATATATGGTTGCTAGTTTGACACTCTATACAGCAATTAGACATAAATAATTGTCTGTAAGCGCTTGATTTTCAGGCGCGAAGGTAACCATATATCTATGTTTCAACGAACCAAACGCGGTTCTGTGAGTACTTTTGGTAAAAAAAAGTATTCAGAATTCAAAAAAAGGCGCTCTCCCGGTAGCGCTCAAGGACGGCCGAGTAATTTTCGTTCCAGCGGCCAGCGCGGTAATCGCGGGAAAAGCTATCAACAACAGATTGATGTTTCCCGGTTTGTCCGCAAAGCTTCCACGCAAAAAAAAGATCAAATGTACGTCGCCAAACATTCGTTTGCTGATTTTAATTTTTGCGAACTGTTACAGCGCAATTTAACCAAGAGAAACTACCCCGCGCCGACGCCGATTCAGGATCAAGCCATCACTCATATCATGAATGGCAGAGATTTAGTGGGAATTTCCATTACCGGTTCCGGGAAAACTGGCGCCTTTCTTTTGCCGCTCATCAATAAAATTTTTCACGACAAATCGCAAAAACTTTTAGTCATCGCGCCAACCAGGGAATTGGCCGAGCAAATTGATACTGAATTTCGGCATTTTTCCCAGGGGATGAATATTTTCTCGGCCTTGTGTATCGGCGGCCTGCCGATTTATAGACAGCTTGGGAATCTTCGCCAAAATCCTAACGTCGTGATCGGCACGCCCGGCAGGTTAAGAGATCTAAGCATGCGGAAGGCGATTAAATTTGAATCGTTTAAAAATATCGTGATTGATGAAATCGACCGCATGCTGGACATGGGTTTTATCAACATCATCACTGATATTCTTAAAGAGGCGCATCCCAAGCGGCAGTCGCTGTTCTTTTCGGCTACTATTCCGGACCCCATTAAGCGGTTGGTTAATCAGTTTTTAAAAGAATATATTACCGTGGAAATCGTGGCACATCAATCAATCAATAATATTGATCAGGACATTGTCCGTTGCCATGACAAAACATTAAAATTCAGTATGCTGGCAAAAATTCTGGCAGAACCTAAAACCGAGAAGGTGCTGATTTTTAATGAGACTAAAAGAGACGTTGAGCAACTCACTCGTGACTTGATTAATAAAGGTTTCCGAGCGGAGTCATTGCACGGCGATAAGCGCCAGCGGGAGCGGCGCCGTTACCTGACCCAGTTTCGGGAAAACAAGATTAATATTCTGGTCGCGACCGATGTGGCGGCACGCGGGCTTGATATTAAAGACGTGACGCACGTTATTAACTACACGATCCCACAAACTTACAATGACTATATTCACCGCATCGGCCGAACCGGCAGAGGGGATAATAAGGGGACTGCTTTGACTTTTGTTTAGGATAATCAAGAAGAACATCATCAAAAATAAAAAAAGAAGGAGATATTGCCCCTTCTTTTTGGTTTAGCAGTCAACATTAAGTGGGCATAAGGATTCGACTTATGTATTTTTTGGTAATGATATGGTAAAATTATAAAGGCTTGATGAATTAATAGTTTATACACTTTAAACGGGCCAATGGTGTATACAAAAATAATTATATGGATAAAAAAATGATTATCGTCATCGCGATAGCCGTTTTGGTTGGAACGGTCGGGTGGTATTTTACAAGGCAGCTGGGCACAGAACAAATTATTTCTCCGGTAATCGTCAACTCGCCGCAAGAATCTTCAGAAGCGTCTATTCCTACAGAATCAAACGAAGTGCTGTCGAGCGTGGGGTCGTCGATTTTGGAAAATGAGTTGGAAGCGGTGGCAGAGGCAGTGGCAAAGATGCAAGAAAAATTGATCAACAAGCCTGATTTGGTGGTGGTGTATAGCACAGCCGCGTATGATGAAGAGAAAATTTTAACCGAACTCGAGCGCCTGTTGCCGGGTACGAAAATTTTTGGCGGCAACAGCGGTTTTGGGGTTATAACTCCTGGTGAATATCTGTGGTTTCCGGTGGCGCAGCGAGCGTTAGCTGTCATGGGTATAGCGACTCCTAAAATTACTTGGGGACTCGGCATTTCCTCCATTGAGGGGATTTCTTCGCGCGAAGCCGCCAAGGAAGCTCTGCTTTCGGCAATGAAAGATTCGGGCAAAGGAGAGGGCGTCAAGCCAAATTTAATAATCGATAATTCAACTTTTTGGGTTCAGCACGAGGAAGCGTTGAAAGGCATTGCCGACGTGGTTGGCGCAGATGTGCCGGTTTATGGAGCTTATTCCGTAGATAAAGGGATAGTCGGTGACTGGCGGATATTTATTAACGGCCAGGTATATCAGAATGGAGTTGCTTTGGCCGCAGTTTATACTGATTTAAAATTTGCCTCAGCTCGCGAACATGGTTTTGAAGTGACTGAAAAAGGCGGGGTAGCGACCAAGGTGGATAAATACAGGCTTTACGAAATAGACGGCCGGCCGGCGGCCGAAGTTTATAACGAGTTGATCGGCGGGCTCCTGGCTAAAGAGGTAGCTGATCCAGAGCATGCAGATCTCACCAAGATTCGCTTAACGAGCGGCTTGAATCCGTTGGCCAAATCAATCGCCGTGTCAGGAGGTGAGCCGTTTTATGTACCCGCTCTGTCAGTTTCTATTATGCCGGACAAATCGATGATGTTGGACGTTGAGGTTAAAGAAGGCGATGAATTGCGAGTGTTGCGTGGTGACTGGGAGATACTTTTAAACCGACTGCGCACTACGCCGGAAAAAGCAATGCTTGACTCTGGCATCAAAAAAGAGAAAATCATTTTTGCCTTGAATGCCTATTGTTGTGCCACTCATTATGTTGTTCCGGAAACGGAAAGGCCCAAGTCGCCGGAAATATTTCAGGAAGCGATTGGCGCCGCGCCGTATATTGGCGTTTGTGGTTGTGGCATAGAAAATTACGAGCCGCAAATTGGCAACGTTTACTCCAGCCTGGGGAATGGAGTATTGTTATTTAGTTCAGAAGAAAATTAAATCAAAATCAAATTTAAGTGAACAATGTTTAAAGGTTTTTTTGGGAAAATTTGGTTTTTGGGAATACTCTGCAGTGCCTTTGCCATCTTTTTGGCGCTTTTAGGTATGATGTATTATTATTTGCAGATTGAAAAAGATGATATTCTTCGGCAGAATAATCTTTTGGCCCAAGTAATGACGCACGAGATCGAAAGCGGCTACATCAAAGGGATTTGGCCGTATAAAACGCTAAAGATGGTCAGTGACGAAGAAGAAGTTGTATTTTTGTGGATCGCCCAGCCGGATGGAAAAGTTTTTTGGACTGATGACCCAGGCATTATGGGTAAGATTGTTCAAGATCCATTTCTCGGCATAACAGAAATGCAGTCGCGGGACAGTTTGTACGACGGTCAACGCATCAAACTAATCGCTCATCCATTAAAAATCGAGTTGAGCGAAAAGCCCTGGACGCTTTTTTTAGGGGTTTCTTTTAAGCAGTTAGCCAAAGCCCAAATGGAGATTATGGCTTTTAGCGTCATTTTTTTTGCGATCGCTATTAGTTTTTCCGCTTTTATTTCTTTATATTTGTCCGGCAGTTTTACTCGACCGCTTCGGAAATTGATGGTCGGCGTGGAGGCTATTGGCCAGGGCGATTTAGATTATCATATCGACGTCAACACTAAAGATGAGATCAGCGATTTAGCGGCCGCCTTTAATCAAACAGCTAAAAAGTTAAAAGAAACTCGCGAACGCGATAAGCAGATTAGCCAGATGAAATCAGACTTTATCTCTTTAGCGGCGCATCAATTGCGGACGCCGCTTTCGATGATTAAATGGGGTTTAAGTCTGATCCGAGAAAATGTTTTGAATGAGGAGGAAAAAAGCACAGTTTATCAAAAAGTTGACGCTAGCAACGAGCGGATGATTAGTTTGGTTAATGATCTGTTAAATGTGACGCGCATCGAGGAAGGCAAGTTTGATTATAAATTTTCCGCTGGTCAATTAACGGAAACACTGCAGATGGCAGTTGACGAATTACGAAACGAAGCCGATAGGCGAAAAGTTAAGCTGATCTTTAATATACCATCATGCCAGCTACCTAAGATACAGATAGATAAGGATAAGATGCGGATCGCGCTTACGAACATCATCGAGAATGCGATTAAATATTCATTGCCTGGCGGGCAGGTGGAGATATCTTTAATTTGTCACAAATCTGATATTCTGATAACTATTAGGGACCAGGGGGTAGGCATCCCTAAAGCTGAGGAGAAGCGGGTTTTTGAAAAATTTTTTCGGGGTTCCAATGCTGTACGGTTGGAAACAGAAGGCAGTGGTTTAGGGCTTTTTATGGCAAAAAATATCATTGAACATCATGGTGGCCAGATTAGTTTTAAATCTAAGCAAAATCAAAGCACGACATTTTTTATTATTTTATCTTTAGAGCGGCAGGTTAAATAGGATCATCAAAAAATTGCCTCAACATCAAAAATAAAAAAAGAAGGAGATATTGCTCCTTCTTTTGGTTTGGTTACTATTATATAGATTCCTGCCTTCGCAGGAATGACAAAAAGAACATTAATTCGGAAACTCCAGGTTCCAGGTAACAGTCCAGGGGGTGTGCATGTTATCAACGGTAATTTTGCCCACAAAAGGCAGTAAGCCGAATTCTGCCGGGGCGGTAGTCGAGGTAATGTTGGAAGTGTCTAAATCATTTGATGTTTCATAAGCCGTCAAATTACCGCTTTGGTTGCTGGTTAAGGTTGGGTTTAACCAAGTCAGCGGGAATTTAACTGGCGTTACCTGCGTGCTGGTGGCCGTTTCCGAAGAAGTGGCGTTGCTACAAATAGTGTGTGATGAAAGAACATTGACGGTGTTGGTTACAGTTACTGGAATAATTAAACTGCCGACGATATCCAATTCGGCTTTGCCGCTCATGCCGATATTTTTGTACCGGAGCCGAAGGTCATAAACAGACATATGAACAATGTTGCCGTCATCGTCACGGCCGTCGTTGGTATCATAACCCACGTCGAGGTTGGCGATTAAATCTTCGGCGTCGCCTTCGGTGGTATCGATATACTTGCATTTAACCATATCGCCGTACTCGGCCCGTTCTGAAACGTCCCACTTCACTTTGCCTTGATCAAATTCATAAGCGCGATCGCCGTAGAGCGTCAACTCGTGGGAGTTTGGTGCGACTTCTTTTAAGTAGCCGGTAATCGTCAGGGTGACGTCTTGATCTCTGACACCGGTGTTGCTGTAAGTATTATAGTAACCATCGATGGTGCGGTGCAAGGTGATGGTAGTCAATTTTGTCGCGGTTTTATAAACCGGCGCTGGCGGAGGGGGAGGAGTGGTATCAGTATCAATAGTAGTGTCTTCGGAAGTATCGGTGGTATCTTCGGCGGAGGTGTCATTAGTAGTATCATTGTTAGTATTGTTATTCAACAAGTTGTTAAGAAAATTAGTATAGTCGTCGGTGTTGTTCGTGTTATTGTTCGTCTGATTATCACTTTCAGTATTATCAGAATCAACTGTAGTGTTATTATTCGAATTATCGCCAGCCGCGTTACTGGCGTTTTGTGCAATTTGTTCAAGGTCGCTGTTTTTGATGCCCAGCCCAAGATTTCGCATTACGGAAAAGGCGTCAGCCGGGCGGCCGAGAAAATATCTTTTGCCGTCAGCCGGATTAACGTACCAAGCTTCGCCGTGAGACTCAACTTGCAAAAATATCTTGCCTTTTTGCTTTTCGGTGAAACTTTTATCTCCCGCTTGATTTAAAATCTCGGTTTTATCACTAATGCCGTCAGCGTCAGTATCAGCTTTATTCATATCGGTTTGAAGTGCGCTTTCTATTGTATCTGATAAACCATCTTGATCAGTATCTGTGCCAGAAAGATTAGTATCGGCGACCGGTATTTTTTTTAAATTCGCATTGTTGATGCCTACTCCCAGTTGCCGCATCAACGCAAACGCGTCGGCTGGCCGGCCCATATAATATTTTTCCGTATTGGCTGGATTAACGTACCAAGCTTCGCCGTGAGACTCGACTTGCAGGAGAATTTTTCCTTTGAGTCTTTCCCCGAGTTGCGTGGCAGAAGCCATGTTAGGTAACAATAATAAAGACAACACAAAAATCGAAACTATGATAGATGATTTATGTTTCATATAATATTTCAGACAGTCCGAGAATCGACAAAGACACTAGTTTGTCATCCCGAGCTTGCCGAGGGATCTCTTATTTAAGGCACTATTACAGAAAGGGATTCCTCGTTAACGCTCGGAATGACAGTTCTTGGACAGTCTAAGTAATTTTAAGTAAATACATTATATCACAAATAGAACTTGAACAACACAAAACACCTCGGTTGTGAGGTGTTTTATCGTTATGATCGTCAAATTTGGTCAATCAATTCTACTTCTTCTTGGCCTGCTTTTCGGCTTTTTTCTTTTTGGCCATTTTTTTGATTGCTTTGGCGCCCATTAAAAGTGCGGCTACGCCAGCGATACCGGCGATAAGTTTTTTCTTGTTGCCGGAATCCATTTGGTCGTATTTTTTCTTAAGATCTTTCATCTCGACCACTAAGTCTTGCCCGAGTTTGTGAACGTCGGTATAGAGCGCTTCCCGGTTGCTGGGTTGCTGTTTGGAGGTTGATTTTTTTAGCATATGATTATTAGTTATTATTATGTTTTGATGCGTCAATTTATTTAAATTATTATATCATGAATCCTTTTTTTTGGGTAGGAAAACGCTTGTAAATGGCGCGATAGCGGGTTATAATGGATTATGTATAATAAACCCGGCCTACCGAATCCCTTTTTGACATACAAAAATAGTTTTGGGTATATCTTTCGCATGTTGATCAAAGGTGGGGCTAACTGGAAGAAAGCTAATATAAAATATGTTTGTTGTTATTGATGAATCTTTTAACCTTCAAGATAAAACAAAACCACGGTTTATTAGTATCAATGGTTTTACTGTTTTAAATATTAAAAGTTTAACTAAAAAATGGAAAAATTATCGATTGCCATTTACTAAGAAAGGCAGACGCATACACGCCACAGATTCTGCTTTTGTTGGCTTAAGAGATAAGACACTGCAAATTATAGCTCGTCCTGACATTACTTTAATTACTGCTTTTCAAGTTATTCAAGAGATCACGCTTGATGATAAAAAAGGATATTTTAAAAAAGGTAAATTGAATTTTGAAAAAGTGTATTTTGGTTTGCTGACTGCTTTGCTTTCTAAACTTGAAATTCAAGAATATAGAGCCGTAAAAATTATTCTTGATAGTCGAAAGTATAAGTCGGGTATAATTGGAAAAAAGGCCTTTCAGCAAGCAATACTTTCTTTTTTAAATGAGCATTATCCGAAAGTCGCAGTTGCATTTAAAATGCAGTCATCTACATCCGATATTTCTTTAGAGTTAGCCGATTTTATTTCCAATTTATTTTATCGGGCATATATTAGTAAAAACGACGCTTTCTTTGAGGATTTAAAGTTTAAAATTATTCAAATAAAAAATCCGCTTTAAGCGGATTAAGATGCCTTTCGGGACTGTCTTGGTTTCATTGAGAAATTCCTGTTTGAGAATTCCCTCCGCCAAGCTTTACCCAAAGGACTTATTCTTAAATTCATAATACCAAAAATATCAGTTGTGTCAAGTTTTCTGACGATGTCTCTTTACATAACACCATTTTCGTGCTATTTTTAAGCAAGGGTTAATATCATTAGTCGAATTTATCCCTGCCAAATCTTGGGGATATTTTTTTTCGCTAAATCACATTTATTATGGATATTAGAAACGTCGCCATTATCGCTCATGTCGATCACGGCAAAACCAGTTTAACTGACGCGCTGATGCGCCAGACCGGCGTCGCGGTGGCTGGAGTGAGCATGGATTCCAACGCCCTGGAACTGGAGCGCGGCATTACCATTTATTCCAAAAATGCTTCGATTTTTTTTGCCGATACAAAAATCAATTTGGTTGATACGCCGGGGCATGCTGATTTTGGTTCAGAAGTAGAACGCGTTTTGCGTTCGATTGATTCGGTGATTTTAGTCGTGGACGCTCAGGAAGGACCGATGCCGCAAACTAAATTTGTTTTAAAAAAATCTTTGGAACTAGGTTTAAAACCAATCGTCGTCGTCAACAAGATTGATAAGCCGGCAGCCAGGCCTGATTGGGTGCACGAAAAAGTTTTCGAGCTTTTTATGGATTTAGGCGCGAGCGACGCGCAACTAGATTTCCCGACAGTTTACACTAATGCCAAGGCTGGCGTAGCCAAGCTCAATTTAGTCGACGAGTCAATTGATTTGACCCCACTACTGGAAACTATTATTAAATCCGTGCCAGTAGCTTCGTCAGAAGAATTAAATCAAAAACCGCTCCGTGTCCAGCCGTTTAATCTGGGTTATGATAATTTTATGGGCCGTTTGGCGATCGGCCGGATTTACGAAGGAACACTCAAAGTTGGCGGAAATGTTTTTGTTAAAAAAGTTGATGTCCCGGCCAGAACCGGTAAAATTTTAAAAATTTTTACCTTCCACGGACTGGAGCGAAGAGAAATAGCCGAGGCTTTTGCCGGTGATATTGTGATGATTGCGGGTTTGCCGAATATTGATATCGGCGAAACTATTTGTGCGGATGCCGCGCAAGAACCTTTGCCGGCCATCACTATCGATGAGCCGACTATCTCGCTTAATTTTTTAGTTAATAATTCTCCTTTTGCCGGCAACGACGGTACGTTGGTTACCAGCCGGCAGATTCGCGATCGACTGGAAAGGGAGTTGGAAGTCAACGTCGGACTTAAAATTGATTTTTCGCCGACCGATCATTTTAAAGTTTTTGGCCGGGGCGAACTTCATATCGCCATCTTGCTCGAAAATATGCGGCGTGAGGGCTTCGAACTGCAGGTGTCCCAGCCGCAGGTTATCTTTAAAGAAGAAAACGGAGTTAAACTCGAGCCGTTTGAAGAAGTAACGATTGATGTCCCCAGCCAAATGATGGGTGTGGTGATCGATAAGTTATCAAAAAGAAAAGGCCTGATGGTTAATTTGCAACCGGTGCAGAATTACACCAGGATAATTTTTGAAATTCCTACCAGAGGCTTGCTTGGTTACCGAGGCGACTTTGTTATTGATACGAGCGGTGAGGGCATCATCTGCAGTCAGGTGATTGGCTTCCGGCCGACAGTCGGTGAAATCGAAAAACAATCTTGGGGCTCGATGATTTCTATGGAAAGCGGCAAGGCGTTGGGATTTTCATTATTTAATTTGCAGGAGCGGGGGATGTTATATATCGGGGCGGCTACCCAAGTTTATGAGGGCATGGTTATTGGCAATGTTTCCAAAGGAAATGACTTGACGGTTAACCCGATCAAAGGCAAGCAGTTGACGAATATGCGTTCCAAAAGTTCTGATGAGGCGATTACCTTAACCCCGCCTTTGACTTTGACCTTGGAGCGCGGTTTAGAAATAATGAAGGGCGACGAGTATTTAGAGGTAACACCGAAAAATATCCGCTTGCGTAAGCGGCTGTTGACGGACAGCGAGCGAGTTCATGCTAAAAGGCAAAAAAATAAGGCCTAGTCAATTTATGATTTTTTGACTAAGTGCTCTGGCATAAATTTTAAGCTAGTGGTAAAGTAAGAGAGGTGAGTCTTTAGAATTTAAATCCATTAGCGTTTATATCAAATGTCATACCAATCACAAATTAAAAATGTTCCCGGAAAGAAGGTCAAAAAAATAATGCTTTATACGTTAAGCACCTGTATTTGGTGCCGCAAGACTAAGGCATTGCTTAGTGAACTCAATTTGGAATATGATTTTTTGGATATGGATCTTTTGAGCGAAGAGGATCAAGAGGAAGCTTACACGGAAATGGAAAGTTATAATCCGCATTTATCCTTTCCCACCATCGTCATTAATCGAGGCGAGCAGGTGATTAAAGGATTTGAGGAGGAGATGATTAGACATCTGGGTCATAAAAATGATTAATATCTCCAAAAATGCCGTTGAAGATCTATTTAGTTCCTTGTCCTCGTTTAACAGTTGCCGGGGTTATTTTTTGAATCCTGACACGGCGTTTACAAAAAGTTTGATTGAAAGTTTATTGATTAACGACGACCGCTATGGTTATCAGGCTTGCCCATGCCGCCTGGCCAGCGGAGAGCGAAGTTTGGATCTCGATATCATCTGCCCGTGCGATTATCGCGATAGCGACGTAGCGGAATTTGGCGCTTGTTATTGCGGGCTTTACGTTTCGCGCCAGCTCGCGCAGACAGGGGAGCCGATCAAACCAATTCCTGAAAGGCGGCCGACTAAACAAGACCGACTCAAATCATCAAACAAAAAAGAAATAGCTATGTCTGAAGAATCAAACAGCATTAAATATCCAATTTGGCGTTGCGAAGTTTGCGGCTATTTATGCGCTCGCGACGAGGCGCCGGACACTTGTCCGATTTGCGGCGTTTCCCGCGACCGGTTTGCCAAGGTCAATATTGTCACAGTAGCGGCGAAATAGTGTCGATAAACGAATAAATCGACGAAAAGCTAGAGTACATCCCGGCAGGGATTTTTTTGTTTGCCCCGTTACTTGAATGTTCGGCGGTTAAGTAATGGGGTTTGGCAGACTTTTGACGATAGACAGTTTTTTTATTTTATGGTAAGCTTTTTCGTCGTCCTAAAGTGAATAATTTCGATTTTTAACATTTGATGCAGGGCGGCTTGTGCTTATATTAGCACAGTTGACAATTGAACTGGCACAATAATGTGCCAAGAGGAGGTATGGTCATGAAGGTACTAGTTTTAGGTGGTGGCGGGCGAGAGCATGCGTTGATTTGGAAAATCGCAAAAAGTACACAGGTTAGTCAAGTTTACTCTGTCCCAGGCAATGCTGGAATCGGGCAGATGGCTGGGGTGGAATGCTATCAAGTTGATGTAGGCAAGAATTTTGCTGGATTGATCGAATTTAGCAAAAAGAAAAAGATCGATTTGACAGTCGTAGGTCCGGAAGCGCCACTGGTCAATGGTATGGTTGACGCTTTTGAGGCTGCTGGCTTGCATATTTTAGGACCGACACAGTCGGCGGCCAAAATTGAGGGCTCCAAAGTTTGGGCCAAGGAATTGATGGAGCGCTATGCTATACCCACCGCACCTTTTAAGGTATTTGATTCAGTAGCATCTGCGATGACGTATTTGACAGAACAAAATCGCTTTCCCATCGTGGTTAAGGCCGATGGCCTGACAGGTGGCAAAGGCGCAATTGTCTGCGGGAATCTGATGGAAGCTACTACTGCGGTTGTGCAGATGATGGTTGACAAGGAGTGGGGCGATGCCGGGAATCGAGTGGTGATAGAAGACTACTTGGACGGTGAGGAAGCTTCGTTCATCGTGCTGACCGATGGTGTGAATGTGGTTCCGTTAGCTTCTTCTCAGGATCACAAGGCAATCTATGAAGGCGGTCCCAATACCGGTGGCATGGGAGCTTATTCACCGGCGCCGGTGGTAACACCGGAAATGCACGAGCGGATCATGCGGGAGATCATCAAGCCAACAATTACGGCAATGGTCGATGAAGGGCGGCTGTATCGGGGCGTGCTTTACGCAGGTTTGATGATAACCGCTGATGGTCCTAAGGTTCTGGAATACAACTGTCGTTGTGGCGACCCAGAGACTCAGCCCATAATGGTGAGGTTAGAGTCAGATATCGTGCCCGCGCTTTTAGCGTGCATTGACGGCACGTTGGATCAAGTCAATCTAAAGTGGAATGACAAAGCGGCAGTTTGTGTGGTAATGGCTTCCGGCGGGTATCCTGGCCAGTATGAAAAGGGTAAAGTTATAACTGGATTGGATGCAGTCGGTACGATGGAGGATGTTGTGGTGTTCCATTCCGGTACTGCCTTGGATACACAGGGTCAGTTTGTCACGGCAGGTGGACGCGTTTTAGGTGTTACGGCTCTAGGTGAGGATATTCGGCGTGCCCAATTGAGGGCTTATCAGGCTGTTGACTTGATAAAGTTTGAGGACGAGTATCATCGAACTGATATCGCATGGCGTGCTATAAATCGCTAAAGCGGTTTCAAGTTCAGTTTTAGTACTTATCAGCCAGTGTAATCAGTATGTCAGTCAGAGTAACGACAGACAGATTGATTGCACTGGTTTTTTTGTTTCTCGAAACCCCAAACCAAATTCCAACAATATCTGAAAGTTCAAGATTGTTAATTGCGCGAATCCGCCTCTGGCTTAGATCATTGGTCAAGCAAAACTTATTTTTAGAATTGGTACGGGGTAAATCGTCAAATTAAATCAAATATGATAAAATATTAGAGTGTTGCTGATTAAAAAATACTATCGAATCGCAAAAATTTACGTGGCGCGGCTTTTGGTTTTTCGGCTACGGATGGTGATTTGGACTTTAAATGACGCCGTCGCGATTTTTGTTTTACCCTTGGTCTGGCTGGCCGCTTTTGGCGACAAGACGCAGATTCAGGGCTTAACCAAGCCAGAGCTGGTTACTTATTACATCGTTTTAGGTATTGTGTTTATTTTAGCCACCCCGCACCCGGAAGATCATATGAATCAAGAGATTAAAGACGGTAAGGTTTCCATCTGGCTGGTGCGGCCGTTTTCTTATTTTAAAAATTACTTAATGAGTGATGCGCTTTATCGTTTGGTGCAAGCAATTGTGGTGTTGCTTTTGGTTCCTCTAGTTTTCTTTTTTTACCGGGATTATTTGATTTTTACCAACATCACCTCCTTGTTTTTAGCCATCGTTGCTGGCAGTATCGGTTTCTTGATTTTTTTCCAATTGAGTTTTGCCCTTGGCTGTGCCGCTTTTTGGCTTGATGATGCCTATGGCGTTCATAATTTATACTGGTTTTGTACATTGGTGTTCGGCGGCGCGCTTGTCCCCCTGGAATTTTTGCCTAAGGTTCTGCAAAGCATTGCCG
Organism: Candidatus Jacksonbacteria bacterium RIFOXYB2_FULL_44_15; assembly: GCA_001818235.1. Taxonomy (GTDB): domain Bacteria; phylum Patescibacteriota; class Patescibacteriia; order UBA9629; family UBA9629; genus UBA9629. The sequence continues at coordinate 2,147 of MHJY01000049.1, read as the reverse complement.
CGGTTTTGCCTTTTCGTTACTTTCATTATTTTCCGGTGAAATTGTATTTAAATCAGCTGACGACGCCGGAAATTATCCAAGGTTTTATGGTTCAGCTTTTGTGGTTTGCCCTGGCGTTTGTTATTTACAAAACAGTTTGGGCGTTGGGAACAAAAAGGTATTCCGCGGTTGGCGGTTAAAATTATGTACGCGCAAGTCTACTTACAATTTTTCAAAACATCGCTGTCGCGAGCCATAATTTTTCGGCGAAATTTTTGGATTCATACTTTCACCTCGATGATGTGGGTCGTGTACTATGTTTTTTCGATCGAAATTATTTTCCGTTACACTGACTCGATCCGCGGATGGGGGAAAGGCGAAGTACTTTTGATTGTGGCCACCTTGTTCTTTATCGACGGACTGCGGATATTGCTTTTCCATGATAATTTAAGGGATTTGCCCAGCCAGATTACCGAGGGCAACTTGGATCTGTTTTTGATTAAGCCGCTTGATGCCCAATTTTGGCTGTCCTTGCGTCGGCTCAATTTTACCGAAGTTAATTTATTTTTGATCGGAGGATTACTGTGGTGGTATGCATTTTCTTTAACTGCTATCCAGCTAACCATAATCAACTTTTTTATTTACACCATTTTAACTTTGTGCGGTTTTTTGATAACTTATGCTTTATGGTCAATGCTGGTGACTTGCGCTTTTTGGTTTCCCAGAATCGATAATATTACCGAGCTTTTTAATCGTATTTTGGAAATTAGCAAGTATCCAACGTCAATTTTTAAAGGCGCCATCAGAATTATTGTTTACACGGTGATACCGCTAGGTGTGATAACCAATTTTCCGGTACAAGCGCTCGCTGGCAGTTTAACAGCGGTTAATATGTTTTATGGCCTGTGTTTGACGGCGATTTTTCTTTTGGGCGCGCGCGCCTTTTGGCTGGTCGCCGTTAAAAACTATACCAGTGCCAGCAGTTAATCAATCAATATGCCTCCAATTATTTCCGTTAACAATTTATCCAAGATTTACACTTCATACAAAAAGCAAGCCGGCATCCGCGGGTCGCTAAGACATTTGTTTCGCGGGGAAAAGATTGCGACTCAAGCCGTGCAAAACATCAATTTTAGCATTGATGAAGGCGAATTGGTCGGGTTTTTAGGCCCTAATGGCGCCGGTAAAACCACTACTTTAAAAATGCTGTCCGGAATTATTCATCCCACCAACGGCGAGGCGAAGGTTTTAGGATTCACGCCCTGGGAGAGAAAAACCAGCTATCTTAAACAAATTAGTTTGGTGATGGGCCAGAAAGCGCAATTATGGTGGGACTTGCCAGGCCGGGAATCGTTTCTCTTGACCCGGGCGATCTATGAAATTCCGGATAATGAATTTAACGCTCGGCTCAAAAAATTAAGTACCCTTCTCAAAATCACAAAACTTTTAGATGTTCCGGTTCGGCAGTTGTCTTTGGGGGAACGGATGAAAATGGAGTTGATTAACGCTTTGCTCCATAACCCGCGCGTTCTTTTTTTAGATGAGCCGACGATTGGCCTTGACGTAGTCGCTCAAAAAATAATCCGCGATTTTCTTAAAGAATTTAACCATGTTTTAAAAACGACCATTTTACTTACTTCCCATTACATGGAAGACGTGGAGGCGTTATGCCGGCGGGTAATCGTGATCAATCAAGGAGTCATTATTTACGACGGTTTGCTGGAGACGCTGGTTAAAAAATACGCCCGCTATAAAATTTTAAAGCTGACGTTTTTGAAGGAGATCAAAAAAGCCGACTTGAAATTATTTGGCAAAGTGGTACATTTTGGGGGAATCAGCGCCGAACTGCAGGTGTCGCGGGGCAAAAGCACGGATATTGCCGCCGAAATTCTCAAGAAATTGCCGGTTGATGATATTCTGATCGACGAGGTGGGGGTTAACGAAGTGGTGCGAAGTTTATTTAGCGTTTCAAATAGTTAAGGACTTACGCGTTTGGTGTGAAGACATATGATTTTGTCATTCCCGCGCAAGCGGGAATCCAGTATTTAATTTATCTATTAAGCCATAGATTCCCGATCAGGTCGGGAATGACACCAAACGCGTAAGTCCTATGGTTAATGAATTGGTTGATTTATGAAAACTTTTTGGGCTGTTTTACTTTTATCAAG
>MHJY01000048.1 GCA_001818235.1 Candidatus Jacksonbacteria bacterium RIFOXYB2_FULL_44_15 | reverse complement strand
GGCAAAAACACTGGTGATGATAACGCCGGCAATGGCAAATATGATATATAAAGATCTAAGTTTCATCACAAAAAGCATACTAAACCAAATCACGATCAAGACAATTAGTGAACCCAAATCCGGCTGTAAATAAACTAGCACGATCGGTATCACCAAAAAAGAAACAGCTTTGATTAAAGTCCAAGGATCATTCACATCCCGAACGCTGGAATAAAACTTAGCCAAGGCAATAATTAATATTATTTTAAACAGCTCCACCGGCTGAAAGGTAAAATTCGCGATCGAAAACCAACCAGTGGTATTGTTAATTTTTACGCCGAATATTAGTACCAAAACCAACATTAAACAGCCCAGCAAATACAAAAAATAGGCGTAATCTTTAAAAAAACGAAAATCGATAAATACCAAAAAAATTAGCAAGCCAGCGCCGATCACCGCCGCCAAAGCTTGATGTTTCAGAAGCGCGTAATCAGGCGACGCTTGATTAAGTTCTAAACTATATAATGTCGCCAGGCTGATCAAAATTAAAATGGCACTACAGACAATAATGCCCCAATCCAGCTTGGCCCATTTGGAAGTGGCGGTAAGTTTCATTATATTTCTAAATGTTTTAGCATTTTGCCGACGTCGCTTATTTGGTGAGCGGGAAAATTGGCAATTCTAATTTGCTGATTTTTAAAATTCTTATAGCCGGCGCCGATCAAAAAACCGCGCGCTGTCAAATTTTTGATTAAACCCTCGGAACCAGATTTAACGTCCACGACAATCACGGTCTTTGATCGAAGTTGATGGTCATGAACAAAAATATTATATGATTCTCGCTCGGCAAAAAAATCATACATCATCCGCGCTTTTTCCGTTGTTTCAACGCGAATTTTGTCCAGCCCGATCGCCAGCAAATCATGGCACACTCGCCCCAACAAATAAATGCCGAGGACATTGGGCGTTTCCGGAGTCTGATTTTTCGCGCCTGCCTTGTTAAGGCTCGAGAATTTATGAAAACTGCCGACTTTAAAGCCAGCTTCCTCCAGCGCTCGCGACTTGGCAAGACATTTCTGATTAACAATCAAAACGCCCAACCCAGCCGGCAAACCAAAACCTTTTTGCACCGAAAACAAGGCGGCATCAATTTGATTAAAATCAATCCGCACGTCCGGCGCCGAAGACACGACGTCAATCGCGACTAATTTATCCGGATAGCGCTTTTTAAGCGCATAAATTTCCGCCATCGGCAAAGCCACTCCGGTCGAAGTTTCGTTCTGGGTCAGGCAAATCAATTCCGCTGGCTCTGAAATTTTAACGGCGGAAAAATCAAAACCTTGGCCCCACGGCACAACAACCTTTTGCGATTTTTTGCGCAGTTCCACCGCTGTTTCGTAAAAACGCTCGGCAAACGCGCCATTGATAAAATGAAAGCTGGCAGTGCCCGCGCAGTTCTCTATTAAAAGCGACATCGCTTCCGTGGCCGAACCGACAAAAAAAATTGCGTATTCATCAGGTATGGCCATCACTTTTTTTAGTCCGGTTACGGCGTCGGCAAAAATCGCCTCAAACTTTGAGCCGCGATGCGAAATCGAACCGATGTCATCGGCGAGCGCACGGTGCAGGTGGCCGGGAACTGTGGGGAATAATTGACTCGGACCAGGAGTAAAATAAATCATAAATTTTTTTAATAGAGCACTCTAAATTTAATCGTTTCCGGAATCTCTTTTAGTTCGGCGATTATTTCTGATGCGTATTCTTTATTGATGTCGGTTATTACATAACCGATCTCTTCGTTCGTTTTTAAATATTGCCCCATGATATTTATCCGCCGAGCGGCCAAAAGGCCGTTAATTTGCGCCAGGATCCCTGGGACGTTTCGATGGATGTGCAAGAGCCGATGCGCGTTTTCCAAGGCTGGCAGTTGCACATTGGGAAAATTAACACTGCCATAGGTATTTCCGGTATTAACGTAATCGATAATTCGGCGCGCCACAAAATCGGCGATATTAACCTGCGCTTCCTCGGTACTGCCGCCCAAGTGCGGCGTTAATATAACATTAGGCAAGCCCTGCAAAACGCATTTAAAATCTACTGATGCCCCGGCCGGTTCCGCCGGAAAAACATCAACCGCTGCTCCGCGCACTTTGCCGCTGGCCAAACTCTCGGCAAGGGCCGCCAGATCAACCACGGATCCGCGGCTGGCGTTGATAAAGATGACCCCGTTTTTCATCAAAAAAAATTCACATGCGCCGATTAAATTTTTGTTGGCGGATCTGCCGTCAACATGCACCGAAACAATATCAACCGCGCTCAAAAGCTCACCTAATGATCGGCAATTTTTGGCGTTGCCCAGCGTTAATTTTTCCACGAGATCATAATAATAAACTTCCAAACCCAAGGCTTCCGCCAAAACCGACAGCTGGGAGCCGATATTGCCGTAGCCGATTATTCCCAGTCGCTTGCCTCTAAGCTCATAACTACCCTTGGCGCTTTTATTCCAGATTCCTTGATGCAGTTGATGACTACGGTCAACAACCTGCCGCTGGAGCATCAACATTTCTCCTAAAACTAATTCCACAACACTGCGCGTATTACTGTATGGCGCGTTAAACACCGCCACGCCTTTTGCGGTCGCCGCCGGTAGATTAATTTGATTCGTGCCGATACAAAACGCACCAACCGCGATCAGTTTACGAGCGGCGTTAAAAACTTCGGGATCAAGTGATGTTTGTGAACGGATGCCCAAAATTGACACTTCGGAAATCGCTTTTTGCAGGTCACTTCCTTTTAGACTTTCTTTCCTGACTTCTATCGTGTAACCTTCCGTCGAAAACAAATCACTCGCCCGACTGTCGATTCCTTCGAGCAGTAAAACTTTGATACGATTTTTTGGATAGGAAATTGTCATCGGCAAGTTATTAATGTAAAGGAACTCGTCAAAAGTCGGGGCAACGTGATCGGCCTGCTCCACCACCGCGTCGCGCATAATATTTTCCGTAAAAGCAAAAAATTTATTGGCGCATCCGGCCACGCGCATTTGATAGTCGGTAATGCCGTCGCCAATTACGTAAATATCGCCAGGCAAATTTAATAATTTTAGCTGTTGAACCTTGCCATCATCGCCGGATAGAATGTTTTCTAAATCGCAACCGACTATATATCCGGCATCATCAAAAATAAACTCATTGGCATAAACATTCTCCGGCCTAAGTCCAAATTCTGTGGCCACTGGCAGGATGATTTCTTTAAAACCCCCGGATATAATGTAAACGCTCGCTGATTCTTTGAGCAAAAAATCGCGATTGCGCAAAATCGACGGTGATATTTTTTTTTGCAAGCGCGCGACCAGTTCAACAAGATGCCGACGGTGAGCCTGCAAAATTTGTAAGCGCTTAATTAACGCCTCTCGAAATGATAACTGGCCGCTCATCGCCGCCGCAGTCAGTTGCTCAATCGCTTGGATTTGTTGCTTCTGCCCATGGCCATCGGCAACCGCTATCCCAGCCAACTCATCTAAAGCTTCGACCGTAATAAAGGTGCTGTCAAAATCCATCACATAAAATTTTCGCTTCGCGGTTTGCGATTTTTTCATAAAAAAATGACTCCGCCTCCTTAGTAATTGCACCGCCGGCGAGTCACAGAAAATCTTTGTACAACAGTTAAATTTAGGGTGTAGAACAATGGTTTTGTCATTGCGAGCCCTGTACTCGGGGCGTGGCAATCTCTGATATTTAATTACAAAACTAGATTGCTTCGTCGCTCCTTAGGGTCGCTTCTCGCAATGACAGAGATCTGCTATCTATTTTTCTACAGTCTAAAATTACAAATACATGATACTGCGGTCGTCCAAAACATTAACTTGGGGAACAATAATTATTTTCGGTTCCACGACTTCACTCAAAAAACCAAGACCGATTTCGGTAACCGCTGACTGACGAAATAAAAAGTTTGATAACTTTGACTCACCCGCGCCGATTAAGCGTTCGCCGTTATAAGCCAAAGCCACCAAGTCTACCTGCCAGAGGCCGTAAGGCGTGTCATTAACCATGGTCACCACAATTGAATCGACAACGGATTTTTTATCGCCAGGGACAAATTGCCAGCCCTGCGGATAAATTTGCACCGACTCCAGGCGATCCTTGTCAGACTGGGATTTTACTTTGTACCATCTAATATTCTTCCAAGCAAGGCTGACTTGCAGGGGCGCTCGCGGACTGTTCTTAAAACTAACGAAATAATTGTCTTTCCCAGGCATAATAAATCCCCGCTTGGTTGGTAAACTTTCGCCGTCAGCGGTAAAACTATAATCAAAAGAATAAGCCAGCCAGGTTGCGTTTTGGTTAACAACATGGGCAACCAAGTCAACCGCGCCTTTTGGCTGGACAACTACCTGGATTCTCTCTACTTGCAGATCTTTGGGTAAAAATTGCATGGCCGGATCGACGCGCCGAATCATATCGACGGTCGTTTGCCTGATAATAGTTTGATGCGGCTGAATTTTTAAAGCAAGGCCGCCGGCAAAAAATAAAATAACCAAAATAATCATGCCTACCGCGAAAAAAGAAACATAAAGTAAGCGCACTCGCAAACGAGGCTTTTGCTCAAAAAGCCAACTGGCAACTTTTAATTGAGAATCGGAAAGATATTGATCCATACTTAAAGCATACGTTTATTTTATGTTAAAGCGCAATCTCTGTCAAAGTAGGGGCAATTCATGAATTGCCCCTACTGGAAAAAACGCCTGAATATGATATGATAGTTTGTAGGGGTAATTCGTGAATTTGCCCCTACTTTAATAATAAATTTTCGGTTTCTATTCTTCGTAGGGACAATTCATGAATTGCCGCTACCGGATTGTCATTCTGGTGAAATGACGATTACCGGGCACTCTACGAACAACTGAAACTTTGATACTGCCTATGTTATCAAATTCTCAAGACGTATTAAATATTGTTCTCGCCGTCTCCGCCGGACTTTTAGCTGTTTTTCTTTGTTGGGCTCTGCTTTACGCCATTATGGTACTGCGCGATTTATACCACATTGTTGGATCACTGCGAAAAAAATTTGATGCCGTGACCAATTTTGTCGGTCTCTTAAAAGAAAAAGTCGCGGCCACCGCCACCGCGACCACGATTTTATCGAAAGCCGCCAGCGAAATCGCCAACTACATCAAAAAGCGCAACCGAAAAAAAGCCAGCCATAAAGTCGAAGTCGAGGTTGAAGAATAACTTTGAACCAGGACTTTCACCTATCAATTAACTATGTTCTCGCATCTCCACGTCCATAGCCACTATTCACTTTTAGATGGCCTGATTAAAATTCCCGATTTGGTGCAAAAAGCATCTGACGAGAAAATGCCGGCCATCGCTTTAACTGATCATGGCGCTATGTACGGCGCCATTGAATTTTATAAAGCTTGCCGCGCCGCCGGAATCAAGCCGATTTTGGGTTTTGAGGCCTATTTATCACCCTTTCCGGTTGATTCACCGGCCGCTAAAACCCAGCGGTCGAATTTTCATCTCACGGTTCTGGCTAAAGATCTGACTGGCTACAAAAATTTAATGAAACTTTGTTCCCTTGGTTGGCTCGCCGGTTTTTACTATCGTCCGCGGATTGATAAATTGATGCTAAAAAAATATCACCAGGGTTTAATTCTACTTTCCGGTTGCGCTTCCGGCGAAATACCTCAAGCGCTCATCAAAAACCAACCTGATCGGGCGCGAGAATTGGTTGCCGAGTACCGGTCGCTGGTCGGAGACGAAAATTTTTACCTGGAAATCCAAGACCATCCGGAAATTGCTGATTATCAAAAACTTCGCCAGGCGCTTCCGGAGCTCGCCCAAAAAATGAACGTCCCGCTTGTCGCGACAAATGACGCCCACTATTTAAATATCGCCGATAAAACTGCTCAAGACGCGCTGGTGTGCATCCAATTGAACAAAAAAATGAATGATGCCAACCGATTGACGCTAACCGCTTCCAATTACCATTTTGCCTCGGTCCAGGAAATGACTGTCAAATTCGCGGACTTGCCAGAAGCCCTGAGTAATACGCATCGGATCGCCGATCAATGCGACCTTGAAATTGAGCTGAACAAATGGGTTTTTCCGAGCGTGGAAATTCCGGCTGGCGAGACAGCCAAATCGCATCTCCAAAATCTGGTCAATCAGGGACTGCAAGAAAAACTGGTAGCCCGGGCAGATGCCGCGACCGAAGCTGACACTAATCAAGCTCAATATCAGACCCGTCTTGACTACGAGTTGGATATTATCAACCGAAAAGGGTATGCCCCTTATTTTTTGGTGGTCGCTGACATCGTTAATTTCGCCAAAAACCATACCATCATCACCACTACACGCGGTTCTGCCGCCGGCTCGCTGGTTTCTTACGCCATCGGCATTACCACCGCCGATCCAATGGATTACAATTTGCCGTTTGAACGTTTTTTAAACCCTTACCGGCCATCGCCGCCTGATATCGACTTGGACATCGAAGACGCCCGCCGCGGAGAGTTAATCAATTACGTTCGAGAAAAATATGGCGAGGATCGCGTGGCGCAAATTATCACTTTCGGCACGCTGTTAGCTCGCGCCGCGGTGCGAGATGTGGGGCGCGTCTTAGGCCATCCTTATTCTCTCTGCGATAAAATCTCAAAATTGATTCCGATCGGGAGCCAAGGATTTAAAATGTCGCTTCATCGCGCCCTCGAAGAAAATCCCAATCTTAAACAAGCTTACGAAGAAAACGAAGACGTCAAACAAATAATTGATTTGGCCAAGCAAATTGAAGGCTGTGTCCGCCACGCTTCGCTCCACGCCGCCGGACTGGTAATTGCGCCGACGGCTTTGACCGACTTTACGCCCTTGCAGAGAGATTCCAAACAAGGGGAAATTACGACTCAGTACGATATGCACGCGATTGAGGATGCTGGCCTTTTAAAAATGGATTTGCTGGGAATCACTAATCTTTCCATTTTGGGTTTAGCGCGCAAAATCATCGCGCGAACCGCCGGCCTCGAACTGGACCTGCAACACCTGCCGCCCAATGATGCGAAAACATACCAGTTGCTGGCCGAAGGCAAAACCATGGGCGTTTTTCAACTGGCCGGTTCCGGCATCACGCGATACCTTAAGGAACTCGCGCCGTCAAATATTTTTGACATTATGGCTATCATCTCGCTGTATCGCCCGGGCCCGATTGATTCCATTCCAGAGTACATCCGGCGCAAACATAATCCGGAACTAATCACCTATCCGCATCCTAAACTTGAAAACATCTTAAAATTATCTTACGGTGTGATTACGTATCAAGATGATGTTCTGGTAACGGCGATAGAACTTGCTGGCTACGACTGGAGCGAAGCTGATAAACTTCGCAAAGCCATCGGAAAAAAAATTCCGCGTGAAATGGCGGCGCAAAAAAATAAATTTTTAACCGGTTGTGTTGAACATAGCGGCCTGGAACGTTTCGAAGCCGAAAAAATTTGGAAATTAATCGAGCCGTTTGCCGCTTATGGATTTAATAAAGCACATGGGTCATCTTACGCGCTGGTCGCCTATCAAACCGCTTACGTTAAAGCCAACTATCCGGTGGAATTTATGGCCGCCCTTTTGACTTGCGAAGCCGGTAATTTGGAAAAAGTGGCTGAGGGCATGAGCGAGTGCGCTAATTTAGGAATCAAAGTCCTGCCGCCGGACGTTAACGAATGTTTCGGCGGTTTTACGGTTTCCAAAAAGAAACGTAATCACCAACACAGCATCCGTTTCGGCCTGCGCGCCATCAAAAATCTGGGCAATAATATAATCGAGCAAATTATCAACGAACGCAAACTAAACGGCCCGTATCAAAACTTGACTGATTTTTTAACGCGCGTCACGAGCAACAACAAAAAATCGCTCGAAGCCTTAGTGCGCTCCGGCGCCATGGACAGCTTTGGGCCACGGGCGCTTTTAGACCACAACATCGAAAATATGTTGGCTCTCGGTAAAGTACTGCGCGACAACAGTAACTCATCGCAGGAATCTTTATTTTCGCTAACGCAAGCCCGGCAAGTGGCGCTAAAAAATCCGCCGCCAGACTCGGTTTATCCAATTCTCCCTTACGAAAAAGAATATCTCGGCCTGTACATTTCCGCTCACCCGCTGGATAAATTTAAACCGCATCTGGAACGCCTGGCGATTAATCAGATAGTTGATTTCAAAAATTCTCAAATAAACTCCGGTCTCGACAAAAAGGCCGTTAAGCTTTTGGGAATCGTTACGGCGACTAAATCAATCAAAACAAAAAGCAATGAGCAAATGATGTTTGTAACGCTCGAGGATTTATCAGGCACTTTGGAACTCTTGGTTTTTCCGCGCCTGCTAAAATCATCAGCCAGCGCTTGGCAGGTCGACCAGCAGATAATTCTGGAAGGCAGTATTACGACTAAGGATGATGAAATTAAAGTCATCGCCAGTAAAGTTTGGCCGATCACCGACGATGACGCAAAAAAAATTGCAACCGGCCAAGCCTCTGAAGGCAAATCTTATTTAACTAAAACCCCGGGCAACAAAAAGCCTGCTTTGCCAGAAACTCCATCATTTGGGGAATATTACATTGCCTTGCCGGCGAAACTCTCAAAAGTTAAATTAAACTCTTTAAAATCAATCTTAAAGGCACACTCCGGGCCGACACCGGTCTACTTGCGCGTCGAGGCCGATCGTGTTAAGATTTTGAAGACCACTTTATCGGTCACGATGAGTCCGGATTTAGAACGAGCAGTCGCCGAAATAATTGGCAATAGTTAATTTTGTGAGCTTTCAAATTATGCCCACGGAAAATACAAAAATATTTATTTACCAAATTTTAGCGCTCTTGGCATTAGGCGCGGCGTTGGCTTTGGGCTTAGTTGTCGCGCATTTTGTTTTGGCCAAAGCTGATATTGTCGTGATTGCCAACCAAGTACCAGTGCATACGGAAAGTAACATCACTATCCCCATCAACAATATTTCTGAACCGCTGATCTCATCCGGCCAGGCCATTTTACCCGGTAGCACAATCAGCGCCGGAATCACGGACGCTCTAGAACCGGCCGCAACTTCGGATCAGCCAAGTGACTCAAAAAAAACTGACGACCTGGAACGTTTACGGCAACTAATTCTTAATATGAACCCTGGCGCCGAAACAGCCGGCGAGCCTGTCCCTGCCACGAGTGAGGTTGCTCTGGAAGTTGATCCGGCGGAACTGCAACCATTGGCCGGTGAACTTTACATTTTAAATTTAAAAGTTGAACATTCAATCGTGCCGCAAGGCGAATCAACTACCTTGGAAGCGCAGGCGACCGGCACAATCACCTTATTTAACGAATCAAGATCATCTCAAGCATTAGTCGCTTCGACCAGATTGCAAACCCCGGAAGGTGTAGTGGTGCGCATTAAAAAAGCGGTTACTGTTCCGGCTGGCGGGAGTATCAAAACCGAGGCTCAAGCTGATCCGGAATTTAAAGGTGCCGCTGGTAACATCGCGCCAACAACTTTGACTTTGCCAGGGCTGGCGGCCAGCAGACAAAAGGTAATTTACGGTAAAAATGAGGAACCATTCAAAGGCGGCGTACAGGTATTAGTTACTCTTAGCGCATCTGATTTTACGCGAGCCGAAACCGAGGCGCGGCAATTGTTACAGGATGACGCCCTGCGCGAACTCAACAATTTAAATCAAAACGTTCCTTCCGCTAATTTAAGATTGGAGGACGTTCAATTTTCCTCGCCAGATCAACCAGGCGAACAAAAAACGAGCTTAGAAATAGTCGCTACCGGTAAAGCTAAGGCCATGGTGTTTGATACTGCGCCGCTTCTCCACGCGGCCAAAGAAAAATTATTTAATTCCCTGCCGCCGGATCAAACAATTTTGGCTTACAACAAAGACAGCTTGCAATACGAAATAATAAATGTTGATGAAACCAGCAAAACAGCGCTTTTAAAAGTTTATTTGGAAGGCTTTGCAACGCTTTCTGACGGCAACAGTTTGATTGATGCCCGTGATTTAGTCGGCCTGCGTGCTGAGGACGTTGAAGCACAATTATTAAAAAACAAGGCCGTGCAGTCGGTCGAAGTCAAATTCTCCCCTTTCTGGGTAACTCGAACGCCGCTTTTGATTGACAAAATTCACCTGACTATCCAACCGCCAAGCGGGGAAAAGTAATGCTATATGCTATACTTTATACTATGTGGTGGCAACGCAAAAAACAACTTAAACTACCGGCCTTTTTTAAACCAATTCTGTGGTCATACGATTTTGAGCAGATTGATCCGAGTGGGGAGTCAAAAAAAACAATCATCGTCAATGCTGTGAATTATGGTGATCTGGATCATTGGCGATGGCTGGAGCGAAACTATGGCCGGCGCATAGTCAGGCAAGTGATCAATTCAGCGAGGGACGGAGAGATCAGACCGCCAGCTAAAAAATTGGCCGAGTTGTTATTTCATTAGATTATGCATTTTGAGGTATTAGGAGAACAAAATAAACAAATTTTTACGCGACTGTCAGCATTACCAAATTTCTACCTAGCTGGCGGTACGGCGTTAGCATTGCAAATTGGTCATCGCGTTTCAGTAGACTTTGATCTATTTAATGATATCGCAATATCTCCGCAACTTTTTGATTCTGTTAGTCAGGTTTTTCATGGTCTTTCCCTTCAGCCAGTGGTTAACAACAGCGGCGAGTTAACGATGCTGGCAAACGGCATCAAAGTGACTTTTTTGCATTATCCGTTTCCGGTGGTGCAAGATTTAATTAACTATGAAGGTTTAAAATTACTAGCAGTTACGGAAATTGCTGCCACCAAAGCATATACGATTGGCCGGCGCGGGAGCTTTAAAGATTATGTTGATTTGTATTTTATCTTGCGCCAAAAGCATTGTCAGTTAACGGATATTATTAGTATAGCCTGCGAAAAATATAAGCAAGCATTGAATAGTCGTTTGTTTTTAGAGCAGTTAGTATATTTAAAAGACGTTCCGGAAGATAAATTAATTTTTCTTAAAGAAAGTATATCTCGAGAACAAATTCAAATATTTTTTGAAACGGAAATTTCAAAGATGAAGTTATAAAATTAGTAACCATGTTCCGCTTTCAGCGAATCTGGAGTAAAATACGAATGGTTAGTAAAAAAAAGGCCCCCGTTTCAGCTAGATATGAGCCTTGCGGGGGGTGAGAAAAAGCATTCAATTTTTTTCATCCGGGTCAAATTGACATAGTGCTGTTAAAGCAACAGTCACCTCGTATCCCCCCTCGAGCATTATCGCTCGTAAAGCGAGCTCGAGTTGTGTTAGTTTGTCAATGCGCTCGGCCGTCTCTAATTGTCCTAGAAACACGGTTCCGAACGCAAGATTTATTTTTTTTTCGTCGGTAGCTTCATTAATACTACCGTTGATTATACGTACGTATAACCATGATTTGCTAATCTTTTTTAGTAGCATTATTCGCCACGACTTTTGGTCCACACCTGCAATCTCAAAAAAATCACCTTGTTGAAACTGTGGCTCTTTTTTCAACGCACACCTCCTATAATTAATAAAAAAAGCACTTTTTCTCCGATTAACACATTACCCTAAAAATCATTAAAAGTCAATATGTCTCAACAAACCACAACCACTACCACTACTACGCCGCTTTAGGAAGCCGGGTTTTATTGCTATGCCACGCCCCAAACCCCGCTTCCTAAGGCGGTTTTTGTAAACCAAATGTTATCAATAAAAAAAGTAGAACTGATCTCTAAGTAGATTAGTAGATCAGTTCTGAGGGTGAGTGAGCGGGTTATCCGTCCTTTGTGATTACTTGGGCGATGTTGATTGCTCTATGAAAGCTGATATCGCCTCCAGACGAAACGGTTTAGCGAGCAATGCATCTACGTTTTCAGGTTTGTCTTTTTGATCACCAGACACCATTAAAACTGGCACGTCAGGACTTTGCAATTTAATTGCTTTGGCAATTTTTGCACCGACACCTGTTTCTGGTCCCAAGGGTAAGCTTGAGTCAGTAATGACCACGTCAAAGTGGCCGGCATCAAACTTCGTAAGCGCTTCTTGGGCGTTAGTCGCTAATGCGACTGTGTGACCTAGTTGGGTCAGATATGTTTTGAGGCTGTCTCTAATTCCCTCATTGTCGTCAATAACTAGGATGTTTAATTCTTTATCATGCATTATTTTTTCTCCTTTGATTATAAGTAATTTTGAAAAACCTCCCCTAGCCACCAATAAAGTTGATTTAACAATATAACAAAATTAATAAAAAGTCAAGGTTGCCATAGGGCAACAATGACACTCACCCTTATGCCTAAAACACAATCATCAATCGATATCATTCGCCATTCGCTGGCGCATTTAATGGCCGCCGCGGTAAAAAAATTGTACGGCAACAAAGTCCATTTTGGCATTGGCCCAACGATCGAGAACGGATTTTACTATGATATTAATTTTGCCGGCCAAACCATTACTGATCAAGATTTGCCGAAAATCGAACAAGAAATGCAAAAAATGATCAAGCAAAATCTTGATTTTGTTAAACAAAATTTGACTGTCATGGAAGCCAAAAAGATATTTCGTGGCGACCCATATAAAACAGCACTCTTAAAAGACATCGAAAAATTTGGAACAACCGAAATCAAGGAATCCTCCTCCGCAGAAGCTACGGAGGACAAGCAAGAAACAAGATACAAGATACAAGATACAAAAATAAAAAAGAAAAAAATAGATGTTACTATTTATAAAACCGGCGATTTTGTTGATTTGTGCCGCGGGCCGCACATTAAAAATACCAAGGAATTAGCGAACATCGGCTTTAAGCTAACCAAACTGGCTGGCGCGTACTGGCGCGGTGACGAAAAAAATAAAATGCTCACCCGTATTTACGGCTTGGCTTTTTTGAGTAAACCGGAACTGGCGAAACATCTTCAGCTCCTGGCCGAAGCCGAGCGCCGCGATCACCGCAAATTAGGCAAAGAATTAGAACTTTTTAGCTTTCATGACGAGGGGCCAGGAATCGCTTTTTGGCATGATCAAGGTCTGACTTTAAGAAATAAGTTGATCGAATTCTGGCGCGAAGAACACCGAACCGCTGGCTACAGCGAAATATCCACACCAATCATTTTAAACGAATCGCTTTGGCAAACCTCTGGTCACATGAAGAATTACCGCGAAAATATGTATTTTACGGAAATTGATGAACAACGCTTCGTCATCAAGCCAATGAACTGCCCGGGCGGACTTTTGATGTATCAAGAACGCCCTCGCTCTTACCGCGAATTGCCACTAAGAGTTGCCGAATTAGGGCTGGTGCACCGGCACGAACGCGCTGGTGTACTCCACGGGCTCTTTCGAGTGCGCTCTTTTACCCAAGATGACGCCCACATTTATTGCACGCCCGAACAGATTGTTGATGAGCTCAAAGGAGTAATCAAATTAACCCAAAAAATTTACCGGACTTTTGGTTTTGATTATCATCTCGAGCTTTCCACGCGCCCCAAAAAATACATCGGCGACATCAAAATTTGGGATAAAGCCGAAGCGACGTTGAAAAAAGTTTTAACCGAATTAAAGCTGACTTTTAAAATTAACCCTGGGGACGGCGCTTTCTACGGACCAAAAATTGATTCCCACATCAAAGATTCCATCGGCCGAACATGGCAATGCGGCACTGTCCAATTGGATTTTGCCCAACCGGAAAATTTTAAATTAGAGTATATTGATAAAACCGGGCAGACTGGGCGGCCGGTGATGTTGCATCGCACCATTTACGGCTCCCTTGAAAGATTCATCGGCATTCTGACTGAACATTATGCCGGCGCTTTTCCGGTCTGGCTGACGCCGGTCCAGATAATAATCGTTCCGGTTGGCGACAATCACCGCGCCCCGGCCGAGCGTTTAAAACAACTGATGATTACCGAATCCCGCTCCTCAATCCGCGTCGAAGTTGATGCATCTGACGAAACCGTCGGCTATAAAATTCGCCAGGCCGCGGCCCGTAAAATCCCCTACACCATCGTCATCGGCGACAAAGAAATTCCGGCACAAGGCGCTTGGACAAATGATACTCAATTAATCATCCGCCGTTTTGGGCAAAAAGAAACTTTTTCGCTGACTCTGGCCGAATTTATCAAGCGAATGCAAACCGAAATTGATGAAAAAAAATAAGCAATCGCTGTTTTTTTACGTCAAACGGTCAACGCTTGACATGAAAACGAAAATCACTATAATTTTCAATGTATGTCTAAAACAAACGCGAAAGCGAAAGATCAAAATCCGGCTGTCGGATCGATCTTAAGCGCGATCAAAAAAAAGGAACAGGAAAGCGAAAAAAAAGTAAAAGAAGCAAAAACCACCGCCGAAACGGAAATTTTAAAAGCGCAAGAGGAAAAAAATAATATTATCAGCGATGCCGAGCATTTAGACGAAGCAGTCGCAAATCAACTATTAAATCAAGCCAAACGGCAAATTCTGGAAATTCAGGATAATGCCAAACAGCGCCTGCAACAGGAAATAGACAAATGGCAGGAAATGCCAGCGCATAAAAAGGAGAAAAGCATAGCCTTAGTTCTGGAACGACTGCTCGGACAGTAATTCAGAGCAATAATTTTTTTCTGGCAAGAAACAACCTTGCCAATCAATTTACTTTATTTCCTACCAAGACATTGGCATGTGTTTTAGAGTTTTGTTATGATCGCTTCATTAAAAAAAATTAACATCGTCGCCTTACATCAATACCAGGAAAAAATTCTGGAAGTTTTGCAATCAATGGGCGTCGCGCATATTGTTCAAAAAACTAACCCGGCAAAAGAAAGCGAATCAGCTATCAGTGCGCAAATCGACGAGACTAAATATCTTTTAGCCAATATCAAATTTGCGATTAATTTTTTGCATGCTAAGTCAACGACAAAAATCAGCTTTAAGGACAAGCTAACAGCCACCAGAACAATTTTAACTTACGCGCAAATCGAACGGCAAGTTAAAAAAATTAATATTAATGAGATAATCGGTAAGCTGACTGCTCTAGAAAAGAATCTGGAGCAAACTAGGTCTAAGCTACTTGAAATTGATAAAAAAATCATTGAGCTGGATCCATGGCTAACTCTCAAGGACTTACCTCAAGAAACCAAATATACAAATATCACGATCGGCACGATCCCGACTGTCAAAGCCGAGCCTTTCGCCGACATACTGGCGGCCAATGACCAGCTTGTTGTGGAAACATTAACCGCTTCACCCAAAGACACTTACTTGCAAATTACTTATTTAAAACAAGCGGGGGCCAGTGTCAAAGAACTCTTAAACTTGCACAACTTTCAAGCAAAAACGCCCGACTCAATCGAACTGCCGCTCACCGAATTGGCTAAGCTAAAAAAAGAGCACGCCCAATTAAAGTCAGCCCAAAAAAAATACCGCGTGGAAACTAAAGAATACGCCCAATTTTTAGAACCGTTAAAAATGGCGGAAGATTTTTATAGCTGGAAGCTGGATAAATTAAACGCAAAAACGCAAACGACTAAAACGAAATATTTTTTAATTATTAAATGCTGGGTAAAAAAAGATAATGTTACTCTGCTAAAAAATGCCTTGCGACAAATTTCAAGAGAAATTTTTTTAAAGCCGATCAAGACTAGACCCAACGAAAATCCACCCGTAATTATTGACAACTCGGGGTTTATGCGCCCGTTTGAAACCGTTACCAACTTATATGGTTTGCCGCGCTATCGTGAACTTGATCCAACGCCCTACTTAGCGCCTTTTTTTATAGTATTTTTTGCCGTCTGCCTAACTGATGCCGGCTACGGCGCGGTTATGGCACTGACCGCCTTTTTGATCATCAAAATCTTTAAAATTCCGCGCGAAAAACAAAAATTATTTCGGCTTATCGGCTATGGCGGTATTTTAACTATTATTATCGGCGCGTTGTTTGGCGGTTGGTTTGGCGTTGATGTAGCTAAAATAGGGCCCGGACATCTAAAAAGCTTTATTGAATTTTTCCAAATAATAGACCCGATGAAACAGACGCTACTTTTTATGCTGATTGCTTTTGGTTTGGGATTGATACACCTCTGGTTCGCGAGAATCGTCCGCGCAATTTCTGCTGTAAAAAATAAAAACAAAGGCGACATGGTTTCGGCGATTGGTTGGGCGACATTTATTTTAACGCTAATTATGTTAATTGGCAGTTCCCAGCTTAGTTGGCCAAGGCTAACCGCGGTTCTTATTTATTGCTTGATCACAGTGTTGATCGCGCTAGTTTTTGTCGAAAGCCGCGAAACTAAAAATATTTTTGTTAAACCCTTAGTCGGTAGCGTAAAAATAATTCAAGAATTGATTGGCGTTATGTCAGACACCCTCTCGTATTCACGGTTAATGGCATTGGGCCTCGCGACCGGCATTATCGCCTTGATTATTAACACTATTGCGGGCATTATGCGCGATTTAATTCCTTATGTTGGCTGGATAGTTTGGGTGCTAATTCTGATAGGCGGCCATATTTTTAACATCGGGATCAACGCGCTCGGCGCTTTTATCCACTCAAGCCGTTTGCAATTTGTTGAATTTTTTCCTAAATTTATGGAGGGTGGCGGAGTGCGTTTTATTCCCTTTCGGAAATCTTCAAAATATTTTGAAATAAAACCATAAAACAATTAAAATTAGCCGGAAGCAATGTGCTGTCGCGTGTAAAAAAAAATTATCACCGACTGCTCACTGCTTACTGTCTTAGACCATTTATGTTAGGTTTAGCTATAGCGGTCATCGGCGCGGCGGCATCTGTTATTTTAGCCGGTATCGGTTCGATTGTCGGCACCAGCCGAGCAGGGCAAGCGGGAGCTGGAATTATCACCGAAGAACCGGAAAAATTTGGAAAAGTGCTTCTGTTGCAAGCTTTACCGGCCACACAGGGCATTTACGGATTTATCGGCGCCTTTTGGGTAATTTTTAAGCTTAACTTGCTAAGCGGCACTGCCCCGGAAATTCCCTGGGCTACCGGCTTAACCATCTTTTTTGCTTGCATGCCGGTTGCTGTAGGCGGTTTAATATCGGCTTTGTATCAAGGGAAAGTCAGCGTCGCCAGCTTAAATATTGTTACTAAAAAACCAGATGAAGCTGGAAAAGGTATAATTCTCGCCGCCATGGTAGAAACTTATGCCATTCTGGGATTGCTCGCCAGCATCCTTTTAATCAACGGCATTAACGTCGGTTAATAGAAATTAGTGCGAAACATCAAGTTTATTAAAATTAAGTCTCATGTCTTTACCTTATATATTAGAAATCATTGAGATTAAAACACAAGAAGAAATAAATCAAGTTCATGAACAAAGCACTGTCGAGAAAGCGTTAATTTTGGAATCGGCCCAGCAGGAAGCTAAAAAAATTAGAGCAAATTTAATAAAAGAGTTAGAGCACAAAATGGCCGAAAAAATCAATACAGCCAAAAGACAGGCCGAAACGCATTACCGCAACAAAATTATTCTTCACAAAAGGGAAATCATTGAGCAAATCTTGCAAAAGGGCGTACAGCGATTAGCGCAGGATCCGGATACGCTGGCAAAACTTTATTCGCGTTTAGCCGGCGAATTGCCTAAAAACGAGCCAGGAGAAATTATCGCCGGAAAGGAAAGCCACGCCTTAATCGCGGAGATAGTTAAGCGATTAGCATTGCCATTTTCGATAAAAGATGGCTTGACGGAACCAGGTTGGAAATTTATCGGCTTGACAAGCGAAATTGACAATCGTCTAAGCCGACTGTTGCTGGACGTGCGCTCGGAACTGGAAATAGAAATAGCCAAAATGCTGTTTATTTAGTTAAGACTACCCGCAATATTACGCGCTTTATTCTAATTAATTAAGTATGTACGAATATCTTTCGGGATTGATTCGTGTTTTAGAAAAACAACTTCCAGATAAAACAACCATCGATCGCTTATCGCTTGCCAAATCCGCGACTGACGCTTTTAGTGTTCTTTACGATACCGGTTACGCTAATAATCTAGTAGAACGTTCACCCATAGATTACCAAACAATCTTAAACGATGATTTTTTGGAAGTTAAAAAATTGTACCAGCAAAACATCGGTAGCCGGCCGTTATTTGCCTTTTTCTTTATTGATTTTGATTTTACGAATATAAAAATCATCTTAAAACAGACGCTTTTGGATACTAATCTTAATCAACCGCTGAACGAATTCGGGCTTTTTGATCCAAAAAAATTGTATGATAATATTAAATTGAAACACGAAATTGCAAAGTCGCGTCAAGAATTAAAAAACACGAACACTACTATTTTAGACAGTGGAAAACTGCTGGAACGAATTGCCTTGTTGACGCAACAACTTAAAAAATTTCCGCTAAACGATAACTTGGGCTTTAGTTTAAAACACATTTTATCGCGTGTCGTATCCGAAGAAAAAAATCTTAATTCACCGGCACTGGACACGATTGTCGACTTGGAGCTGTGGCGACTTAAAACCAAACTAGCAAAAAAAATCAAACACCGTTTCATTACAGATTTGGTTAAACTGCAAATTGATTTTCAAAACACCAAAATGCTTTTACGCCTAACCGCGGAAAAAGGAAATCAAAATTTTAATTTAAGTAAGGACATCTTTATTCACGGCGGCCGAACTGGCCCAAACAAATTGCTGGCAATGTTTGCCATGGACAAACCGGTTTTATTCAGCAACTTAAAGGAAATCAGCGAATGGTATAAAATTGAGCATATTTTAGAGGAATTTAGGGCTAAAAAAAAATTGTGGGGGCTGGAAAAAGAGTTAAACGCATACGAATTAGAATTCGCTACTAGTGCCGCAAAAAGCGAACCAGCCGGGCCCGCGGTTATCGCCGGATATTTTTTCGCCAAACAAAATGCCATGCGCAACCTGCGCTTAATTTTTAGCGGTAAATTAAACGGAATTAATAACGAAGCGATTCGCGAACGTCTGATCGTTTAATCTTTTAATATGAAAATCGCAATCATTAGCTCGCCAGACATTATTTTGGGCTTTAAAGCGGTTGGTGTAGAACCGCACGGCATCAGCTCTTTAGAGGAAGGTCGGCAAGCCATCACGGCTATCCGGCAGAACGAAGATTATGGCATTGTTATAATTACTGAAGATTGGGCGCAAAAATTATCAGTCGAGCTCGATGTTTTGGAAGTCGCAACATTGCCGGCAGTTATCCGCATCCCGGCTTCCGCCGAATCGACCGGAGAGGGCCTGCGAAATTTAAAAAAAATTGTCGAACGCGCCGTTGGTTCGGATATTTTAAAATAAATTGAAACCAACGTTATAATTATTATGCGAATTTTAAAACGTTAAATATGACAAATCATCAACAAAACGGAATAATCGTCAAGGTTTCGGGGCCGCTCGTCATTGCCAAAAATATGGAGCAGGCAAAAATGTATGAAGTAGTAAAAGTTTCAGAAAAAAAATTAATCGGCGAAATTATCGAACTGCACAAAGACCTTGCCTCTGTTCAGGTCTATGAGGAAACATCCGGGATCGGCCCAGGCGAACCGGTTTATCTAACTGGCGAGTCGCTGGCCGTGGAACTTGGTCCGGGCATCTTAGCAAATATTTACGACGGCATACAACGTCCCTTACCGAAAATTCATAAATTATCGGGCAATTTTATCCAGCGCGGACTGGAAGCGGCTGGTCTAGACCGTCAAAAAAAATGGCATTTTAAACCGACCGTAAACGCTAGCGATACGGTGGAAGCTGGTGATATTATCGGTTTAATTCCGGAAACCGAATTAATTGAACATCGAATCATGGTGCCGCCCCAAATTGGCGGGAAAATCGACGTCATCAAACCAGAAGGAGATTATACAGTCGAAGAAGTCATCGCCGAAATCAGCGGGCGACCCATAAAAATGTACCAGCGCTGGCCGATCAGAAATCCCCGACCAACTAAGGAAAAATTACTGCCACGCGAACCACTAATCACCGGCCAGCGAGTGATTGATGCTTTTTTTCCGATTGCCAAAGGCGGGGCCGGATCAGTGCCCGGACCATTTGGTTCCGGAAAAACTGTTGTCCAACAACAACTAGCCAAGTGGTCCGATGCCGATGTAATTGTCTACGTAGGTTGCGGCGAGCGTGGCAACGAAATGACCGAAGTGCTTCAGGAATTTCCAGAATTGATCGACCCCAGATCCGGCCAACCTTTGATGAAACGCACTGTTTTGGTGGCCAATACTTCTAATATGCCAGTTGCGGCCCGCGAAGCAAGCGTTTACACCGGAATTACTTTAGGCGAGTATTACCGTGATATGGGCTATAACGTCGCCTTGCTGGCAGATTCCACTTCGCGCTGGGCTGAAGCAATGCGCGAAATGTCTGGCCGATTGGAAGAAATGCCGGGCGAAGAAGGTTATCCGGCTTATCTCGGTTCACGCACCGCCGCCTTTTACGAACGGGCTGGCTATGTTAAATGTTTGGGGCAAAAGAAGCGACTTGGTTCTCTGACAGTGGTAGGCGCAGTCAGTCCGCCGGGAGGCGACCTGTCCGAACCAGTCACGCAAAATACTTTGCGCGTAACTAAGGTTTTTTGGGCGTTGGATTCTCAACTGGCCTATCGTCGCCATTATCCGGCAATTAACTGGCTTAATTCTTATTCATTATATCTGGGAAGCGTTAATGATTTTATGAAAAAAGAAGCAGGTAGCGACTGGGCAGAACTACGCACTCAAGCGATGGATTTACTCCAAGAAGAAGCCTCGCTTCAGGAAATAGTAAGACTAGTTGGCCAGGAATCTTTATCAACTAAAGAACAATTTGTGTTAGATACTGCCAAATCCATCCGCGAAGATTTTTTGCAACAAAACGCTTATGACGAAATTGACACCTACACATCGGTCAAAAAACTGTACCTGATGCTTAAAGTTATCATGAGCTTTCACCAAGCAGGCCTCAAGCTGATCAAAGACGATTCGGAAATAAAAATTGATAGCCTCACTTCGCATCCACTCAAAGAAACAATGGCCAAATTAAAAATGATTCCAGAGGACAAATTGGGAGAATTTAACGAACTGCTGTCGCAAATCGATAAGCTTATAATTTAATTTACCTATTTAACTGCCAAATGATTAACGCGCCAATGCAGTTTATCTGGCGCTGTCAGTTTGGCACTCGGAATAATCGCACTCTATGAAATCATATAAAACTATCAGTGATGTGGCTGGCCCACTTTTAATCGTCGAGCTACCCGCGGACGCACAAATTAAGTATGAGGAATTGGTGAATATCGAGCTCTACGACGGTAGCGTTAAACGCGGCCGCGTTTTGGAAATTACCGAAAACCGCGCTATTGTGCAGATGTTCGAGGAAACCAAGGGCTTAAACATGGGCTCGTCAAAAGCCACTTTTTTGGGTAAAACCATGCATCTCGGTCTTTCCACTGATATGCTGGGGCGAATTTTTAACGGCGCCGCGCGCGCTATCGACAATGGTCCGGAAATAATACCAGAGGCAAGCTTAGACATCAACGGCGCCCCGATCAATCCGTTTGCCAGGGACTACCCCAACGATTTTATTCAAACCGGCATTTCTACCATTGACGGTTTGAATACCCTTGTTCGCGGCCAAAAATTGCCGATCTTTTCCGGCGCCGGCTTGCCTCACGCCGAAATCGCCGCTCAAATCGCACGACAAGCCAAAGTGGTGCCAGCAGTCGGTAAAGAAATAAGCGAACAAGCAGATAAATCCCCTTTTGCCGTCGTGTTCGGCGCCATGGGGATTACTTTTGAAGAAGCGGAATTTTTTAAAAATGAGTTTAAATCTACCGGAGCCATTGATCGCGCGGTTATGTTTATTAATCTGGCTAACGATCCGGTAGTTGAGCGGATCACTGTACCGCGGCTCGCCTTAACAGCCGCCGAATATTTGGCCTACCAAAAAGAAATGCATGTGCTTGTCATTTTAACTGATATGACAAATTATTGCGAAGCATTGCGCGAAATATCCGCCGCCCGCAAAGAAATTCCGGGACGCCGCGGCTACCCCGGCTATTTATACACCGATTTAGCCACGATTTACGAACGCGCCGGCCGCATCCGCGGACAAAAAGGCTCGGTAACGCAAATTCCGATTCTCACTATGCCTGAAGACGACATTACACATCCGATTGCCGATTTAACCGGCTACATTACCGAAGGCCAAATTACCCTATCCCGGGAACTGCATAATAAAGGAATATACCCAAATATTGATGTACTGCCTTCGCTTTCCCGGCTGAAGGATAAAGGCATTGGTCCGGGAAAGACTCGGGAAGACCACAGTGGAATTTTAAATCAGCTGTTTTCCAGTTACGCCCAAGGCAAACAAGCGCGTGAATTAGCGATAATTTTGGGGGAATCGGCCTTATCGGAAATTGACAAAAAATATTTGAAATTCGCCGATGAATTCGAAAAACAGTTTGTGTCCCAAACGCCGAGAGAAGATCGTTCGATCAAAGACACTCTGGATCTGGGATGGAAACTGCTGGCTATTTTACCGCGCTCGGAATTAAAACGGGTCAAATCAGAACATATAGAAAAATATTTGCCAAGCTGATTTTTTTCGGCAATTTGAATCATTAACCATTTTTTATGCCAAATATTAAGCCGACCCGCATGGAGCTTATCAAGCTCAAACGCAAACTAAAAACAGCTGAACGCGGGCATAAATTATTGAAAGAAAAACGCGATGGCCTGATGAAGGAGTTTATGGCGATAATTCGGCAAGCCCGCACCGCGCGACAAAAAATAGAAGCGATTTTGGGCGAGGCGTTTCGCGATTTTTTGTTTGCAAAAGCGATGCTTGGCAAGGAAACGATAGAAGAAGCTCTGATGGTACCAACCAAAAAAATTATTTTAAGCGCTTCTCACAAAAATATAATGAGCATCAAAATTCCGGAGTTTACTTTTAGCGAAGAGGGTAACCATTACTGTTATTCTTTTTTGTCTACAAGCTCGGATATAGATTCTTCTTTAGCGATTTTCTCGCAAGCGATTAGAGATTTAGTGCAATTGGCGCAAATCGAACACTCGGCGCGGCTTTTATCATATGAAATCGAAAAAACACGACGCCGGGTAAATGCTTTAGAATACGTTTTTATTCCGGAAATGAGGCAAACCGCAAGTTATATTAGCGCCAAACTAGTTGAACGCGAACGCTCGGAAAAAGTCGTCTTAATGAAAGTAAAAAATTTGATTAAAAAATAAGCTAAATCAAAAAAGCGTCAAAAGCACTCAACATGGAAGAAAAAAAATCAAAGACTGCTTTCCGCGGCGCCGAAAAAACCGGCACCTGGCTGTTGGCAAAATGGGAGCAAAAAATAATCCGCTATTTAATCCCTAAATTTCCCAGCTGGATAGAGACCTATCATTTAACATTAATGACCCTTATTTGGAGCGGGTTGATAATTTTATTCGGTTATCTGGCGCAAACAAATATTAACTGGCTGTGGGGCGCGTCTTTGGCGATTGTAGCGCACTGGTTTACCGACTCTTTTGACGGCGCTCTGGGCCGCTATCGCGGAACTGGCCTTGTCCGTTGGGGTTATTACATGGATCATTTTCTGGATTATCTTTTTTTTTGTTCGATTTTAATCAGCTACGCTTTAACCTCTTCCGGCCGCAGTACATATCTTTTACTCTTTATCATGGCTATCTTTGGCGCCTATATGGTCAACGCGTTTTTGTCCTTTAAAGTTACAGATGAATTTAAAATCGGTTTTTTTCGAGTCGGCCCGACGGAAATACGAATTGTTTTTATTATCATCAACACTTTGATAATTTTTAATAAAACCTACTTTAAAATCGCTTTGCCCTATATTTTGTTTTTTTCTTTCGCGGTTCTTTGCTTAGTAGTTTATCGGACGCAAAAAAAAATTTGGCAGATAGATATGAGAAACAAAAAAATAAGCACTCAATGATTTATGATCTTTTATGATTAGCCAGCTATTATATGTCTTTCTAATTTCGATGACCCCGCTTGGCGAACTCCGGGCCGGCATCCCTTACGGCCTGATCGTCGGCGCCAATCCGGTTTTGGTTTTGATTTTCGCCATTGCCGGGAACATGGTTCCGATCGCGTTGTTATTATGGTTATTGCCTTATCTGGAAAAAAAATTAGGCATTAGCGATTTAACTGACGCTAATGTTCCGGTTGGAATTGATAATTCTTCGCCTGCTGAAAATCAAAAAAACTTAAAAAATAAATTTCGCGGCCTCTACTATTGGTACCGCAAGCGAAATCAACTTAAACATTCTAAAAGCTTTGCCCGCTGGGGCGCGCTGGCGCTGGTTACATTTGTGGCTATTCCTTTGCCGATGACCGGCGGCTGGAGCGGCGCGCTTTTGGCCCACATTTTCGCCGTACCCTTCAAAAAAGCATTACTGCTGGTTGGATTAGGCGTGGCTATAGCCGGAATGATTGTCAGTGCTATCACAATTGGGTTATTATAAAATATTGACATTGATACTGTGATAAGATATTATATAGTGAATATGCCAAAACAGATTCATTCTGCCCCACGATTATCTATTTATAACACAACTTTGTTTTTTCGTCTTTGGAAATTTTGACATTCACATCCCGCTATAGGCGGGATTTTTTATAAATGAAACATTTACTCTCTATTACTGACCTGGATAAAAAAGAACTGACAAGCTTGATTGATTTTGCCACGCAAATCAAAGCCAACCCGGCTTTATATCAGGATAAATTATCCGATAAAATAATTGCGACACTTTTTTTTGAGCCTTCGACTCGCACGCGGCTGTCGTTCGAATCCGCGGCCTTGCGAGTCGGCGCTAAATTGATCGGTTTTGCCGACGCCAGCACGTCTTCCACCCAAAAAGGCGAAACCTTGGAAGATACCATCAAAATTGTTTCCGGATTAGCTGATTTGATTGTTATGCGACACCCAGCCTCGGGAGCGGCCAAACGCGCGGCCGCGGTTTCTAAAGTACCGGTTATCAACGCCGGCGACGGCAGTGGCGAACACCCGACCCAGGCCATGCTGGACATTTTTACGATTAAGGAAAATAAAAAGACTTTGGAAAATTTAAACATCGCCTTTGTCGGCGATCTAAAAAACGGCCGGACGGTTCATTCGTTGTCTTTGGGCATGGCTCATTTTAATCCTAATTACTATTTTATTTCGCCGCCGTCTTTAGCGGTGCCAGCAGAAATCAAGCAGGCATTAAATCTCAACAAAATAAAATTCAGTGAATTGACAGACTGGCAAAAAATCGCGCCACAAATTGACGTTCTTTACATGACACGAGTGCAAAAAGAACGATTTAATGACGTTGCCGAATATGAATCAGTTAAAGATGCCTATATTTTGAACGCCAATAGCGCTCGACTATTTAAGTCCACCTGCATTTTTATGCATCCCCTGCCGCGAGTAACGGAAATCAGCGCCGAAGTTGATGCTGATCCCCGCGCCATTTATTTTGACCAAGCGCGCAATGGACTGTGGCTTCGGATGGCGCTGTTGATTAGTATGAAGTATTAAGTATAAGGTATAAAGTATCGATATCGAAAATAAAGATGACATCAGATCTTAGTATACTTACTACTTGATACTTTATACTTAATACTAATTTGCATGATTCATAATTCATATCTATTCTTAGAAGACAATAACATTTTAAGCGGTACGAATTTTGGTGCGGCCGGAGAAGCCAGCG
>MHJY01000047.1 GCA_001818235.1 Candidatus Jacksonbacteria bacterium RIFOXYB2_FULL_44_15 | reverse complement strand
TCCCGCGCAGGCGGGAATCTATACAATAGTCTTCATCTTACCCTTTGTAATATCTTGACTGCAGAACCTTAACGTTTAAAAATAGCCAAAAGAAAGTAAACCCGAGAAAATACACAACATCACTAAAATCAAGCAACCCGCGTGATAGTACGCTAAAGTGCGGCGACATGCTAAAAAAATTAAGCACTTCGGCCATGACGCCGGAAAACGGCGCTGAAACGTAATCCAACCCCAACAGCATCAAAATAAAAGAAAATACCACCGAAAGCAAAAAAGCGACAATTTGATTGCGCGTCAGAGACGAAATAAATGCGCCAAACGCCAAGAGCATCATGCCGGACAACACCGTCGCAATGTAGCCGCCGACAATTTCTCCCGGATCTGCGTCCCCTAAAGAAATTACCGTGATGGCGGTCGGCAAAGTCAAAAGTACGGTAATTAGCAAAAAGCTAGTCACTCCCAAAAACTTTCCGACAACCGCTTCGGTGTCGCGAATCGGCAAAGTCAACAACAACTCCAGACTGCCGCTCCTTTTTTCTTCGGCCCACAGCCGCATCGATAATGCCGGCAATAAGATTAAAAAAAGCCAAGGAATAAGGGCGAAATAATCGCGCAGAGAAACCTGCCCAACCAAAAAGAAACGGCTAAAAAACATCCAGTTGATGACGACCAAAAAAACAACCAAAAAAATATAAGCGATTGGGCTGTTAAAATAAGCGCGTAATTCTTTTTTGGCAATGGTAATGATGTTAACCATAATTTTCTATTTCGTCAGCTGCCTAAACACGTCTTCCAGGCTAATGCGTTCCTGCCGCATCTCCAGAATCGGAGCGTTGGCTTTAACGGCTTGGTGAAAAATCAATTCCCGGATATCCGGTTCTGATTCGGACAATTCATTTTTGATGATTATTTCGAAACTGAAAATATTTTGTGCTTCACTTCCCCGATGGACTACCTCATCAGCCGCCGGCAAATCCAGAAGCAGTTGCTGAATTTTATCTTTGATGCCCTTCATTTTAACAAAAACCGACTGCTTGCCATGAGCCTGGCGCTCTAATTCCTGGGTCGTCCCTTGAGCAACTATCTGCCCCTCGTTGATAATGATGACCCGATCGCAGGTGGCCTGCACTTCCTGCAAAATATGAGTGCTTAAAACCACTGTTTTTTCCTGGCCAATTTTCTTGATCACGTTTCTGATTTCCGCAATTTGATTAGGATCAAGCCCAGAAGTCGGCTCATCTAAAATTAAAATATCCGGATTATGAATTAAGGCCTGCGCCAAACAAGTGCGTTGGCGGTAACCTTTGGACAGCTGGCTGATCGGCCGGCGCACCATCTTTTCCAAACCGCAAATCTTGACTACCGCTTTTAACGCGTCAACATTCGTTCTGCGAATATCGGCGATAAACTTCAGATACTCGACTACTGTCATATCGTCGTAAACCGCCACTGATTCCGGCAAATAACCAATCTGCTTTTTTACGGCCAAGGTATTATTACTCACCTCTAAACCATTAATCTTAACACTGCCGGACGAGGGAGCGGTATAACCGGTAATAATCTTCATCGTGGTAGTTTTGCCGGCGCCATTCGGTCCGAGAAAACCAACAATCTCCCCTTTCTGAATCGTAAAGGAGATTTTTTTTAATACTTTTAGTTCGTTATAATTCTTCGAGAGTTCCTTAACCTCAATCATAAAAATTCTATCACCCTCCAAGTGTAGTTGTGTTTACTACTTTAGCAAAAATAAATTTTTTGTCAAATTATAACGTCGACTCAATCGTTCCGGTATTCGCTTTCGCAACGACTGATCCCAGTTGAGTGCGCAATAAAATTTCCGCGTCAATCTCGGCTTTCGGCCGACCATATTTTAAGCGCGACAATTCCTTAATCGCCCGCGCCAAATCAGAGTTACCCGGTTGTGGCGGCAAAGTTTCCATGTTAAACGGACGCGAAGCGGCGTTATCGATTAAAAGTTTAAGATAAACGTTAAAACGATCAACGTTCACTAAATCGTACTCGTTAAAAACCGGCGCGAATTCCTTGGCCACGGTCTCGGCATCTTCCACGCCGATTTTAAACGAACAAATCGTTCCGGCATTACCCAAAACCGCGTCTAATATTTTCTTCTGGCCTTTTTCGTCTATTAACTGCCCCAGATACTGGTGCGCTAAAATTAAATTTAAACGATACTTACGGGCTTCGGACAAAATGGTGGCGATGGAATCAGTAATAAAATTCTGAAACTCATCAATGTACAGGTAAAAATCATGGCGATCCTTTTGAGGAAGTTCGGCCCGCGACATCGCCGCCATCTGCAATTTCGCCACAATAATCAGACCTAAAAGCGAGCTGTTGACTTCGCCGGTCTTGCCTTTGGATAAATTGATCAGCAAGATCTTTTTTTTGTCCATGACCTCGCGAAAATCAAAACCGCTCTTGGGCTGGCCGATAATATTGCGAATCATCTCGTTTTCCACAAAACGGCCGACTTTAGAAATCAAATAACCCAGCATTTCGGATTTATGAAAATCCGTCGTTTGCGCCATTTCTTTTTCCCAGAAAGAGCGGACAATCACGTCTTTAACGAACTGGACTTTATACTTTTGAAAAGCCGTATCCGTGAACATTCGCGGAATGTCCGCGATTGTGCCCGGATGCTCCTTATCGGCCATCAGCGTCAGCATTACGTTGCGCATATTGTGCTCAAACATCGGGCCGATCATTTCCGGCGGAAATAATTTATAGAAAATGGCGATCATCTCCTGCACCATAAAATCCATCTGCTCCTCAGTGTGGTATTCCAGCATATTAAGCCCGATCGGCCGGTTCATATCGCCCGGGTTAAAGTAAATAACATCATCCACCCGCTGGCGCGGAACATTTTCCAAAATCGTCTCGACTAGATCGCCGTGCGGATCCAAAACGCAAACCCCTTCCCCGTTTTGAATGTCTTGGATCGCCATATTGGAAAGCATCACCGATTTACCGGAGCCGGATTTACCGATAATGTACATATGCCGAGTACGGTCTTCGCGCTTCATTCGAACAATTTTCTCTTCGCCCCGATAAACACTGCGGCCTAAAATTATTCCCTCGCCCGGAAGATTAACCGGCGGCGACGCCCGCTTGGCAGACAGCCACAAAATATTCGGCGTTTCGGTGTCGGTAAGCGGCAAATGCCACAAACTCGCCAACTCCTGAGTATTTAAAACTAAACCGCCGCGGCGGCTATAACGGCGGAAAATCGAATCCGAAATGGTATGATCAAAAAACCACGGTTTCCAGACGCGAAAACCATTGCCCCGTTCGCCGTTATCGTACTGGGCGAACGAGTTGACGATGTTATTTAAAATTAATCGCGCCCGGCCCGGAGCCTCGGCAGTCACGACAATGCGAATATTGACGTCAAACGCAAACTGCGAAGCCTTATTTTCGATTCCTTTCACCATTTCTTCTTCCAAAGGCGACAGCCGATAATCCTTTTGGCTCGTTTTATCTTTGCCTGGTTGATCTTTATTTGATCCGCCTAAACCATACTGCGGCGCGGTTAAGACGCCATAGGCGCTGTTCCCCAGGGCAGACACCGGTTTTTGCAACCAGTTCCAACCCATGGCCTCACCCAATTTTTTACCTTGTTGCATCGCGCTCGCCACCCGCATTCCTTTGCGGCTCCAGCTGGAAGCTTTAGGACGCGCTAAAATCTGAATCAGCGCCCCTTCCCGCACATCGATTTTACTCAAGGCGTTGCTAATGCCGTTTAAAGGATCTGACTCCAACTCCCGAAAAGTTTTTAGCGGTAAAATCGAATGGCGGCGCAAGCGCAAATTAGCGGCGGCAATTTCTCCTTGGCGGGTAAAAATATTATAATCAGGCGTCTCGGTTACCTCGGCATCGGGAAACTGCGCGTGGATTTGCTGTTCAACGATCTCCCGAATTTTATGCGGGCAAACCAGATAAAAATGAATCAACCCATCTTTTAAAACCAGCTCGGCAGACAGGTAATTTTGCGGCCCGTAGAAAAAACGGGAAAACCAGTCGGTCTTTTTTAAACCCGAAAGGTTGGCGTACAAAGTTTGCGAGATGCCGATTTTCTCTCGGGTCATTTCCAGCGTTTTAGAGCCCATCCGCTCTTTTTCTTCTTTCATTTTCGCCGATTCCTTTGGCAGGCGGATCAAAAAAACCACGTCTTTTTGATTCGGGTCCTGGGCCATTCTCCGGCGAAAAAATAAGCGTAAACCAAATAAACCTCCAACAAATAAACCGAGCGGTAAAACGACGTTCAAGAATAAATTAAATAATTGTGATCCCATTATGCCACTATTATATCACACTTTCGACGCGAGCCATATACAAAAATTAATACTCATTGATTTCCATTTTGTACCCATGCGCTCCGCGGCTGACGCTGACTGACTTGCTTTGGTCAACTTGGTACTGGCAAATATTCATGTCCTCATCAATGTCCATTTCCAATAAAGCGGAGATGAGTTCCTCCTGATCGGCAATTTCGATCTCCTGTTTTTTTAAATCAGCCAACAGCTCTTTTATCTGCGTACTTTGATCGTGCTTGGGGCTATCGGCGGTAATCAATTCCACCCTTTTTAAAGATGCTTGGTTGGTAATCATTTTTTTTACTGTCAAAAGCCAAAAAGAGAATTTCAACTCTCCTCTTTTATCTTTAGACGTTGCTTAATTTAGTTTTTAAATAATCAGTGAGCGCTGACTGCCAACTCCGCAATGCCGGCAATTTGGTACTAATTAGCGCGCCATATTTTGGCCTTTTCGCCAGCCGCGGGAATTCGGCAGTGGCACAGGGTGTGATTATGGGCAGTTTTGACAAAATACCGAGCTCTTTGGCTTGTTTAAAAATTTCACACGCGAAATCGTACCAAGTAATCCCAGCAGTCTCTTCGGTAGCATTTGTCATTTGACATTTGTCATTTGAAATTCCCGCCTGCCCACGCCTGAGGGCGTAAGCCTTGGCGGGCAGGGATTTAAAATTTAAAATTTGAAATTTAGAATTAGTTACATGGTATATTCCCGAATCTAGTTGCTCATGCTGATTTACCATTTCCCAAACAGCCTGCGCCAAATCGAACGCGTAAGTCGGTAACCCAAACTGATCGTCAACTATTTTGAATTCGGTTTGGCCGTCCCGCGCTCGCTTGAGTATTGTATCAACAAAATTCTTCCCGCCCTGTCCATATAACCACGACGTGCGAACTATAAAATACTTTGACATTTGACTTTTGGAATTGGGAATTGAATTGACATTTGATATTTGATATTTGACATTCTTTTCTCCCTCCAACTTCGACTCGCCATACACATTCACCGGCCCCAAATGACTTTGATCATTCTCCTCATAACCCCGCTCTTGACTGCCGTCAAAAACGTAATCCGTGGAAAAATGAATTAAGCTGGCGTTGATTTGATTGCAAACTTCGGCCAGATACCCTGGACCAGCGACATTAACGGCAAAGGCCAAATCTTTTTGACTTTCCGCGCCATCGACATCAGTAAATCCAGTCGCGTTGATGACAATTGATGGTTTTAGCTGGCTGATTTTTTTTATGACCTCAAGGCGATCGGTGATGTCCAAATCCTGATGGCCCCAGGAATGTAGGGTCACACGAATTGACTCCAAATGACGTAAGGACAATTCATGAATTGCCCCGGCACGATTTCGTACGGGCGATTCATGAATCGCCCCTACAATCGCCTGCCCCAACATCCCATTTTTACCTAATAATAAAACCTGTTTCATACTGGACAAATATCAAAAAATATGCTAATTTAACGACGACTCGGCAACATTAATTTAACTAACAACAATCAATAAGGAGGAATTGAAAAAATGCCGAACGAAAAAACTAAAGAAGAAAAAAAGAAAGATAAGCCAAAGGAGCCTAGCGTGGAGTGCGATATCCTAACAAAAATTCTCGAAGCAACTGCTGCCGGCGAAATAGTTTCGCCTGATGAAGTGAATACCGCTCTCTTAATCCTCAACCATCCTCACTGGATGAATCGCCCTGAACTCGAAGCGATTCATGCAATCTTTACTGCAATACCTGAAGATTACTTTCAACCTGTATTGCCTTGGCAACTTCTGCAAAAATGGCTAAATGAGCTTTTTGCACTTTGGAATATCAAATCCAAACCCAAATCATAACTCCCTCCCGACCCATGTTACTGTACAACATGGGTCAAACTTTTTTTATTGGGCTAGATTTTTTAATTGCGACTCAGGTTTGAAAATTGAGTCAATGAAAATTCATTGGAAATTGTAAATTGAAAATTGAAAATTAACGCCATCCCCCTAATACTTCGCCTGATAGTTCGCGAAAAGTTGCATCAACTGTTTGGTTACCGGCCCGGGCCGGCCAGTGCCGACTTTAAAGCCGTCGATTTTGACTACCGGCATCACGTTGCGCGTCGAAGAAGTCAAAAACGCTTCATCAATTTTTTTAAGATCTTGATAAGTAAAACGAACCTCACGGATTTTGATACTAGCTTTTCGCGACAGCTCGATCACTGTTTTGCGCGTAATCCCGGGCAATATCTTACCGTCCAAAGGCGCAGTCAAAACCTCATTGTTCCTGACGACAAAAAAATTAAAAGTAACGCCTTCCAAAACTGTCTGCTTTTTATCCGGCGTAATGAACAGAACTTCATCAGCCCGCATTTTTTTGACGACGGTCTGATGGGCGATTACGCCGCCGACGTAATTTAAAAGCTTCACCTCTGGCCACTGGCGCTGGTACGGATAAACCGCCACTGTCATCCCGCGACTAAATTGCTCTGGCGCCGGAGTTTTAAGCGCAAAAATCACCACATATAAAGCCGCCGGACCGGCCGGGGAAACGGTATTCGCGCTCGCCGGACCGCCGCTCAAAACAATTTCGATCAGCACGTCCCCTTTTACTTTCGCTTGCCCGCCCTTTGGCGTGGCCCGCCGATTTCTCTCCAGCGTCTCTTCGATAATTTTCTTTAATTCGCTCTTGGTTACCGGCAATTGCATATAAATTGCCCGCGCCGAATTAAAAACTCGGTTCAGATGATCATCAAAACGAAAAATTTTATCCCCGAGCGTGCGGCAGGCGGTAAAAATTCGGTAACCGCGCACGGTACCGGTTATATCGCCGGCAAAAGGCAAGGCCAATTTGTCTGTTGGAACGTACTTGCCGTTGGCGTAGGAAACTAGCATAACTGTGATTTATGAATTATGATTTATGATTTAAGAATTCGTAAATCGTAAATCTTAAATCATAATTCTATTAATGAATTACTGCCCACTATCAATTTATGGCCAGAAGGCAAACTTTTGTGAGCGGAAACGATAGTCGTATTTAAACCGATTAAACTGTCGACGATCCGGGCGCTGGTTTGAATGTCTGCGTGGTCAAAAACGATTGAATTTTCGATTTCCGCGCCGTAAATTTCAACACTATTGCCGATTGAGCTGAACGGCCCGATGTAACTGTCGTTGATCACGCAATTTTCGCCGATCACCACCGGCCCGCGAATAATGCTTTTGCCGCCGATTTTCGTGCCGCGCCCAATTTTGACCCGACCCTGAACAGTCGCGTCGTCAGAAATCTTACCGTCCAGTTGCCGTTTAATTTCCGAAAGCAGGAGTTGATTCGCTTCCAACAAATCCTCACTGCGGCCGGTGTCTTTCCACCAGCCGGTGATTTCGCGAAAACCGACTTTAAAGCCGTGCTTAATCAGCCAGCTGTGCGCGTCAGAAATTTCCAACTCGCCGCGGGCAGAATATTTAAGGTGGCTGATCGCCTCAAAAATATTCGAGTCGTAAATGTAAATGCCGGTAACAGCAAAAGGGGACGCTGGTTTAGCCGGCTTTTCGACGACTTTGGTAATTTTTCCGTCAACAATTACCGGCACGCCAAAATGAGTGGGGTCCGCGACTTTAGAAAGCGCCAAAAAACAATTTAACTTTTCTTTCTTAAAATAATCGACGTATCGTTTGATTTTTCCTAAAATGATATTATCGCCTAAATAAAGGATAAAAGGCGAATCACCCAGAAAATCCTTGGCCTGCCGAACGACGTCGGCAATGCCCCGTGGCCCGCCTTTTTGCTCAAAACAGGTAATCTTAACGCCCCAGCGGCTACCGTTGCCGACAGCTTGCGCGATTTCGGTGTCCCCTTCGTTGGTGTTAATGAAAATTTCTTTGATGCCGGCTTCGGCGATTTTTTGAATCGCGTAGAAAATCAAAGGCTGACCGGCTAAGGGAATTAAATGTTTATTAACGGTATAGGTGATTGGCCGCAGCCGCGTTCCCCGGCCGCCGGCGGTGATTAAAGCTTTCATAAAAAAAGTAATATGCAAATTTTAAATTCTAAATTTTAAATCAATTTTAAAACTAGAATGTTAAATTTTAAAACGGAGACTACAGGTCGCATTTTAATCAGTTTCAAATTTTTAGAATTTAACATTAAAGCTTGAATTAAAATTTAAAATTAAAAATTTAAAATTATTAAACTGGTTATTCATTGCTCTGTAATTTAGCTAATTTTTGCTATTAATTTATCTTTTGTAGTCACCTTATATTGCTTCCTATAATACTCCCGAAACTCCTGCTTATTCTTGATCTTCCTCCACCATTTTTGATTGTTCTGATACCATTTAACTGTCTCGCGCAAGCCGTCCAAAAAACTGTATTTTGGTTTAAACCCGAGCTTTTTGATTTTGACAGCGTTTAACGCGTAACGGACATCATGTCCTGGCCGATCGGTAACTTTGGTGATTAAGTTTTCTGAAACGCACGACAATTTGGCGAGCGCTTTTGCGACTTCTATATTAGTTCGACGATAACCAGTACCGATGTTGTAAACTTCGCCATCTGATCCCTTGTGCATCACTAAATCCAGCGCCCGGCAAAAATCCTGGGTAAAAATCCATTCTCGCACTTGGGTACCGGCCCCATAAAGCGGCACTGACTTGCCTTCCAAAAAATTGGTGATAAAAAGCGGAATAAACTTTTCCGGATATTGATACGGCCCGTAGAAATTGCAGGAATGGACGCGCACCACCGGGAGATTATAAGTATGATAATAGGCCAAAACTAAATGATCGCCGCCGGCTTTGGAGGCCGCGTACGGACTGCGTGGGCGAAACGGAGCTGACTCGGAGGTCGTGCCGCTCTCGACTGCGCCATAAACTTCGTCGGTGCTGATTTGAATAAAACGCTTAATTTGATGCTCTCGCCCTGCCTCCAAAAGATTTAATACACCAATCACGTCAGTCGTTACAAACTCCCGCGGGCCTAAAATCGAGCGGTCGACGTGAGATTCTGCCGCGAAATTACAAATTACGTCAATTTTCTCGCGCTTAATAAGAC
Source organism: Candidatus Jacksonbacteria bacterium RIFOXYB2_FULL_44_15 (assembly GCA_001818235.1). Lineage (GTDB taxonomy): Bacteria > Patescibacteriota > Patescibacteriia > UBA9629 > UBA9629 > UBA9629. Next base: position 18,433 of record MHJY01000047.1, on the reverse strand, counting down.
GATCGACTATTTTCTCGTCAGTGATATCGCCTTTAACAAATTTATAGCGCTGGTTTTGAGCCAAATCAACTAAGTTATCCAAATTGCCGGCATAAGTTAGTTTGTCTAAATTGACTATTTGATAATCTTTATATTTAGCCAGCAAATAACGGATAAAATTGCTGCCCATAAAGCCAGCCCCGCCGGTAATCAAAATTTTTTTACATTTTTCTAATGCCATGAAATAAATTTACTTACACGGAATAAACTTAGCTTGTCATTCCCGCGAAAGCGGGAATCCAGATCACTATAGTTGTTGCCATGGATCCCCGCTTTCGCGGGGATGACAGGTTTCACAAAGGTTCACCCTTTTTGAATTTCCCAAAATCCTTCGCCGAATTCTTGATCAGGAATCCGCAGTTCGTCTGATCCATCCCAGTACTGATTGACCAAATAGATAACCGTCATCGGCCGGTTATAAGGATTAGCGCACCCGTGAACCACGCCGCGCGGCACATATAAGAGGCGCGCTTTGCAGGCGCCCAGCACCAAGCGCATTTTATTGCCCAAGGTTTTTGATTTTTCGCGGACATCCAACAAACCGACAATCAAGCGGTCAGTCGGCGGCACAAACCAGATGTCTTCTTGCGACTCGTGCAAATGCCCGGCTTTAATTACACCAGGCTCAAGATAAGACCAATTTACTTGTTTGGTCTCAAACTCCGGAAAATAGTCTTTGATGCCAGCTGGGCTGACTAAGCGCGCCAGCTCGCAAAAACCGCCGCCGTCATCAATAAAATACGGCAAATCGATAATTTTGACGCCGTCAATTTCGGTTTTTTTTGAATAATCTTGTTTAGTGGCTTTTTTTTGATACTCTTGGCTAATCATAGAATAAAAAATTAAAATCGCTCTCCACCATCATATCGCCAAACGTAAACACCGTCAACCCGATAAACTTCGCGCCCCAACAGCCAGCGGAGCTGTTGCGTATTCCAGTCCGCGAGAAAACGAGAATCGATCAATAAGTAACAGCCCGGGCTTTTAGCCAGCGCGTCCGCCTTAGCTAGCCAGTACAAATTTGGATGGGAAAATAAATTCACAAAGAGCTTGCCGCTTTCCTCCAGATAGCCGTACTGCATCGGGAAATTGCCGTTGGCCACACGACCGCCGGAAACTGCGTCCAGAGCGGCCAAGGCAAATTGCTCGGACAAAACGCAATAATTCTGCCGGCTGTTTAAAATCATATCTTGATTCAGCCAGCTCGCCGCCTCGTAATGCCCACGCACTGCCCGGCCGTAAACCGGGCCGGAGATAAATGTAGAAGTAATGGTAAAAGCGAAAAATAAAATAATTAAAATTTGAAATAAATTCTGTTTCCCAAACCGTTTTGAATTTTGGATATTTGAATTTGGAATTTGTTTAGAAATTAGAAATTTGAAATTAGAAATTACATACTCTATCCCAAATAACAACACTAATAACAAAATAAGATCGACTATTAAATCCAGCCTCTCGGTCAACAAATGCACTCCACCAAAATAATACCGGTCCAGAAAAATACTGCCGATGCTGACGAAAAAGAGATAAACTATCAGCGACTTGATGATGCTTAATTTATTAGTAGGAGTATCTGACATCAATAATTGTTTAAGACCAATCAGAATCAAAACAATCAAAATGACGAGAAGCGCGGTATCAAAATATTGCCAGTTAAACGGCGGCAAATTTACAAAAATCTGATGCATATCATGCCAGATTAAATTGCCGGCTTGCGGCCGTGGCGAGCCGATCATTTTAAAACCCAGCAAATACTGCAAGTTATGGCTCCAAAAATCGCTAAAATAATCCATTCCGGTCGTTAAAATATCAAAACGGGCATTCGGGCTGGCCCATAAACTGACGATTGGAATAAGCCAGACGCTCGCCAAAAGATAGCCCAGCCGGATCAATTTTTGCTTAACTGATTTTTGATAATTGGCTGTTAAGCGATGAATAATCAAAAAACCGGTGATCAACGCGGCGATCAACCAATAAATCACATAGCCGAAAAACAAAAGACAAAATTCAAAAACAATCAATAATTTTAATTGTCTTGACGGCCGGTTGACCCAAGTTAAAACTGTCAGCAGGAAAAAAATGAAAAATAAAAAGCTTGAGGCGACCGGCAGGGAAATTGCGCCGTAAAGTTGCAGCGGATAAAAAAGCGCCGGCAGAAAAGCAACCAATAGTGGGAACCACTTGTCATTCCGACCGACCCTGAGCAGAGTCGAATGGGAAGTGGAGGAATCCCTTTGGTAACTCGGGCTCTTTGAAATGACAACAGTTTTTATTCCCCTACCGACCAAATATAAAAGTAGGGGCAAAAAGAAAGAGAAAAACAGTGGCTGCCACCAAACGGTTAGAGGCACAAAATCAATATTTAGAGATTCCCGTAAAAAAAGCGCTGACCCCCAAAAGCTGGAGTATGAAAGCTTAGGGCTAACAAAGGTTTCCGCCAAGCCAAATGGTTTGATGTTCCCCTCTTGCCTGATAGTTTCCATCATTCCAATATGCCGCCAATCATCCAGGCCATAAGGCAGGCGGTACACGGCCGGAAGGTAAAAATGCTGTAGCAAGGAAAATAAAATGATTGGTATCAGCAAGTATTTGCTCGGCCGGAAAAAAATTAGCCCAATAATAATCACCGACAAGAAAAAAATAACCCAGGCGAATTGGGCTGGCAAAGCCTGCCAAGGAGCGGTGATAAACTTGTCAGCGGCGTTGGAAGCGACAAGCGTCAAAAATCCGACGATAAAAAGTAAAACCAGGGCAATGTAAACTGGAGTGCGATTAGATTGATAATTGAGAACATTAGTATTTGCTAGAAATCGTCGTTTGAGTGAATTGACGAACTGCTTTACTGAAAAAATGACGCCTAAATTACGCCGGCAAGCTAAAAATAATCCTGCGCTGACTGCCAACACAACCGTCGACAAAATCACCAGATTATATTGATAAAACACGATCACCACGCCCAAGGAAAATGAAACTAAACTAAAAACCAAAAATACGCCAGTTAGCCACTTAGTCCAGCTACAAGGGAACGGAATCCAACGGCCGGCGATTTTCCCAGCCAAATAACCATTGAATGCCAAATATAAAAACAAACTAATAAACCCTAAAATTACTGATTTTACCCAGAGTATGTTAGCTACCAGCCCGATATTGACAATTAGTGAAAAAAGTGCAAAAATCATGGCATAAATTAATAAACCAGTTACTTTTTAACGTTCTGTTTTCGAAAGGAGGTGAAAACAGATGAAGGTTGAAACAGTAAATCAGACTGAGCTAATCGTTAAGCTAACTGCCGAAAATACAAGGGAACTTCTGCAATTAGCAGATGATTACTATTTCAAGCCCGGCGACACAGTCCACTATTATGTGCCGGAACACCTTGCGAATGGGACATCAGAAACGATCTTAAAAGAGATCAACAAACAACATCCAAATATAGGCAGTTGGCGACCGGAGAGTCGTAGCGAGGACAATTCGACTGTGACGATCCGTCTCCGTAGGCACCCTAGATCCTAGCGTTGTGAACCAGTGACTGTCAATCAATTGACCATCACTTTCCAATATCGCATCCCGCGAAAACATCAGATTCTTGCGTATTTATAAATTCCTGAATTTGATGTTTTCTTTTTTTTACTCCCCTACCATCTAACCAACACCCGCGCCAGCCAAAAATAGATGAGCAAAATTGGATTGACAATGTAAGTGATAACCGGATTTTTGATTTCCGCAAAATCAAACTTGCCTGTCATTTGCCGAAAAATCATCTGATCGCCAACCTGACGCAACCGCCTGATTCGACGGCGTTTATCTATTATATAGTTAATTGACAGCAGTACCTCAATGTACGAGCGGAGTTTATACCAAAACCAGCCACCGATCAAGCTATACGCCAGCATTCCCAGCTCAACGAACAAAAAAACCGGCGCTAAAATAAGCAAGGTCTGCCAGCGGTACAGCGAAAAATAAACTAACAGCCGATTGCGTTCGGTCCAAAACCACTTTTTTTTATGCCGCGAGAATTGATATTTATGATAAACGATTGACTCTGGCGCTAAAACATTTTTGCAGCCAGCCAGCCTGATTCTCCAACCCAATTCCAAATCTTCGTGGTACATAAAAAATTTTTCGTCGAGCAGACCGATCTGACGCAAAATGTCGATGCGATATAAAACCGCGGCACCAGAACAGTAGCCGACTTCGTGACTGTCATCCCGACTGAAACGAGCACCAGCGAGTGTAATGGAGGGATCCCTGCCTGCCGGCAGGCCCAAACCAAGAGAGATTTCACCCAAAGGGTGATCAGCCTCTGGCTGGCCTCGACTTTCGCTCGGAATGACAGCCTTAATTTCTTTTTGATAATTTCCTGCCCAACCAAAGCCAAGATAGTGTAAGGCATTACCGCTAGTGTTGATTAATTTAGGGTCATCATGAAGCAAAATTAACGACTGCACTGCCCCGATTTTTAGGTCGGCCTCGACTTTTTTGACGAGTTCTGATAAAAATTTTGCGTCCGTGACTGTATCAATATTTAACATTACCGCGTATTCGTAATTATTTGATTCCAAAATTTGCCGCAAAGCTAAATTATTCCCGCCAGCAAAACCCAAATTTTTTTCACTAGCGATAAAATTTACGCGGCGGTTTAATTGATCCGCGTTATCCCTCGCCCAGGCGAGCGACCCATCAGAAGACGAATTGTCCACAAAAAAAATATCAGCTTGATCGCGCGGGTAATCAAGCTGGGCTATCGAGGCAAATAAATCTGGCAGGTATTTTAGACCGTTGTAGTTGACGAGAATAAGAGCAACTCTGAACATAAATTAGGGCAATTTTCAATTTTTGATTAACTTTAGCGAATAACCAATTACCAAGATACAAGTATCCAAACAAATTACAATAAACAATGACTGAATAACCAAATAATTTGATTATTGATTATTTGAAAATTGGTTATTGTTTGCCTGCCCGCTTCGCGTTGCGAAGCAAGGCGGGCGGGGACACTTGGTTATTGTTTCTTGGTTATTTTGTCTATTGGATTTATCATTTTCTTCCTTCAGTGCCATTTTTCGCACAATTTTTGTAATATCGCGCTCCAGCCGTTCCAACCGCACTAAAATATAAAACAGAGAGAAATACAAAACAATCACGCTCAAATAAACAATCAAATCAACTCCCCTAGTGATGCCCACCCAATTGGCCACGGTCTGCGTGGCATTGGGAAAAATAACCAGAACCGCCACGATCAGCCAAAACGCCACCCACAAAAAAAACTCGCGAATCGAAATAGCGGAGCTTTTGTACTTTTGTAAAATTTTGACGATTATTACGGCGATTATGCCGATTAAAATTATCTGAATTGGGGACATGGTTCACAAACTAATTTGAGATATCGAGGCTATCCAAAAACTGGTAAAATATTATTTTGTCATCCCGAGCTTGTCGAGGGATCTCTTATTTTAGCGATTATTGAAGAAAGGGATTTCACCCAGAGGGTGATCAGCCTCTGGCTGGCCTCGCTAAAACTCGGAATGACACTTTTAACGTCGTCTACCTTTTTTTTGACTTTAAATCCGACATCATTCTGCCGATAAAAATCTCGTACAAAATCTGCACCGCCCCCTTTAAATTCTTTTGCCCTTTGGCGCGGGAATAAGTTGTGTATTTGATGTTAACCGGCACTTCTTGGTAAGTTAGTCCCAACCGGCCGATCTCTTCCAAAATTTGCGACGCGTGCGCCATCCGGTCAGAAGTGATGTTAATTTTTTGCGCCGCTCGCCGGCTAAACGCGCGCAAGCCGCAGTTAGTGTCGGTAACTTTTAAACCGGCAAAAAACCGTTGATGCAAAAGCGCGAGTTTTAAAATAAGATATCGCGACCATGGCATGGCCTGTCTGTCATTCCCCCGATGCCCCTCGGGGGAATCTATATTAATAGTCTGGATTCCTGCTTTCGCAGGAATGACACCTCCTATTTGTTTGAAAATTGAAAATTGCCTGCCCGCCTTCTTGGAGGGAAAATTGAAAATTAGAAACCTTGACCCCAGCACCACATCTAGCCGTTTTTCTTGAATGGGTTTAATAAGCACATTGATGTCTTCGGCCCGGTGTTGTCCATCAGCGTCAAAAGTGACGATTGCTTCTGCCCCCTGCCTCAAGGCATAAGAAATCCCGGTTTGCAAGGCCGCGCCCTGTCCGCGGTTAACGATGTGATGCAATACCACAGCACCCGCTTGGGCAGCGAGTTTTGTGGTGTTATCAGTGGATCCGTCATCAACCACCACAATTTCATGACAATACTCGTGGACATCACGAATAACCGACTCGATGGTGGAGGATTCGTTATATGCCGGAATGATGGTATATATTTTCATTGGAAAATCAAACTTGCTTTGTTATTCCCGGCCGATAACAAATAAGGAGCCCGCGGAAATACAAATCATTAATTTTAAATTCTAAATTTTAAATCAATTTTAAAACCAGAATGTTAAATTTTAAAGCAGAGACAGAAAATCACATTTTAATCAGTTTCAAAATTTTAAAATTTAACATTAAGACTTGAATTAAAATTTAAAATTTAAAATTTAAAATTTTTTTTACTAATACGCTTTTGCAAAAATCACCCGCTTCTGGGAACTACTGTTGCATTTAATGCACTTCCCTGTCTCAGCCGCGGTGTCAAAAGGAATACAGCAAATGGTTGCTTTAGTTTCAGCGGCTATTTCGGCTTCGCATTTATCACTGCCGCACCAGTGGCTGTAAATAAAACCCGGGTTCTCGGCCAGCTGGGATTTGAATTTATCGTAATCATCAAAGCGATAACTGTCTTCATTGAGCCGCGCTTTGGCGCGTTCAAATAACCGTTGTTGAATGTCATCCAGCCTTTTTTTAAGTAGCGCAACCCAGTTGCCAGCCAGCGAGATTGCCTCTTTTTCGCCGTTATCGCGATAAACCGCAACCAATTGATTCGCGGCCACGTCTTTTGGTCCGATTTCAATTCTAATCGGCACGCCTTTTTTCTCCCATTCGTTGAATTTGTAACCGGGCGTTAAATCTTCGCGCCGATCATAAACGCGGCGCGCGTCAAAATCCGGATCCACGCTTTTAAACCCAATCAATAGTTCGCCGATTTTGTCTTCGACCAATTTTTTTTCTTCCTGGGTTTTTCCAATCGGCACAATAACTACTTTTATTGGCGCAATCTCCGGCGGTAACACTAGGCCTTTATCATCGCTGTGGCACATAATTAAAGCCCCGATTAAACGGGTGCTTACTCCCCAACTGGTTTGCCAGGCGTATTTAAGAGTTCCATCTTGATCTGTAAATTGGATATTAAAAGCTTTGGCGAAATTCTGTCCCAAATGGTGCGAAGTGCCTGCCTGGAGCGCCCGGCCGTCCTGCATCATCGCTTCGATGCAGTAGGTACGTAAAGCGCCGGCGAATTTTTCGCTTTCGCTTTTTTGGCCTTGAATTACCGGCATCGCCAAGTACTCTTCCGTAAAACCTTTGTATAAATCTAAAATTTTCCGCGCTTCGTCTTCTGCCTCCTGCTCAGTCGCATGAACGGTGTGCCCTTCCTGCCACAAAAATTCAGTTGTCCGCAAAAAAAGCCGAGTGCGCATTTCCCAGCGAACGATATTCGCCCATTGGTTGATAAGGAGCGGCAAATCACGCCAGGATTTTATCCATTTGGAATACATTGCGTAAATAATGGTTTCCGATGTCGGCCGGACCACCAGCTCTTCCTCCAATTTGGCCGCCGGATCAACCATAACGCCATCACTGGCGGGATCATTAATCAAACGATGATGCGTAACGACTGCGCATTCTTTGGCAAAACCTTTAACGTGGCTGGCTTCGCGGCTCAAAAAAGACTTAGGCACGAATAACGGAAAATAAGCGTTCTGGTGCCCGGTCGCTTTTATTTTTTGATCAAGGACTTTCTGAATGTTCTCCCAAATCGCGTAACCGTACGGCTTGATTACCATACAGCCTTTAACCGGCGAGTGTTCAGCCAAATCAGCCGCCGCGATCACGTCTAAATACCACTGGGAATAATCATCGCTCCGCTTGGTGAGAGCATTTTTGTTGTCTGTTTTGGACATATAAAAATTCAACAAACACAATTATTGATGCAATACTTTAAAATCATCAAATTCTTTGGCAAAAGACTGCGGGTCGCGTTCATCCCAAATTGCTTCTATGTCTTCGACTTGGGACAGTCCGGGATTTTTTCGGCAATACTCCAGCAGATCCTCCAAAATTTCCGGTTCGCCAACGGCTTTGACCTCCACGGTTTTATCCGGCATATTTTTAACATAGCCCCGCAAATTTAATTCCTTGGCTTTCTCCCAAACCGCGTGCCGGTAGAAAACACCGTGTACATTGCCGTGAATTTTTAACGATAGCATTTTCATATTTATGAGGTTACTTTTTAAACTTTTAAAAAATTATTCCAACAGTTGAATGGCCTTGTCCAATTGCGGGTCACGATCCTGATTAACGTCATCACTGATCATTTTAACCTCGACCTGCGGATTAATACCAGCCTCGTTAATCGAAATGCCTTTAGGCGTTAACCACTCAGCCACCGTTATTTTTAAAGCAGAGCCGTCTGGCAATGGCGAGTAATCCTGCACTGACCCCTTGCCGAATGTTTTCTCGCCTACCGTCACGCCCAAACCATAATCTTGAAGCGCGCCGGCCAAAATTTCCGAGGCTGAGGCCGAACCCTCGTTGACGAGCACAATTGTTTTGATTTTATCAAATTTCGGGCGGCCTTCTGCTTGATAATATTGAACTCGCCCGTCGGAAAACCGTTCTTGCACTATTACGCCGGGCTTAAGCCCTGGCCCGGCAGTGGCTTGAGGGGCGATCCAAAAACTGGCCATCTTAACGGCAACATCCAGAAAACCGCCTGGATTGGCGCGCAAGTCCACAATCAAACCTTTGGGCGATTGGCGCAATATCTTGGTGACGGCATCCCGAAAATCATTCGCTGTATCTTGATCAAAACTATAAACCCTCAAATAGGCCAGATCTTTTTTACTGCCGACGAATTTCCAGCTGATGGTATTAACGACAATTTCGTCGCGGCGAATGGACTTTTCCATTGTGGCGCTGTCGCCTTTGCGGAAAATAGTCAGCGTAACAGTAGTGCCCTTGGTGCCGCGAATACGGTCCACCGCTTCATCGACAAAAATATTGGTGGTATCAAAATCGTCGATCGACAATATTTTATCCCCCGGCAAAAGACCGGCTTGCTCGGCCGGCGAACCAGGCAGGGGCGCGATAATCGTTAACCGATCTTGCTTGATGCCGATCTCCGCGCCAATGCCTTCGAATTTACCTTCAAGCTCTTTGTTAAACTCCTCAGCCGCTTTCGGCTCAAAGTAAACAGTATAAGGATCATGCAAAGAAGCGACCATTCCTCTAATCGCCCCGTAAAAAAGTTCCTGATCTTTAATGTCAGAACGCTTGTAATAACGGTCTTCCAAAGAAGCCCAGACATCCCAAAACAAGTTAAAATCAACCTGCGTCGGATCGACAAATTCCGGCAACCCGGCCGGGCAAAGCGGGTTACTGAGGTCAGCCGTTGACTCCGGCGCCACACTCGGCCGGATAAGCTGTACGTTTTGTCCGATGCCGACTCCAAAGACAAAAAAAATCATCGCTACCAAACTGATAATTAAAAAATTATTCCGCGAATTATTTAACATAAAATGATGCCACGAAACACTGCCTAAAAAAAGAATCTGGACACAGCACGTCCTTTTCACCTCAATTTAAACAGTTGCTTTTTTAGAAGGTTAGTATATTAAAAATACCAAATTGTTGCCAAGTGGTCAATGATAAAAAAACCGCTTTAAAAAAACCTTTTAATTAAACGTCACTTCCTCACCTGGGGACACTGCCTTGCTCTGTGGCTTAGTTTCCTCAACTAGTGTTGGTTTAGATGCGCTCAAATTAATAATTGACAGGTCTGCCATTTCGTTAGTAGGCTCAATTATTTGCGCAAACTTATCCCGAAAAGCCGCCAACGCCTCGGCCGTGTAATTATTGTCGGACTCACTCTTATCCTGCACCGAGTTCTCGGCACTTGGCGCATCTACCGCCGGATAATCGATGTTGGCTGGAGATATTTCCGGTTCGACAAAAATCGGAGCTTCAGCATAATTTTTGGTCGGATAAATATGCAAACTTTGCCGGATTGATTCTTCGGCTTCTTCGCGCCGATGGGAATAGCGCTCCCGGCTGTAAGCAATAACGTTATCTTTAAGTCCAGCCACCGGTAACGGCTCTAAAGTAACGGCTGTAAACGGCGCCGACGTCTCACCGTCAATCGAAAGGGTGAGCATAATGTTATATTTATTAAGTTTCATCAAATCCTCTGGATTCATTCCCAACTTCATCACCTCTGCAAGCTTCACGGCATCACTCGAACCCACGCGAAATGCCACGATCGTGCCAAAATTGCCAAAAATATCCCTCTGCACCAACTCCGGCACTTGCTCCAAATATTGATTGCATAAAATTAAATTAAGGCCGAAATTAGGGCTAGTAATCAATTCGTTAAATAATGCCGGGCTATAATTTTGAAAATCATATAAATAAAAATAAACATCCGCCGACTCGCGGCCGGGTTGTTGCATTTTTTTGGCCGCCAACATCAATTTTAAAGTAAAAACTGATCCCAGCAAACGCGCGGCTTCGTCGCCAATTTTTGATTTATTGAGCACCAAAATTACAATTTTCTTTTCGGCGATGATATCCTCAAAATTAAAGCCGGTCTTGGCTTGGCCGATAATATTTCGCAGCAGTGATGTGCTCACTATTTGCCCAATTTTATCCCTGATCGGCAGGATAGCGGCACTATCAAACCTTTCCGGTGATTCCTGATACTCTTTTAACCAAAAATCCAGAATCACCTGATCAGTAACTTTTGCCAAAAGCCGGCGGCGAAAATCCGCATCAGTCAACAAAAGGAGGATATGCAACAGCGTGTTGTTTTCGTCGGCTAACAAAGTTATTAGTGAATTTTTTAAAACATATTCCAAACGCGGACCCCAAATATCGACCCATAAATCTTTAAAAATATTAATCAGCCCCTGCACTAACTCGGTTTGCGCTTGCAAATCATCGCTCGTCTCCAGCAAATTAAACGCCACCGGATAATCAATATCCGCCGGATTAACGTAAATCACGTCTTTTAAACGGTGGCTGGGAATATAATACAGCAATTCCTCCACCAGCAAACCTTGCGTATCGATTACGCACAAACCTTCGCTCCGCTTAATGTCCTGAACAATCATATGCTCCAGCATGCTTGCCTTGCCCATACCCGTCTTACCGATAATGTACATGTGGCGCCGGCGGTCCGCGCGCTTAACGCCAAAAGTCTTCCGCTGATCGCGAAAATTTGTTTCGGCAAAGACTGTAACGTCACGGTTGTAAAAAGGTTTTTGGGTTTCCATCTTAATTTAATTTATTTTACTTATAATTATAATATTCATATTCCTCCACCGGTAAATTGCTGGGAACCGAGCCCACCTCAACTTCCAGCAACCGTTCACGGCGGAAACCGGCACGCACGCCCCGAGAGTTCGGGGGCGGGGCGACCGGGGTTTGGGCGGTTTGGATGTTCGCCAGCAAATCATGCTGGTGCGGAAAATGCCAAAGCGAAGCGACTTCTTCGACGCTAAAGTAATTCCAATCGTCTCCGGCATACCAGTCACGGCTTTTAGTATTGGCGATGATCGCATTTTGCCGAAAAATTTTCCGTTTTTTAGCGAAAAAATAATCAGCCGTAGTTCTGCTCCAAAAACCGCGATTTAAATAATTCATTTCCAAATCATTAAAGTGCTTAAAAGCTCCGTGGGACTCGGACCAAAAACGAAACTTGGAAAAAACCGGCTTTTTCGCGAAGTACAGAACCCGCATACACACTTTAAAAGCAGGCTGGGACAATTTGCGCTCAACCGCATCAATCACCTGCTTTTGCCGTTCCGTCATAAACAAATAATCGGATGGGAAACTCACTCCCGGCGCGTTGACATTAATCGCCGGATCAAAACTAATCTTGTTTTCTATATTTATCGGTCCCCAAGAAGGTGGAGCAACAGCATTGCTGGCCGGCGATTTAGGTTTTCTCTTGCGGAACTGGCTTAAAAAAGCTTCGTGTAAACAGTAAATCTGGCGCCCAGTTTCTCGAGCAGTACCTTTAAACTGGCGTCCGACCTCGCCCAGCGTGTTCTTGGTTACTTGGTCACTGGCAATCTTAACCGTCCCGCCGGTCAACTGCCGAAAAACCTCCTTTAAAATATTCCAGGGCAAAAGCAAAATATACCAAAAAATGCTGGACAGCTGATCACCAAATATTCCTAAAATACTTTTTCCGTGATGGTGAGCGCCCTTTTTTTTACCGGTTAAAATGTCCACATGCTTACGCTGTTCGAGCGACCATCTCTCAAACTCCGGCACTAAAACCAGCTGATACCACATATATTCCCCTTCCCGCAAATTATTAAACAATTCCCACAAGTGGCGTAGGGGGTCAAGATACTCGCCGGTTTTTTTATCGATATATTCCCGATAGGTTTTAAGGGGAAAATATGGCGGCCGGCTGGCGACATATTCCGTGCCCAGCATGTCAAACTCCGGATGCGGCATCTTATCCGGAAAGATATGAATAAAATCTTCTTCCGGGCGCAGATATTTAATTTCTAAATCCGGATACTGGGCATAAAGCGCATGCTCTATTAAATGCTTATGTTTAAAAGTGGAGGTAATATAAAATTTAATCCGCCCTTCAAAACTAACGATTTCTAAAGTTACTTTAAGCACGTATTGGCCTTTCCACCAAATTTCCCACCAAGTCGCCTGCCGCCGCAGGCCGTGAATCTGGGCGAAAGTTTGCTCGATCGCTTCGATATGCCGGACATTACGGCTGGGAACTGCCAGTTCCATTACGACAAATGGATTTCCCCTGGCAAAAATTGATTGCCGCCAGTTAATCCAATCCTCTTTAATCGCCGGCCAAAGTTGCCAGAAAATAAAAAACCACCCTCCGGCCAACAGCAATTCTCCCGCTAAAATAAAAAGATTATTAAAATGTAGAGTCTGCCAAAATTGGAGACTAAATAGCGGAAACACGGTGATAATAGAGGGCGCTTTTGTAAACGATGAATTTAATTTTTAATTGTTTGTTTTATCGACAGTGTAACGATCTTGAGCGGCGCGTTTGATGTGGGAGTTGTTGTTAAGGGCGAGTAAAATAGTGGAACGGGCAACCAGCCTCTGCTTTTGCACTGCCTCAATAATTTCTTCGCGCGTTAAAGGCGCGGCGCTTTTCGCCAAAACCGATTCAACTACCTCACGCACGGTGCCGGAAACATAACCCCATTCTTTCAGGGCGTAGATTCCCCGCCCGACCAACACGAATCGGTCGTCGGCGATTAACTCGTTATGAACCGTTGGCGGATGAGTTTTGCGGCCGTAATGCTGTTCGATGTGACCGGCGATATCCCGATAATGCATCGGTTTCGCGTATTTGGTCAACACCAGGTAAATGCGGTCAGCCATCCGTTTAGGATTTATTGCCGGCCAGCGGGACATGCCCCAAAGGCCAAACGCATTTTTTTTAATTCGATTGCTTAAATTTAAATAAGAATAAACGGAATCCTCCGGCTCCCGCACCGCCGTGGCTATTTCTTCGTGGGTAATCGGTTTAGCGTGCTTAGCTAAAAAATCTTCGATCCGTTCTAAAATTTGTTTCACCGGTTTAATAATATCCTTGTCCTTACTCCAGCCTTGATTATGATCTTCGCCCTCGCCATGAAAATGAAAAATGTCAGACACAAATTGCTCAAGCAGGAAAAATAAATGATTTCGCTCTTTGCTTAAAACTGTTTGGTCGTTTTGATTAACTTCTGCCAGACGCGCCAGCTCTTCGACCAAATGATCATGCCCGATGATGCCGCCGAACCTGGCGAGCAAACGGTCGATTTCGTCAACTAAATCTTTCAGCACATTGCGATAATCCACTAATTTTTTAATTTTACTTAAACTCGCTCGTTCAATCTGGCGCACTCGCTCGCGAGTAATTTGGTAATTTTCGCCGATGGCTTCGAGCGTTTCTTTACGACCGCCATGCAAAGCATAACGCCGTTTTAAAACATCCTGTTCCCGCTGATTTAAACAAGTTAAAAGACACTCAGTCAAATCAGAGGGAGAAGATTTTGCTTTACCACCCTCTTCTTGGCTAATACAAGCTGTTTTTTTACTATTTGATTGTTTGATTAATTTTGCGTCTTCCATGGTTGGAATAATAACATATTATTGGCAATGAGTCAATAAAAAGCACTCGCCTAAATTTTGGTCATTGCCTGATCATAGATATTAACTTAATAAAAATAGCAGTAACCTAAAAATAGGATAAAAAATGATCTTTGTCAAGGGCGAAACATAAAACTCTACACCCTTTTAAGAATTTTGACAAGACTTAAAAAAAAATTGACTCTTCGTCAAACAATCAAAAAAATGCCAAAAATTCCTCTGAGACGCTGATTGACTCTATCTATTTAGATAAGTAACAGTCAGCTGTAATACCGTCGCGAACGAAACCCAAAGCAAGTACGGAATTTGGATATAAGTAATCCAGCGCGCGTGCGGGTAAATTGCGCGCATCGCCCAAATCAGCGTTGCCATGACAAAAAGCACGTCAATCGCCGCTAAAATATTATTCTGTAGCCGAAACTGTAAAGGCGAAAACGCAAAGTTAAAAATCAAATTAAGGGCAAACGGCAGAGCAGTTTTGAATGCAATTTTTTTTTGCCATGCCAGCAAAAAAACTTTGCCAAACGAGATGGCGATTAGAATATAAAGCACTGTCCATGCCGGCCCAAAAAGCCAGGCTGGCGGCGCCCATGAGGGCTTAATAAGTTGCGCGTACCAATTGTATGTGTCCATAGTGTAATAGACTCCCCAAAAAGAACTATTGACTTTTACCGACTTTCTTTGCCATATTGTAAGCATCACGAATGAAAAGGTCGCCTTTCAAGGTTTCATCCTTGCGGTGCCCTTTTTTTGTTAACGGAGTAAATTATTTTTCGCTTTTAATTTAACGCTTTTTGAGGCTGGCAAAAAATTATCTGCGCTGATTATTTTTTTACCAGTCTTGTTTTCCAATTCCAAACGCGCGTTTTTAGCAATGCGACCGCCTTTTCTGGCTGGCGTTTTATTTTCTTCCAACCCCTTTGTTTGCATAGTTTCGGCAATCTGACGGGTAGAAAGTTCTGCTAAAGCCGTGAAAACCAATTCCGCGTCTGTCATATGATCGCGCAAATTCTGCTCCTTTAATTTTTTTAAACTTTTATGCTCTTTAACCGACAAATCACTCCATTCTTGATGGATAATATTTGTTAAAATAGCATACTCGGCCTGTTGTTTTACTTCGTTATCCTTCCAATAATCAGTCAGCTTATTTCTAATTTCCTGCCCCATCATTCTTTGCTGAATCCATTTTGCACTTCGTCCCATTCTTTGCCAATTGATTCTTCCTCGATTGATTGATTTTTCCGGATCAGTTGTTTCCTGAATTCTTTCGTAACCCACACGCGCCAGCCAAAGCTTGAACGGCTCGGCTTTAGGCGATGGGATTGATTGGATGAGGCGAAGCATTGTTTCTGTATCAGCGGCATCAGAGGAGTAAAATTTGCCGTCTTTAGCCACAAATTTCAGTTGGTGACATTTTGTCACCGACTCACTGCCTTCTTTTTTTAAACGCTGCGCTAATTTATTCCAGTATTTCCTTGGGGCAGCACTTCCAATTAAAACTCTAACCACATCAACAACCGAAAAATACCAAAGTTCCTTTTCCGCATCCCAGTGGCGCCGTATTTGCGCCCCTGCAAAAATTGCGATTGCTTTGTTTTTTGATTTTTTCTTCATACGTCGAAATGTTTTTTATTTTTTTTAATTGTCTGCGCAATACTTCGTGTTTTTGAGACTCACTGTCGTCGAGGGAGAAAATTCTTTTTTGTTACAACAGATCTGCCGAGCCGTTCTTCCAGTTTCTTTCTCGCCCCGCCGGCAATATCGCCGCCAGCCTTGGCGTAACCCCAAAAGTCGCCTTGGAAATTTCCGCCGTTAAAATCTCATAATCTTTTTGCTCTTTGGCACCTCGCTTTTGCCACTCGTCTGTTAGTTCTTCTCGAATAGCAATCCCACGCATCCGTTTTTCTATCCAATCTTCCGAAGGGAAATTTTTGTACTGTCTACTAGACTGTTATTTATTTTGTTCATATTATATTTCAATTTTAGCTGACCAAACCTACCAAAATCATACCACCAAAAAAAAGTACTTGCAATCACGCATGCCGAAACAAAAAATCAGGCCTTAAAGCCGATTTTTATGCCAGAGTTGGCACTCCCTATTCTGTTTATAGATAGATTCCTTCTAACTTATGGATTATACCGTGAAGTTCTTTATGTCTTCCGGCCCCAATTATATTTTTTTCAAAGTTTTCAAATCCCCCTTCCAATTCTTTTAACTGGCTTTCGGATAAGGACTGTCTGGCTTCGAAAAATAGAATCGTATTCTCTTTATTAATATGCTGATCCAAAAGAGCAACGTAATTCTTTGAATTGGATACAAAAACGTCCGCAAACTCTTTCCCGCTTTTTTCTTTTTTATCGATCGCCTCAACCATATTCCTAACATAGCCCCTGCCTTGGACATGCTCAGCCACCAAAATGTCAATTAGCTCAACCTCTTTCTTAATACCATCTTTTTTCATTATTGGAAACAACAAGTTCTCCTCCTTGCCATGATGGCATTTATCCGCGAACTCCTTAAGAAAAGTAACCCCGCTAATTATGTCTTCGACAGCAACTGGTTGCCCATTGGTAATTTTATCATTCATACTTTCCAGAATGCGGAGCATTAATTTGATAAGACCATGTTCTTTGGATAAATCTTCTATTGGATGCATATTTTTTATTAATTGTGTTTACCACGTCGCTCTCGAGTGACGTGGTTTATACCTGATCGTTCGCGAGCGACTTGGCTCGCCACGTCGCTCGCGAACGACGTGGCTCGGGGACTTGGATTCGAACCAAGACTGACGGCTTCAAAGGCCGCTGTCCTACCGTTAGACGATCCCCGAAGAATATTAAAAATTTATCGCGAAGACCCCATCTTAACCAAATTTACCGGCAAAGTCAATTCGGTACATTGTCGCTATGCAGAACCAAACCAGAAAGGGATCCCTCGACAAGCTCGGGATGACAAAACACAAAGCGCTTGCTGACCTCCGCTACCTTACACATCCAAATAGCGTCCAACTGCGAGCGACGAGGCGGTGATCGTTAAAACCAAAATTCCCACAAAATGCCAAAGTACCCAGGCCACCAAATGGCTTACAAAATAGGCCACCAGGCTAAAACCGTTGTCAAAAAAGCTCAAAATATATGGGTCAATCACTTCCAAAATCGGGTATAAAAGCAACATCGTCAGAGCTGTGCCAATAGCCGCGTACAAAACCGCTTCCACCAAAAACGGCGCCCGGATAAACCAGTTATCCGCTCCGACCAGCTTCATCACGCCGATCTCTTCGCTTTTCGTATAAATCGCAATCCTGATGGTGTTAAAAACAATCAAAATCGCCACAATCGCGAAAACGCCGCTCACCATCCAGCCGATTTTTTTGACCTTGCTGGTAACAGAATTGATTTTGGTCAAAAACGCCTGATTATCCTCATAATTCTTATCCTCGATTAATCCCTTGTATTGGCTCTGCTCCAAAGCCGCTAAAATCACCGGGTAGTAACCGATATCATTAGCCTTAATTACCAAAGTGTCGCCTAAAGGATTAGTGCCCAGCTCTTGGAGCGACTCTTTAATCAAAACATCCTGCCCGTGTTTGTCCTCCAGTATTTTAAGCGAATCAGCGCGGCTGACATAAGTGATGGTTTTTATCTGCTCAAGCTGTCCCAACTTGCGTTTGATGTTAATTACCTCTTCCGGCGTGACCTCCGGCTTAAAATAAATGCTGATATCAATCCGGTCTTTGATGGTGGCCACTGCTTCCTGGGTCAGCACGTTTAAAAGTTCCACGAAACTGATGGAAATCAAAGTTAAAATTATGATGCTGATTGTCGCCAGCGCCAGCCAGATATTGCGCCAAAAATTTCTGCCGGCAAAGCGAAAAACGCGAAAAATGGAAACGAACATAAATTTAAAATGAAAAAATAAAAATGAAAAAAGAAAATTTAAAGTACATACCTTCCTTCTTCTTTATCGCTCACCACGTGCCCGGCGTCCAGCGTAATAACGCGCCTTTTTAGAGCATTGACGATATCCCGATCATGCGTCACCAAAACCACTGTCGTGCCAAAATTATT
>MHJY01000046.1:1250-5476 GCA_001818235.1 Candidatus Jacksonbacteria bacterium RIFOXYB2_FULL_44_15 | reverse complement strand
ATTATTGCGAAGCGGATGATGCTGAGAGTTCAAAGGACTTTGTTCATAAAATTGGTATTTGCAAAAAAGAATCAAGAGAATGTAAGCATTTTCTACGGATGATAGCTAGCGCCGTGCCAGAGAGAAAAAAAGAAGCGCGTGATTTATGGCGTGAGGCTAACGAACTAAATTTAATATTTAATGCGATTTATAAAAAAGTGAAGAATAAAAACAAATAAAATTGCACTAATTATCCTAATTGTTCTAATTATTCTAAAAAATGACCAATGAGCAAACACCAATTAGCTAATTAATTTTGTTTTATTTGGAATTTTAGGCATTGGGGCTTGTTTAGAACAATTAGTATAATTAGAACAATTAGGATAATTTATTTTAGCAACTCGTTAACCAAAGGGCTGGATTATATGGTTACTTGACAAATAGTATTACCAAAGATATACTATGATTATAGTTTAGTAATTTGATAAATTTATGTTTTATCCAAGAAAAATTTATACTTCATTAAAAAGCCATTTAGCCAAAAAACAGATTACGATACTCACAGGCATGCGAAGGGTGGGCAAAACAACTTTAGTTAAGCAATTGTTGTCGGAAATTCCATCTAAAAATAAAGTATATTTTGATTTGGAACGGTTGGACAACAGGGAGCTTTTTTCCGAAAAAAATTACGAAGCGATTATTTCGGCATTTAACCAGCGCGGATTAGATTTAAGCAAAAAGCTTTATGTGGCTATTGATGAAATTCAATTAAGTAAAAACATCTCCAGTGTGCTAAAATATCTATACGACAATTATGATATTAAATTTATACTTACTGGCTCTAGTTCCTTTTATCTTAAAAACTTTTTTAGTGAATCGTTGGCAGGTCGTAAAAAGATTTTTGAACTGTTCCCGTTAGATTTTGGTGAATTTTTGGCTTTTAAGTCAGTCAATTTTAAACTTGATGGCAAAATTTGGCAAAGCAAATTTCAACTAGCGGAATACGAACGATTAAAATCATATTACGAAGATTATTTGGCTTTTGGCGGTTTCCCCGAAGTGGTTTTAGCTAAAACCCAACAGGACAAAAAGGATTTACTGTCCGACATTATCAGCTCTTATATCAATATTGATGTAGCGTCTTTGTCGGATTTTCGCGAGCAAAAAAGTTTTTACGATTTAACAAAACTTTTAGCAGGCAGGGTGGCGAGCCGTTTAGATTATACAAAATTATCCCGATTAAGCGGCTTATCAAGGCCAACAGTTATCAATTATTTAGAATTTTTAGAGAAAACTTATGTGATTGTTCGTATTCCGGTATTCTCAAAAAATTTAGATCGCGAAATTGTCAAAGCCAAAAAGCTTTATTTTTGCGACAACGGTTTAATGAATATTTTGGCGCAAGCGTCAAGTGGTGTTCAATTTGAAAATGCCGTATTTAATCAATTGCGTCATTGTGGCGAATTAAGTTATTACGCCCTGAAAACCGGACAGAAAATTGATTTTGTTTTAGACAAAAAGCTAGCATTGGAAGCCAAAGAAACGCCGACTCAAGGCGATATTAAGAGTTTGTCTGCCTTAGCAGGCATGGCTGGTTTGAAAAGTTGTCGTTTAATTGGCCGTCTTGTTTCGCCAAGATTTAAAGATTACATTTGGGGAGGGGATATTAAGTAAAGCTACCTTTGCAAAAATTACCTAAATTAATCAATCAACTTATTAATTACACAAACATCAAGTTAACAAAGTAGCAATGAAGCAATTTAACAATGAAACAATGTAACAATGCAGCCATGAAACAATGAATTATTTTTATAAACAATTTATAATTATCGTAGTGCTGGGAATCGGGATTTTTGGTATGACGGGTGAGGTAAGCGCCAACTCCTGCGCGTCTAATGCGACCGGCAACTGGAGCGCGGCCGGAACGTGGACGTCCTGCGGAGACACCACGCCGCAAGCAACCGATACGGTTACGATTACTCATACCGTTACTTTGGATGCCAGCGCCAGCACCATGGATATAACCATCAACACTGGCGGAATTTTGCAATTTCAAACTACCGGCGCTGGAGTAACTTTAACTTTAGGTGAAAACGCCGGCGCCGCGTTACTCACCGTCGGCGCCGCCGGAACTGCCGGTACCCTCACTTGCCGCGCCCCAGCCAGCGGCACTAATACCATCAAACTAAATTCAACGACTGCTGATGCGGCCGTAGGTATTCAAGTAGAATCAATGGGCAAACTGGATATTCAAGGCACTAGCGCCAGCGATGGCGACTGTTTAATCACTAACGGCGGCGTTACTTTGGACGGCACCATGGACGGTTATATTTATCTTAAAGACGGATCAGAATCAATTCTCAAGTACGCGGAGATGAGTTATCTAGGAACGAATGTGGCGAATAAGTATGGAATTTACGCAAATGCAGTGGATGGTAATATCGCCAGCGAAGGTATTTTTGTCGTAGGTTCTAAGATTCATCATAATTACGACGGCATTCAAATAGACGGTTCCACTTATAATTTAATTAGTGAGAATACTATTTATTCTAATACGAACAACGGCCTCTTAGTCGTCAATACTGCTACCAACAATACTATTTCTCGCAACACGGTTTATTCTAATTCTATTTCGGGCATAGTGATCAGCGGCGATGGTGCTGATTACAATACTATTTTAGGCAGTATTTCCCACGGTAACACGGTTTATGGCATTCAGTTGAATGGCGCCGATTATTGTAATTTATATAATAACACTTTAAACAGTAATAGTGACGATGGCCTTGTTTTAGAAACTGGGTCTGATAGCAATTTTATTAAGGATGATATTATTAGTAATCAAACCGGCGTTGGTAAAGAGGGTATAGACGACAACGGCGCCAGCAATACCATTGATTACAATTTTTTTTACAACAACACTTCTGATGGTTCAACGGGCACTAACGCAATTACTGGTATTAACCCGACCTTTGTTTCCACTGATCCGACTAACGCCGATTTTTTGTATCTCGACTCCGACGAATCAACCTCTGCTGGTCCGCTGGGCGCCGGGCTGGAGTTGTGGGGCGCCTCTCCAGTGGTGCCGGGATATATCAACGTCGGCGCGCGGCTGGATTACGTCAAGAACATCACTGATGACGAGGAATTTAACTGGCTCCAAGACGCGCACGACGACGCGACCTCTGATGTCTTGTCTGCCGGCGACACCGTTACCACTTACGCCAAAAATTATGTTTCTGATACCATCCAAAGCGGCATCACGGTAGTTGGCTCATATTTTGTCCAATTCGCGATCACCGAAGCCACCGTCACCGCGGACAATCAGCACGAAGGGATGTACGCCTACTTCACCAGCGGCGTCAACAAAGGGAAATACTATCTCATCATGGATTCCGACGAAAACACCACCGACACCCTTACTATCTATAGCCCCACCGACGCCTCCACCACTTTTAACACCGGCGATGGCTTTACGGTGGTGGATCGGGTGTATACGAAAGTCGGTTCCGTAGCGCAGTCTGCTTTGGCATACTTAACCAAAGACGGTAGCTCTGATGCCAGCCGTATTTTCTGGAACACTTCTGGTCCAGTTATTTTCGACGCCCAAAATGCGCTTGTCTATGGTTTTTTTCTTTATTACGCGAATTATAATACAGTTGCTGGCTTTGTAATTACTCGGGCGACTTATGGCGCTTATGGCCTGGCGGCGACGAGTAGCATTGTTCAAAATAGCATTATCCATTCAAACGGCAGTGGCGTTTATGGCATATCTTATGTCAAGTCGAATCAAGTGTTCAGCAATACGACGCGGGGCATTGGTTCGCTTAGTAGTGGCAGTTATTTGGCCGATGGTAACTGGGTTTACAATAATGTTGGTTATGGTTTTTTCGGCGGTAGTAATACCAAAATAATCAATAATAAAGTTTGGTCTAATACCGAAGGCATGGGAACTTCTGCGGGAATAATTAATTTGATGCTTACCAATAATGTTTTTTTTGCCAATGGTGATGGTTTTTACGATGGCGGCGGCGGTGGTGGAACTAATGATAAATTGATTAATAATATCTTTTTTAAAAATACTGGCCATGGGATATATCTTTTAAACAATCATGGCGGTTTTGTTTACAACAATACGAGCGTGGGTAATGGTACTGATGGTATTTATATTAGTTCGGCGAATAGTTGGACGATCAAGAATAATATCTTAGCCTTTAACTCAGATGACGGATTAGACGACAATAATACCG
>MHJY01000046.1:1042-1242 GCA_001818235.1 Candidatus Jacksonbacteria bacterium RIFOXYB2_FULL_44_15 | reverse complement strand
CTAAATACTTACAATTATAATGATTTGTATGGCAATAACGGCTCTAATTACGAAACCTCGGATGTGACGGCGCCGGTAGGCACTCAAGGAGCAAATAGTATAAATTCTGACCCATTGTTTGTTCAAGAAGTCGCGAACCGTGCGGCGACGAATGGCTCTACCACCACCGTTGTTGATACCACCAGAAGCTGGACCGTAGA
>MHJY01000046.1:0-1033 GCA_001818235.1 Candidatus Jacksonbacteria bacterium RIFOXYB2_FULL_44_15 | reverse complement strand
CGGTGCAGGTGTGTATATTACCAACGGTGCTGGTGCTTGCGCGGCCGGCAACGGCGTTTGGGCTGGAGTGACGAGCAACACGGCAACGACTTTGTATTTAGCGCCGACTTTGGCTGGCGTTGTTTCCAGCAACTGCAATTACTACATTACCAATTTTTATTTGCAAAAAAACTCACCAGCCTTGTCTGCCGGTACTAATATCGTCAGCGGCACTCAACCCAGTCCAGCCCAAATAAACATGGGCGCGCGGACTGGGTATATCGTCAATGGCGCGGATAAATTCAACTGGTTAAATCAAGCTGAGGACGACGCCACTTACACTAGCGGCGATACGCTCACAGTTTACGGTTACGAGTATTTAGCCAGCGGGACGTTAGGTTCGACTTTAACAGACGTTGGGCCTTATATAACGGTTGATGTTGACGACGCTACTCTCACCGCCAGCCACCAGCACGAAGGAATGTACCTGTGGCTGACCAGTGGCACAAACTCTGGTAAATATTATCTAATTCTTGATTCAACCGAGGCCGCGACTGATACCATCTCAATCTACGTCGATGCCACCACTGGCTTTGCCGCGGGAAATACCTTCAAAATAGTTGATCGGATTTATGACCGACAGGGTGATACCACCAACGGCGCCACGCTTGGTCTCTCAACTTCCGGTTCCTCGGGTTCGTCAATCACTTGGGAAGCTAATGGTACCCCGATTATTACTGCTGATAATAATTTTGATCGCACTGCCAACTGGGCGTACAACTTGTTTGGCGTCAGCGGCCTTAAATACGTTAAACTTGATCGCGACTTTAAACTAGATGTGCCTGGATTAACCAGCACGATTGGCGGCACTTACATTACAGCCAGTGATTACTATATCTTCGGCGATTTTGCCGCTGGTAGCAGTGCCTTTACTTTGAGTGCCTGGTTTCGGCCCACGACCAGCATTGCCAGCAAGGCGTTGTTGGTCAAAAACGATGAGTATCGAATAGTTACCGACGCGACCGGCAAACCAGTGTGCCAGATTTTTAACGGT
>MHJY01000045.1 GCA_001818235.1 Candidatus Jacksonbacteria bacterium RIFOXYB2_FULL_44_15 | reverse complement strand
AATACAAGGTGAGCCTAAAAAACATATGTGAGTCGCCATATATCATATACTGGAAGTATATGACTATCCATATGAACGACTCACACATGGTGAGTATCTCACAATTGCGTCAATTTTTAAAGGGTTTGAGTTCGGCCGGTGGCATCTCTTTTTGTGGAAGCTTGCGTAACGAAAAATATCAGTGGATAAGCGAATTACTGTCTCGGTTCGGCTACTTCTCACTGCGTAAAAAAGATAAATCAATCGTAAAACAGTATTTAATGCGCCTGACCAGCTTCTCTGACGCTCAGATAACTCGTCTCATCACTCGTAAAAAGAAAACCGGCCGTATTGTGTCTGGATACGCCAGCTCAAAACGACATTCGTTTCAAACTATCTACATTCCCTCTGACATTGCCGCTCTCATTGAAACTGATCGACTGCATCAGCGTTTATCCGGCCCGGCAACCATCGAAATATTTCAACGTTTGTACGATATTTATGGCGATTCACGGTTTGTACGATTAAAGGATATTTCAGTTGCTCATTTGTACAACCTTAGAAATACACGCCAGTACCAATCACATAGCTCTTTTATTGATAAAACAAGGTCGACATCAGTCAATATTGGCCTTAGAATCAAGCCTGACAATCAAGGCAAACCAGGCTATTTACGGGTCGATACTGTTCATCAAGGCGATTGGATCGATGAACGGCTGACGAAAAAGGGTGTCTATTACATAAATCTGATCGATGAAGTAACTCAATGGGAAATCCTGGCGGCGGTTGAAGGCATCTCTGAACGATTTTTAGCGCCAGTCATGGAAGGCGCACTCGATCAATTTCCGTTTCAGATTATTAATTTTCATTCAGATAACGGTTCTGAATTCATTAACAAAACAATCGCTCGCCTTTTAAACAAGCTCAAGAGTCAGCAAACCAAATCTCGTCCGCGTCATTGTAACGATAATGGTCTAGCTGAAACAAAGAATGGCGCAGTTGTTAGGAAACATATGGGATATTCGTATATACCACAAAAATATGCACCTGCAATTAACAAATTCTACCACGAATATTTGAACCCATACCTGAATTTTCATCGTCCGTGTGGATTTGCAACAGACAAATTAGACAAAAAAGGCAAAATCAAAAAGGTATATGACCTATACCAGACCCCGTTTGATCGCCTTAAAACTAATCCTGACGCTTCGAAATTCTTGAAAAAAGGTGAAACCTTAGAAAATTTAGACAAAACAGCTCTGGCCATCAGTGATAATCAATCAGCAAAACAAATGCAACAGGCTAAACAATTCTTGTTCAAATCATTCAAATACTAATATTACTCCCAGTTGTGACGCCCATCATTTCGGGCTCATCTCTTGATTAGAAAAGACTTAGTTTAATTTATGCCCACTGCCCAACGCACAATTTCGCATATCAAGATCAAAGCTGACGATAATTATGAGTTTGGGTTTAAACTGGGCAAAGCGCTGGGAGCGCAAATCAAAGACCGGATCGAGAAAAACAAAGCAGTGTATCACGCTTTGGGCCGCCGGCATATGCCCGGCCTAATCAAAGATGCCCAAGGATTTTTGCCCAAAATCAAAAGAAAATTTCCGGAATTGATCGAGGAAATAAAAGGGATGAGCCAAGGCGCAGGAGTGGCTTTTGAGGAATTATTGGTTTTAAATTGCGAGGAAGAACTGCTGGATTTTTTTATTCCGCGCTGTACGAGCGTCGCGGTGCATATCGGCAACGGCGAAATTTTGCTTGGCCATAATGAGGATTGGCTCTCGACCTATCGTCAGCAGGGGATGATTTTGGTGGACGGCCAAATCAAACAGCTTAAATTTTTAGCCCTTAGTTTTATGGGGCAGTTAGTAGGTACGTCGTGTGCTTTAAATTCTTATGGCCTGACTTACACAGTCAACTCCCTTTGCAACGAGCGATTTCGTTATGGCATTCCCAGAAATTTTTTGTTACGCAATATTTTAGAGAAACGATATTTAAAAGATGCCGAACATGTCCTGCTTTCGCCGTCACGTACAATTGCGGCTAATACTTTGTGTGTTTGGAGGGCGATGGCGATGGATGATATCGAGGCTTTCTGGGGGCATCATCAATTATTTCATGGGAAAAAGTGGCTGGTGCATACTAATCATCCATTGTTGGGCAAAGATCAAAATCAAAAAAATACTGATGTCGAATCAATCCGGCGTTACCAGCGGGTGTGCGAGATTTTAACTGCGACACAGCCTAATATCGAAGAATCAACTTTAAAACGCGTGCTTAAAGATCATCGCGCTGGAATTTGCGGCCATCCAAAAAGCGCGCATTCTTATTGGGGATCAACAGTCGCCTCAGCGATCGTTAATCCCAGCGAGCGCTGGATCGAGGTTTGTTACTCAAACCCTTGCCGGCACAAATATTTTCGCTATTATTTAAAGTAACCTATTAACTATGACTACCATGATTACCACAAAAAAATCACCCCAAAATTTACTCAAAGCCATTGCCGGCGAATCGCTGGCGCGTAATAAATACACCTATTACGCCAAAGCCGCCGAAAAAGAAGGTTTAATCTGGATCGCGCATGTGTTTTTGGAGACCGCGGACAACGAACGCGCGCATGCCGAGGAGGAATATGAAAAAATCACCAAACACGTTGAGATGACCAACACTTACGACATTTTTCCTTTGGGTAACACCCTTGCGAATTTGCGTCACGCCGAAGCTGGCGAGCGCTACGAATTCGGGACGATGTATCCTAATTTCGAACGCGTCGCGCGGCAGGAAAAAGAAATCGCGATTGCCACCTTGTTCCACGAAATCAGCGAAGTTGAAGAAAAGCACGCTGAGCGCTACCAGATTTTAGGCGATCGACTGGAAAATGGCACGCTTTACAAAAGCGAAACCGAAATTGAATGGAAGTGTTTAAATTGCGGCTATATCCACAAAGGCAAATCAGCGCCTTTAAAATGTCCGCTCTGCACCAAGCCCCGAGGTTGGTATATGGCCATCGGGTTGGTGCGGTAGAGCGCGGCAATCATCATAATCACCATCATTATATGCCTAAAGAAATCACAATTTTAGACGAGTTGGATCAAAAGTCAGACAAGTCTGGCGAAGTCGCAGGGAAAGTTGTCAAATCGCCGGCGTTGCTGCCGGAACTTTTAGTTGGTCTGGACAACGAAACCGGTCGGATAAAATTGCGGGCGGCCAAAGTTTTAAAAATAATCAGCGAGAAAAATCCGGCGACGTTGTATCCTAATTGGGAATTCTTTGTTAATTTGCTGGACAGTGAAAATAATATTTTAAGATGGATCGCGATTGATGTCTTGGCTAATTTAACGGCGATTGACCATGAAAATAAATTTGAGCGGATTTTTCCAAAATTTTTTGGCTTGATGTCTTTGGGCAGCCTGATTACCGCGGCGCACGTGGTTGATAATTCAGCTTGCATCATTAAAAATAAACCGCAGTTCGAAAATCAAATTACCGACATACTGCTTCAGGTGGACAAAGTCAAATTGCCCACAGCCGAGTGCCGCAATATTTTAATCGGCAAAGCGATTGAAGCGTTTGAACAGTATTTCGATCAACTCGAACGTAAAGACGAGGCGCGTGCCTTTGTGGAAAAACAATTAAACAATTCTCGGCCAGCGACTAAAGAGAAAGCTTTGGAGTATATCAATGCTCACGGAAAAAAATAAAGCGGCCACTGAAAGTCACTTATGTCAATTCCCAGTAAACTAAAAGTTCCTAAAAATGTTTTTGTTTTGGGTCTGGTAAGTTTGTTTAATGATATTGCCTCGGAAATGATTTATCCGATCATTCCGATTTTTTTGACTGCGGTTTTGCAAGCGCCGGTGATTACGGTTGGGTTTATCGAAGGCATGGCCGAAGCGGTGTCCAGTTTTCTCAAAGTAGTTTCCGGCTGGCTTTCGGATAAGTTTAAAAAGCGCAAGCCTTTTGTCGTGGGCGGTTATTCGCTGTCAACATTATCCAAAGTTTTGATCGGTTTGGCCTATCACTGGCCGTTGGTGTTTGTCGCGCGCATTGGCGATCGTCTGGGCAAAGGGGTGCGGACTTCGGCGCGTGACGCGCTGATCGCCGACAGCACGCTTTTAGAACAGCGCGGACGGGCGTTTGGCCTGCACCGGACAATGGATACGATGGGCGCGGTGTTTGGCCCGCTTTTGGCCTTACTGTTTTTAGCACTGGTCGGCGAACCACACTTGCGGTACATTTTCTTTTTGGCGTTTATTCCGGCGTTTATTGGGGTGGTGCTGTTGGTGCTTTTTGTCAAAGATCGGCCGGTCGAAACAGTTGCCGGGCCAAAGTTGAGTTTTAAATTTTCCTCGCTCAGCCCCAAGTTTAAACTTTTTCTTTTGATTAGTTTGATTTTTTGCTTGGGCAACAGCGCCGATGCTTTTTTGATCCTGCGAGCCAAGGATTTGGGTTTTTCCACTTCGCTCGCGGTGCTGGCGTACGTTACTTTTAACATCACTTATGCTTTGTTTTCCATGCCTGCCGGAATTTTGGCCGATAAAATAGGTTTTCGCAAAGTTTTTTTGGCCGGGATGCTGATTTTTGCCGTGGTGTATTCGGGATTTGGTTTAACTCACTCTGGCGCATTATTGTGGATTTTATTTCCGATCTATGGATTTTACATGGCATTCACCGAAGGCGTCGGCAAAGCCTATATTTCCAAGCTAGTCGCCAAAGAACACGTCGCCACGGCGATGGGATTTTACCAGATGGCGACTGGTTTGTGTTTGCTGGCGGCATCACTGATTGGCGGCGCTCTTTGGACTTATATTAATCCCAGTTTGACCTTTATTTTTGGCGGGGTGATGGCCACTATCGCGGCGATTGTTTTTGTGGTTTTAGGGCATCGATTGCCGGTGCCGGTGCCAGTACCGCCGAAGATCGAATCGCAATCATAGGGGAAGTCGGCGAGAAGAAAGTAGCCAACTAGACTTTTTTCCCAGCATTTGGTAAAATCGAAGCAGTTGGCAATAGTCAACACAGGAGTTTAATATGCTGGAGGATTTTGGCAAAATTTTAGCTTCCTGGCAGGTGCCAGAGTACGATGAGCACGAACGCTCCATGTTTTGGTATATTGGTTTTGGGGCGCTGGGTTTGGGGTTGATAATTTACGCCATCGCGACCGCCAATTATCTTTTCGCGCTGATCATTGTTTTAGCGGCCGTGATTATCTATTTTCAGCATCGCGGGACTGCCACTAGAGTCGACTTTCTTGTTACCGGCAAGGGGATAAAAGTGGGGAACCGTGAATATTCGTATCGCGACTTAAAGCAGTTTTGGATTTTATATAATCCGCCGCTGGTGAAAAAGCTGTATTTTAGCTTTCAGAGCAGTTTGACTCCGCGCCTGATGATCCCGTTGCGTAATCAAAATCCTTTAAAAGTCAGAGAAATTCTGCTTAGCTTTCTTGGCGAGGATTTGGAGAAAGAAGAAGAGCCGCTGAGCGAAGTGTTTGCCAAGTGGACTAAACTTTAGTGCCTTTCTGAACCGAACGCATTGTCAGCCCTTGTAGTTCAATGGATAGAACGCGAGATTGCGGATCTCGTAGTGCAGGTTCGATTCCTGCCAAGGGCACCACGCTAAGCGTGGTTATTGGGACACTAAGCGTCCCACCAAATTCAAACCTTACAGCGAGGATTTTTTTATTTTATGGGGACTACTTTAGCGATTAACAATTTACAAGTTAAATTAAACGGTAAGATTTTGCTGACTGATGTTTCACTAGTTTTGAAGAGTCCGGAAATTTGCGTACTGATGGGTCCTAACGGCTCAGGTAAATCAACCTTGGCCAAAGTGCTGGCCGGACACCCGGATTACGCGGTAACTGGCGGTAGCATCAAATTAAACGCGCGAAATTTGTTAAAGATGTCGCCGGAAGACCGGGCGCGGGCCGGCGTTTATTTGGCGTTTCAGTCGCCGACAGAGGTTCCGGGGGTAAATGTGCTTAATTTTTTGTATCAAATTCATCAGACGAAAGAGGCGGGAATCTCGTTGATCGAATTTAGAAAATCATTATTACCGCATTTGGAATTGATTCATCTTTCTCCAAAATTTTTGGAGCGTGATTTGCATGTTGGATTTTCCGGCGGTGAGAAGAAAAAGTTGGAACTGCTTCAACTCGCGGTTCTAAAACCTAAGGTGATTATTTTAGACGAGATTGACGCCGGTTTGGATGTTGATGCTTTAAAGGTAGTAGCGCAGGGGATAATCAAATTTCGGCCGCCTGACTCGGTGGTGCTCTTGATTACTCATTATCAGCGAATTCTAAAATACATCAAACCTGATGCAGTGCAGGTGATGGTTGAGGGAAGGATTGTTAGAAGTGGGGGAGCGGGGTTGGCAGAAACTGTGGAGAGAGAAGGATATGGTGGTTTAATTAATTTTTAATTTTTATTTCTTAATTTTTATTGAATTTTTAATGAACTAATTTTTGGAATTTTATGTCTTTACCATCCCAGCAACATTGCTATGACCTTTGGGATAAATATGAGATGCCGGAAAATATTCGCGAGCACAGCCGGCAGGTAACCAAAGTCGCGGACGCGGTGGCGCGTCATCTTAAAGCGCAGGGAATACCGGTTAATTTAGAATTAGTTAATCGCGGGGCGCTTTTGCACGACATCGCGAAAATAATCGGTGTAAAAAATCCTGGCCAGCATCACCATGCTCAATTGGGGTTTGATTTATTATCAGCGCAAGGAATTGATCAAAATTTAGCTCATATTGTCGGCAATCATTTGATGGAAGTGTTTGATTGGAAGCTGGGGTTGGAGGAGCAGATCGTTAATTATGCGGATAAGCGAGTTAAACACCAGCAAATTGTGTCGCTGGGAGATCGAATCAATGATTTAAAGGAACGTTATCCAAAGTCAGTGGATTTGATTGAGGCAAAATTGCCGTATTTTATCGAATTTGAAAAAAAGTATGGGTTGGCGGAGATGCAATTCTAATTTTCAATTTACGAATTTTCAATTTTCAATCAATTTTCAATACTAAATGACTTAATTTTCAAACAGGCGAATACTCAGGAAATTATTTTTTTTCGCCTTGTATATTCAAGTATCGCGATGCTCAAATCAAAAATAACCACAACTAAATATCGCTGGGGCTTTCACGATCCAGAGCAACCATTTTTAAAGGCGCCGAAAGGGCTGAGCGCGAAAGTGATCAAATTGATTTCTACCGCTAAACAGGAGCCAAAATGGATGCTGGAGCAACGGTTAAAAAGTTTGGCACTTTATGATTTACTTCCTCTGCCGCGATTTGGGCCAGATTTGTCGAAATTGAATTTTGATGAGATTTTTTATTTTATCAAGCCGACAGCTATGGTCAAACACACTTGGCGGGAAGTGCCGGCTAGCATCAAAAAAACATTTGAAAAATTGGGGTTGCCGCAGGCTGAACGGAAATTTTTGGCTGGTGTCGGCGGGCAGTATGATTCGGAAAATGTTTATCATAAATTGCGCGAGCGCCTGGAGCGGCAGGGCGTTATTTTTTCTGATGTGGAAACTGCCCTCAAAACTCATCCAAAGTTGGTTAAAAAATATTTTGGCAGTGTTGTCGCGGCGGACGATAATAAATTCGCGGCGTTGAACGCGGCTGCCTGGTCAGGCGGATCATTTATTTATGTGCCCCCAGGTGTTAAGGTCATCGAATCTCTTCAAACTTATTTTCGCATCAACGCGAAAAGCCTCGGGCAATTTGAACGGACTTTGATTATTGCTGATGAAGGGTCGCAAGTACATTACATCGAAGGTTGTAGCGCGCCGGTATATAGTTCTTCGTCACTCCATGCCGCGGTGGTGGAAGTGATCGCCTTGCCGGGTGCTAAAATCCGTTATACCACGATTCAAAATTGGTCAAAAAATGTTTATAATTTAGTCACCAAGCGCGCGGTGGCTGAGGCTGGCGCTGAGATCGACTGGGTTGATTTTAATCTGGGTTCGCAAGCAACCATGAAGTACCCGACGGTGATATTAAAAGGCCCAGGAGCTAAAACCAATATTTTGTCGGTGGCATTTGCCGGCCGGGCGCAATATCAAGACACCGGTTCCAAGGCGATCCATCTGGCGCCGGGGACGACTTCGCACATTGTTTCCAAATCAATCTCTCAAGGCGGCGGTCGGGCCAGCTTTCGAGGCACCGTTAAAGTTGCCCGCGGAGCCAAAGGCGCTCGGTCAAAAGTCGAATGCCGCGCTTTGATGCTGGATGCGAAATCGCGCTCTGATACTTATCCGGCCTTGGAAACCGAGGAAGATGACGTGATTTTAGAGCACGAGGCCAGCGTCTCCAAAATTTCCGAGGAGCAATTATTTTATCTGCGTTCGCGCGGGCTTTCGGAAGCTGAGGCTTCGCTTTTGATTGTCAACGGTTTTATTGAGCCATTGGTCAAAGAACTGCCTTTGGAATACGCGGTGGAAATGAATCGTTTGATCGGGCTCGAAATCGAGGGAATGTAGATCCGAAAAATCAAAAAAATCGTTTTTCTGGACAAAAAAGCAACGATAATGGTAGCATTTAAATATCAACAAATGCAGTTAAAAACCATCAAAACCCAATTTCCAATTTTTAAACACCAGCCGCGCTTGGTGTATTTAGACAATGCGGCGACTTCCCAAAAGCCGGCCATGGTTATCAATCGGATCAAAGATTTTTACGAAAAAGAAAATGCCGCGGTGCATCGGGGGATTTATCCGTTATCAGAAAACGCGACTGCCGAGTTTGAGGCAGTGCGGGATAAAGTAGCGCGGTTTATCGGAGCAGAAACCTCAAAAGAGATAATTTTTACCAGCGGCACCACTGAAAGCATCAATTTAGTCGCCAGCGGCTGGGGGAGAAAAAATATTGGGCCGGAAGATGAGATTGTCGTGACCGAAATGGAACACCATGCTAATTTTGTTCCTTGGCAGGAATTAAATTCAAATTTAAAATTTATTCCAGTTGATGATAATGGTCAGTTGCAGTTGGATCAATTAGCAAAATTGCTCACCAAAAAAACCAAACTAGTCGCGTTAACCTATATTTCCAATGTTTTGGGGACGATCAATCCAGTGAGAGAAATCATCAACCAAATAAAAAGAATAAACCCAAAATGTTTGGTGTTGGTGGACGGGGCGCAGGCAGTGCCTCATTTGCCGGTGAATGTGCAGGAGTTGGGTTGCGATTTTTTGGCTTTCTCGGCTCATAAAATGCTAGGACCAACTGGCGTGGGCGTATTATGGGGTCGAGCGGAAATTTTAGAGGCTATGGAACCAGTAAAATTTGGCGGTGGGATGATTTCGCGGGTTGAGAGAGGTCGAGCCATCTGGGCGTCGGTGCCAGCTAAATTTGAGGGCGGTACGCCAAATATTGCCGGGGTGATCGGTTTGGGAGCGGCCATAGATTTTTTAAATAATGTTGGTCTGGCGAACATCTGCCAGCAGGAAGCGCAGTTGACGGCTTACGCTTTGGAGAAGTTGCAGGCGATTGATGGGATTGTTATTTATGGATCGCAGGAATTGGAGTCGTGTGGTTGCAAGTGTGGCCGTTGTCAAATTTGCAAGCTTGAATGCGGCCGGGAGTTAAAACTATGTAAAAATCGACTTGGCATAATTTCGTTTAATATTAAAGGAATTCACGCGCACGACGTGGCGCAGGTTTTGGGAGATGCCGGTATTGCCGTCCGCGCCGGACACCACTGCGCGATGCCGTTGCATCAACAATTGGGCGTACCGGCAAGTGTTAGAATGTCGAT
Organism: Candidatus Jacksonbacteria bacterium RIFOXYB2_FULL_44_15; assembly: GCA_001818235.1. Taxonomy (GTDB): domain Bacteria; phylum Patescibacteriota; class Patescibacteriia; order UBA9629; family UBA9629; genus UBA9629. The sequence continues at coordinate 20,107 of MHJY01000045.1, read as the reverse complement.
GTATTTGTATAACAGTAGGGAAGATGTTGATTTATTAGCGGAAGGAATAGGGAAAGTACAGAAAGTCCTAAAGAATAATCAATAATCCATTATGAATCTCTATCGTCAAAACATTCTTGATCATTATCATCATCCGCGAAACGCCGGTGAGCTTAAAGATGTGGACTGCAAGATAAGTTTAGATAATCCACTCTGCGGCGACCTGATTGCGGTGACGGTCAAGTTGTCAGGCGATCAAATTAAGGCGATTAAATATCAAGCAATCGGTTGCGCGGTGTCGATTGCCGCCATGTCGATGTTGTCGGAAAAAGCAAAAGATCAGTCAGTCGCTGAGGTTCAATCTTGGGGTGAAAAAGAGATTTTAGAAATGCTGGGGATTGAGGTCAGCGCGACTAGGCTAAAATGCGCAATGTTGGGACTGCGAACATTACAGAAATGTCTCAATAAATAACCATCTTGTATCTTGGTTATTATGACAAAGGTTTTTCTCTCAACTTCTCTCAAAAACCTCACCCGCATCGGCGAGGTAACAGCCGGACGATTAAAGAAATTGGGTCTAACTACGGTTGAGGATCTTCTTTTTTATTACCCGCACCGCTATTCGGATTTTACCCGGCAGATTAAAATCGGCGAAGCGGGCGCCGGCATGAGCGGAACGATTGAGGCGCAGATTCTGAGCATCAAAAATATCGTCACCCGTTACCGGCGCCAGTCAATTTGCGAGGCCACTGTTTCCGATGAGACTGGGGAATTAAAAGTTGTTTGGTTTAACCAGCCATATTTAGTTACTCAACTAAAACCCGGCGACCGGATTTTTTTAGCCGGCACGGTTGAGTTCGACGGATTTAATTTAGTAATGCGGAGCCCGGAGTGGGAACGGTTTAACCCGGCCGCGTCTATTAAAGGCGGGGTCCATACCGGCCGTTTAGTACCGGTTTATCCGCTGACCGCCGGTTTAACCGAGAAACAATTGAGGTTTTTAATGAGTCAGGCGATCGTGGTAATACCGGAGATAGGGGAATGGCTAACTGATAATTTTAAATTTCAAATTTCAAATTTTAAATTTAAGGAATTTAAATTATTAAATTTACAAACGGCCATTAGGAATATCCACTTTCCGGAAAATCAAGAGTTGTTGGCTCAGGCGCAATTGCGGCTAAAATTTGAAGAGTTGTTTTGGCTTCAGCTTAAAAAAGCCTTAACGCGGCACCAAATCAAAACCGCCAAAGCGCCGGCCATTGAGTTTAAAGAAGTAGAGATCAAAAAATTTGTTCAATCATTGCCCTTCAAATTGACTAATGCCCAACGTAAAGTTGCCTGGCAAATTTTGCTTGATTTAAAGAAAGATACGCCAATGAATCGTTTGCTTCAAGGTGATGTCGGATCCGGCAAAACGATTGTTGCCTTGATGGCGATGCTAAACGTGGCTCTCAACGGTCATCAATCAGTTTTGATGGCGCCGACGGAAATTTTAGCTAAACAACATTTTGCTACGATATCAAAGTTACTTCGTGAGTGGGATGTGTCTGTCGGGCTAGTTACGCGGAGCAGTAAAGAGCGATGTATCAAGAATAAAGTATCCCACCTACGTCCGCCTCGGGCGGACTTCGGCGGGCAGGCAAGTATTAAGATTACTGATAGTAATATCATTATCGGCACGCACGCCTTGATTCAAGAAAACATCAAATTTAAAAAATTAGGGCTGGTGGTTGTTGACGAGCAACACCGGTTCGGAGTAGAACAGCGCAAAGCTTTGCGGGAAAAAAGCGAAAAAGGGATTTCGCCGCACTTTCTTTCGATGACGGCGACCCCGATTCCGCGCTCACTCGCCTTAACAATGTACAGTGATCTGGATTTATCAATCCTTGACGAGCTGCCAGCCGGTCGCAAAAGCATTATCACCAAAGTCGTGGCCCCGGATGATCGGCCGAAGGCTTATGATTTTATTAATGAGCAGATCAAGTTTGGCCGGCAGGTGTTTGTGATTTGTCCGTTAATTGATGAGTCAGATAAATTAGGAGTGAAGGCGGTTACCACCGAGTTTGCCAAACTGGATAAAGAAGTTTTTCCGGATTTAAAAATCGGTTTATTGCATGGTAAATTAAAAGACGCGGAGAAAGATGATGTCCAACAGCAATTTCGCGATAAAAAATTTGATATTTTAGTCGCCACTTCGGTCGTGGAAGTCGGGGTGGATATCCCGAACGCCAGCGTGATGATGATTGAGGGCGCCGAGCGTTTTGGCCTGGCCCAGTTGCATCAGTTCCGCGGCCGGGTCGGCCGAGCTGAACATCAGTCTTACTGTTTTTTGTTTACTGATTCGCCGAACCAAAATGTTTTCGAACGCTTGGATTTTTTAAGCCAAAATACTGATGGTTTTAAAATCGCGGAATATGATTTAAAGATTCGCGGGATCGGCGATTTGTACGGCCGACAGCAACACGGGGTGCCGGAATTTAAAATTGCCGGGCTTGGTGATTACAAACTGATGGAATTAACGCAAAATATGGCGCGCGCCTTGGTGGAGGAGGATCCGTCTTTGGCTGCCTGGCCGGGCGTAAAAAAGCGTTTGGCTGAGCTCGGGGGAGCGGTGCATTTGGAGTAGACTAGACTAGAACCAGGTTAGATTTACCCGCCGTTTGGCGGGCAAACTAACCTGGTTCGTAAATTTGTTATGCCTTACCGTAGGATCAATTTCTATCAGAACGGATATTATCATGTTTATAACCGCGGAAACCGCAAATCAAATATTTTTAGGGACAAGGGCGATTATATTTTCTTTTTAAAGAAAGTTAAGGAGTTTCGAGATAAATATCAAATCAAGATTATTGCGTACTGTTTAATGCCGAATCATTTTCATTTGTTAGTAGAGCAACTTGGCGAAAATGCGGTCTCTGTTTTTATGCGTGATTTATTGCATGATTACGCCGTGTTTTTTAATTATAAATATCAAGTAGTCGGGCGTTTGTTTCAAGGTCCATTTAAAGCAAAAGAGATTAAATCAGCAGGTTATTTGCTTCACTTAACGCGTTATATACATTTAAATCCGCTGGATATCGGTGTCGCGGCGTGCGATTTAGAAAATTATCAGTGGTCATCTTGTCCGGAATATATTGGAACGCGCCTTGGTACGATTCCAGATTATCAAGACGTCATAAGTGGTATCGCTGATTATCGCGAATACCTTTTAGAAGCGGTTGAGTTTAGGATTAAAGATCAATTGAAAATGTTGGCGATTGATTAAATAGCTGGCAAAGTTTAAAACTGTTTGAAAACCTGGTTACTATCCTGTAACCAGGTTTTAGTCTAGCTGACTGAGCACGGAAATCAACTCAACAACTTACTAATCTCATTAATATTGCTGATCCCCAAAATTTTCAGTTTACTCTTAACCGGTTCTTTGGTTTTTGGGCAAATTACATTCAAAAATCCTAAATTCTCGGCCTCGCGCAAGCGTTTCTCGGCAAAAGCCACTGGCCGGACTTCGCCGCCCAGTCCAACTTCGCCAAAGACGCAGGTTTTAGGAGGCAGGGGAGTATCACGAAAAGAAGAAATAATTGCGACGGCTGCTGCCAGATCGGCCGCTGGCTCAGAAATTTTTAATCCGCCAGCCACGTTTAAATAAACATCAAATTGGCCGAGCGGCAGTTTGATCAACTTCGATAAAATCGCGATCAAAAGTTCTAAGCGCGATTTTTTAAAACCAGAAGTAGTGCGTTTGGGGTAGCCGAAATAACTTTTATTGGTCAGCGCTTGAATCTCAACGAGAAGCGGACGGGAGCCTTCCATTATTACCGTCGTCACCGTGCCAGCGGCAGACGAGTTAGCCTCGCTCAAAAAAGCCAGCGATGGATTGCTAACCTCTTTTAACCCCAAGTCAGTCATCTCGAAAATTCCTACCTCGTCCACCGAGCCAAAACGGTTTTTGACACTGCGCAATAAGCGGTAAAAGTGATGGCGGTCGCCTTCCAAATAAAGCACCGTATCAACCAAATGTTCCAATGTTTTTGGCCCGGCCACTAGCCCTTGCTTGGTGATATGGCCAATAATGATGATGGCAACATTCAAAGTTTTTGCTACCTCCATCAGCTTAGTCGTCGAAACAGTCACCTGGTTTTGGCTGCCAGCTGACGACGCTACCTCCAAAGAGCGGACGGTTTGGATGGAATCAATTATCGACAATTTTGGTTTAAGTTCGCGAATAGTGGCGCAGATTTTTTCGGTCACCGTTTCGCTGGTAAATTTAATGTCAGCGGTGCCTAAATTTAAGCGGTCAAATCTTGATTTTACCTGGGTGGCTGATTCTTCGCCGGAGACGTAAAGCAGTTGGTCGCCTTCGATATCATTTTTGGCAATCGCGGAGATAACTTGCAAAAGCAGGGTTGATTTGCCGATGCCTGGTTCGCCGCCGATCAAAACCAAAGAGCCGGGTATTATCCCGCCTCCTAAGACTCGATCAAATTCTTTAATTTTGGTTTGCAGGCGCGGCAGTTCGTTGGCGCGAACATCCTTAAAATCAAGTGTGCTTGCTGGCTCAATTTTTTCTGAGACAGTGAGCGATTCGGCCTGGTTACCCGGGACAGTCGTCTCCAACGTACCCCACTTTCCGCAACCGCGGCACTTGCCCTCCCATTTCGGATATTGACTGCCGCACTCTCGACACTCATAGACAGTCGCCAGTTTGGTCATAAATTAAATCAATAAACTCACTTGCTCAACTGCATTTTATAGATGCCGCCGTTTTTATCCATCATATAAAGCGTTTTGCCGCCGGGAGCAAGCATCAATTTGTCGGCAGTGTAAAGACCGATCCCCAGAGCGTTGGTCGGAATAGCGACTCGCTGTTTAAAGCCGGTCTGAATGTTAATTTTGTAAATCACGTCAGCGGTATTGGCGGCCAGCCCAGGGTAGATGCCGGAACCTTGCTGTAAATATAATGGTACGGCGCAATAGGCAGTCGTGTTATCTTCGGCAAAAGTGCATTTATCAGCCCATGTGCGTAGCCCCAAACTTTTATTGTGTACGCCCATGTCGTCATCAGTCGAATTGGTGATGTAAAGTTCCGGCCGATAACCGGAAGCTTCGTTATAAACATTATAAAGGAGGCTTGATCCTTTGGGCGCCCACAACGCTTCGAATCCGCGGCCAGCCACCGAGAGTGATTTGTAGTTTTCTCCGTTTTGGCCGATAAAGACAATTTCTTCCTGATCAAGTGAGGAGCTTTTCCGAAACATCGCCACCTTACTGCTGTCCGGTGACCAATTAATCAAAACATCGGCCGGGTTGGCGCTACCGATATGTTCCACGGCCTTGGCTTCTTCGCCGGTCGGGTTAGATACGACCAGCCAGTTTTCCTCAGGGTTGTTGGTGATAAATTTATAGCCGATTTGGTCGCCGGTCGGAGAGAAGGTGTAGTCCTGGCCTTCTTTGGGCAGGGTCGACTGTTTTTGTTCTTTAAAATCGTACAGAATTTTATTGCCGTCCGGAAATTCGATAATCGCTTGGGTATTTTTAGGTGACCAGGTGATTTTTTGCGCGTCCGGAAAAGTTTCCGTACTCAGCGCTTGAATGTTGCCTTGATCGCCAATTTGATAAAATTTGCCGTCATCTTTGTTATAGTAATTCAACTCGCCGGTTTGGATGATTACGGCATTTTGCGCTCCGCTGTAAACTTGCGGTTCAGCTAAAGTCATACTGCCATCCGCGATTACCGCAGGTAGTACCTCTTCCCGAGGCAGTTGAACGCCCGTGGTTGGCGGTATTTGCCCTTCTTCGGTTATCGGAATGCCTTGGTTTTCCAGAATTTCCCGGATATCGGTAATCGGCGTGATGGTTCCTGTCGTGCCTATTGGCGTTTCGCCTGGTAGGGTGGCTGGGCGAGGGCGGAAAAAGAGATAATAAATCAGAAAACCAAGCAGTATAATTAAAAGAGTAAAGCCGACTGTTAAAAGTAGGCGTTTGTAATTTTCGTTTAAATCGTCCCACCAAGCGCGAATTTTATTAAGCATATAAATCAATTATATCATCAAATTATTTGGAGGACAATGATTTAATCTTGAGCCAGTACCAGCCCCCAAATTTGCCGAGCCCCAGCTTGTTTTAAAACTTGGGCAGCCGAGCGTAGCGTAGCGCCGGTGGTCAGCAGGTCATCAACAATTAGAATATTTTGCCCTTGGACGACGCTTGGATCAATCACACTAAAAATACCTTTAACGTTTTGCAGGCGCTCTTGGCTTTTGAGTTTAGTTTGGCTCTGGGTATAACGGAGGCGCTTTAGCGGGTTCTTTCGGCCTAGCAAGACTCGAAGTTCCGGAAAAGTTTGCAGGCCGGCCGCTAGTAAATCATTTTGATTAAAACCTCTTTCCATGAGTTTGCGCTGATGCAGGGGAATGGGGATAACGAGCCAGCGGACGGGATTTTTTTCGAGAAAAGGCGCTAGCCGTTTTGCTAAAAGCGGGGCAAGCAGTTCACCAATTTTTGTGATGTGTTTATATTTAAAAAGATAAATCGCTTTTTGGAGAAGCGGAGAGTCTTGATAACGACTGGCGGCGAGAACGCCGGCTAAATCCTCACTGGTTAAGTCGGGCTGAGACGAAGTGGCGTAGATTATTTTCGAATTTTGCGGCAGTTGCTCCTGGCAATTTTTACATAAGAAAGTGCCGTTCGCGTTACAGCCGAGGCAAGCGATCGGGAACAAGAGATCAAGCAATTGCTGGTAAATTTTTTGCACGGATTGTCGCCATTGTCTGAGGCGAAAAACGTCCCGGGTGGGCATATTTAGGTTGCGGATTCCAAGACTATTTTTTTACCCTTTAGGCCAATTTTTATTTCTGGCCACGCGCCGGGTTGGCCTTGGAGGATTTTTTCGACCAGCGCTTCTTCGACTTGTTCTTGAATAATACGGCGGACGCCGCGAGCTCCTTCGTCCGGCGAAAAACTGTTTTTGGCGAGCCATTTTTTGGCGGCCGGAGACAGTTGCAGAGAAATGCCGCGTTCGCGCAGGCGCTGGTTTAGTTCGGCCACGTTAAGCTCCACAATTTGGGTTAACGTTTGCTGGGTTAAAGGTTGGAAGAAAAGAATTTTATCAATCCGGTTTAAGAATTCAACTTTAAAAGCGCTGTAAAGTTCGTCCATGATATGCTCTTTAATGTTACCGAACTGGTGCTCAATTTCGTCTTTTTGGCTGGTCCCGGCGGCGCTAAAACCTAAACCCTGCGCCCGATTAAAACGTTCCAAACCGATGTTCGAGGTAAAAATGATGATGGCGTTTTTAAAATTGATGATTTTGCCGGAAGAGTCCTGCATATAGCCGTCTTCCAGTACTTGGAGCAGGAGATTAAAGACGTCCGGATGCGCTTTTTCCATTTCGTCAAACAAAACAACGCAATAGGGTTTGGAGCGCACTTTATCGGCTAATTGATTACCGTCTTTGTAGCCGATATACCCGGCCGGAGCGCCGATTAATTTTGTCGCGTTAAAACTTTCCTGAAACTCGGACATGTTGATCCGGATCAAGGCGTTTTTGTCGCCAAAGACGTCTTCGGCGATTACTTTGGCGGTTTCGGTTTTACCCACGCCAGAAGGCCCTAAAAAGATAAACGAAGCCAGCGGCCGGTTGGGATGAGACAGGCCGGCTTCTGCTCGGCGCAGAGTTTTGGCGATTTCCTTGAGCACTTCTGCTTGTCCCAGCACTCGTTGTCCTAGAAGATTTTCCAGATTTAATAGTTTACTGCGATCGACATTGATCATCTCGAGAAAGGGGATTTTAATAATTTCCGTTACCACCTGCGCGATATCTTCTTTGTTAATTATTGCCACCTTTTTTTGCTGGCCGCGTTCCTGTTTCTTTTTTAACTGAAATAATCCTTGCAACATTTTCTCTTCTTTTTCTTTAAAAGTTAAGGCTAAGGAAAAATTTTCTTCTTTGATGGCCAGGTCTTTGCGATTCGTCAATTCTTTCAGGTCTCCTTTAACCTGCTTAATTTGTTTGACATAGATATCTTTCATGTTTTTGACTTTAGCGCGGGAAGCCGCTTCATCAATCAAATCAATGGCCTTATCAGGATAATAGCGGTTTGGCATAAAGCGGCCGCTTAGGTTAACCGCTTCGTTGATCGCTTCGTCAGTGATGGTAACGCGATGGTAGTTTTCCCAGCTGGAGCGGACACCTTTTAAGATGTTGATCGTTTCAGCTGGGCTGGGTTCTTCCACGGTGATGGTTTGGAAGCGGCGTTCAAGAGCGGCATCTGATTCGATATGGGCTTTGTATTCCTGGAAAGTGGTGGCGCCGATGCAGGAAACTTCGCCGCGGGCAAGGTAGGGCTTTAAAATGTTGGCCGCGTCGAGTGAGCCGCTGGCCGAGCCGGCGCCGATTAAGTTATGGATTTCGTCGATAAAGAGGATTACGTCGTCTTGAGTTTTAACTTCCTCGATAATTTGTTTAAGCCGATTTTCGAATTCGCCGCGGTAAATGGTGCCGGCCACGACGGAGTTTAAATCAAGCGCCAGGATTTTTTTAGTGACTAAAATGTCCGGGACTTGCCCGTCATGGATTTTTTTGGCCAGGCCTTCGACAATGGCGGTTTTGCCGACGCCCGGGTCGCCTAAGAGAAGCGGATTGTTTTTATGTTGGCGCGACAGAATATGAATTAAGCGTTCAATTTCTTGGTCGCGTCCGATAATCGGGTGCAGGGAAGCTTGTTTGGCTGTACTGGTTAGGTCAACGGTAAAATAATCTAAAGCCGGTGTTGGCGGCATGATTTCTCGCGAAAACTTTCGCGTTTTTCCGGCCACGTTTTTACTTTTAAGCGGGCTGGTTTTAATTTCGGCGTAGGGTGCGGTCGCCGGTAGCGACGATGGTAAGGCGCTTTGCTCGCCAGCCGAAGGCGTTGGTTGAATTGTCTGCAAAACGGTGGTCAACTTTTCGCGAAGTAATGTTTGATCAATTTTTGTCTGGTTTATTTTTTCGAGTAAAGGCGGGCTTTGTAATTCCAGCATTGCGGCTAATAGATGCTGGGTGCCGATAAAATTTGATTTATATTGGACAGCGATGTCGGCCGCTTTTTCCAAAATCCCAATTGAATCTTTGTCCATCGATAAGCTAAAGACTTCGTCGTATTGCAAATTAGGATTTATGGTCGTGAATTTCGCGATTGATTCTTCAAAAGCGGCAGGCGGGTTCGTGAATGATGGAGCGTTGCTGGTTTTTTTCAGCAGATTGTAAGCTTGCGATTCTGTAATCGACAAAAGGCCGGCTAAAAGATGCCGCGGGGTGATGATTTTTTTTAGATCATTAAGACACAGCCAAGCGGCGTGCTGGATTACTTTTTTAAAATTTGGGGTGAATTTGTCATAAGAGTTAAACATATGGTATAATGGTGCTATAATATTTTTAGCTATCAATTGATTTGCTACAAGATTTATTATTTTTTGATTTAGACTCAAAGTGTCATGTTTGGGAAGTGGTAAAATTATATAATTTATCAAACTATTTGTCAATGTAAAATTTTGAGTCTAAAAAAATTTATTTTATGCCTTTTTTCTCTTCTAAACCCACAAGCTTTTTAGGCATTGATATCGGAAGTTCCAGCATAAAAATGATTGAACTTGGAAACCGCAACGGCCAGGCGGTGCTTAAGAATTATGCTTTTGCCGAAAAAACGAGCAAGATCGAAAGCAGCCGGACCGAAGATATTATAAGCCGTTCAGCCGAAATTATCAAAAAGATGTACAAAGAAGCCGGTTTTACCAGTCGCGAAACCGTAGCGGCGTTGCATAATTTTGACGTTTTTACTTCGGTTATTAATTTGCCCGAGACTGATCTTGCAGATTTGGAAAGTATCATTCGCGTGGAAGCTCATAAATTTGTCCCGATACCGCTGGAAGATGTGGTTTTGGATTGGAAAGTAGTGGGGGCGATTGGCGACAAGCACAAAAAAGCCAAAGATAAAAAGAAAGCAGTCGAAAAGCCGGCGCCAGACAAGAAAGAATCCACTAAGGTAAAAAGTGATGAAACTAAGAATGCAAAGCTGGCTGGTTTAGCTCCGGAAGATTTATTGCCGAAAGATGAGCGGGGACTGGAGGTGCTCTTGACTGCGGCGCCTCGTAAGTTAGTAAAAAAGTACGTGGAAATTTTTAAGGCCGCTGAGTTAAATTTATTGAGTTTAGAAACCGAATCTTTTTCTTATATCCGGGCGCTTCTGCCGAAAAATGACAATTCGCCGGTAATGGTTTTGAACGTCGGAGCAGTGGCTTCGGATATTATTATCGTGGAAAAGCAAATTCCGGTGATTATTCGCACGGTCGACGGCGGCGGTTTTTCGATTACTGAGGCGATTGCCCATAATTTAGGCATCAGCATCGAACGGGCCGAGCAGTTTAAACGTGATGTCGGCATTTATGCGCCAGACGGTACGGATAGTAATCACGTTATTCGCCAATTGGTGGAATCGGCATTTGTTCCGGTAGTCAACGAAATCAGCTACAGTTTAGAGCTCTACAAGACGCGCAATCAGAATGTCGAGAAAATTTTGCTGACCGGCGGATCGGCTTATCTTTTGCACCTGTCAGATTTTTTAAAGTCAACATTCAAAATCCCGGTGTACATCGGCGATCCGTGGCACCGCATAACTTATGCGCCAGAAATGCAGAAAGTTTTACAGGAAATCGGACCGATGTTTACGGTGGCGGTTGGACTTGCCCTAAAACAAATCGTCGAATAGCTTTTGTATTTTATTAATACGGTGATATGCCCATAATTATTTCGGATGTCGGTAAGGTTTTGGTTAATCAGGAAAAACTGACGTTTCAACAATACCAGGACTTAAAAAAACAAGCGGAAAAAGATCAAACCACTCTCGAGCAGGTTATTTTAAAGTCGAAAATAGTTGAATATAAAGATTTTTTGTTGGCCAAGGCAGAATCCCTAGGGTTAAATTACGTGAGTTTGGAGAATAAGCAAATTAAACGAGAAGTTCTTCAAGTAATACCGGCAAATTTAGCAAAAAATTATCAAATATTGGCGATAGATTTGGATAAGTCGACCAGAGTTTTGTCGGTGGCCATGGTTGAACCTAAAGATTCGAAAGCGCTCGAGGCCTTGCGTTTTATTGCCCGGGAGCTGGAGGTGCGGCTTGAATATTTTTTAACGGATGTTGAGGGTTTAAAAATAGCCCTAAAGCAGTACGAAAATATCGGTGAGGAAGTGGACAAAGCTTTAAAGTCGGCCAAAGAACGCTACGAATCGATGGGCATGGAGACACAGGACGAAACCAAGACAAAAAGCGGTAAAGAGCTGGAAGAGGTGATTAAACACGCGCCGGTGGCCAAAATGGTTTACGTAATTTTGCGCCACGCGGTCGAAGGCAAAGCCTCGGACATTCACATCGAGCCGATGGATAATTTTACTCGGGTGCGTTACCGGATCGACGGCGCCCTGTCTACTTCCATTACTTTACCTTTATATATACACGATGCCGTCGTGGCCCGGGTTAAGGTAATGGCTAATTTAAAAATCGACGAAACGCGGATACCGCAGGACGGGCGGATACGCATCGAAATGCAAGACCGGGACGTTGAATTTCGACTTTCTACTTTGCCTTTGCAGGAGCACGAGAAAGTGGTGATGCGCGTGCTCGACACCGGAGGCAGTGCGCCGGCACTAAACAGTTTGGGTTATATCGGCCGTAATTTGGATGTGATTAGGCGCAATTTAACCAAGCCGAATGGGATGATTTTAGTTACCGGCCCAACTGGTTCGGGCAAATCAATGACTTTATTTTCTTGCTTAAATATCATCAACAGCGAAGACGTTAACATTTCTACTTTGGAAGATCCGGTAGAATACCGACTGCCAGGGGTCAACCATTCGCAGATTCATCCGCAGGTAGGATTTACTTTTGCTTCGGGCCTGCGAGCGCTTTTGCGCCAGGATCCGAATATTATTATGGTTGGTGAGATTAGAGATTACGAGACAGCGGAGCTGGCCATTCACGCCGCTATGACCGGGCACTTGGTGCTTTCGACGTTGCACACCAACAGCGCCATTGATTCAATTCCGCGCCTTTTAGATATGAAGATAGAGCCATACCTTTTATCAACGACTCTTAATGTATTGATCGCTCAGCGCCTGGTAAAAACGATTTGTGCCGATTGTAAAGAGGAGATCACTTTAGACGCCAGTTTGGTTACGACAGTTGTGGACCAACTTAAGGAATTATCTCCCGAAGCCTTAAAGGGATATGGGGGATTAAATTTGGAAAAGCCGGTATTTTATCGGGGACGGGGGTGCCCGCGATGCGGCCAGTCCGGTTTTAAGGGACGGATTTCGATTTGTGAAATTATCGAAAATACCGCCAGCTTAACGCGGACAATCAATTCAGGAATGAAGCCGGAAGAAGTGCAGAAAGCTCTGCAGGAACAGGATTTTATTACGATGCGCCAAGACGGCTTTGTTAAGTGTTTGCTCGGCTACACAGCACCGGAAGAAGTGCTGGCAGTGACGAAAGCCGGTTAATTATTTTAAATATTTTTGGCCTCGCCTCGCCGGGAAATTCCGGTGGCCGGGGTTAGCATAAGACTATGTATAAAATTTTATTGGTCGAGGATGATACTTTTTTGTCGAAAATGTATTATACCAAGTTATCTCGAGAAGAAGGCTGGTCGGTGGAAGCGGTGGAAACCGGCCGGCGAGCTTTGGAAGCGATCAAAAAAACGGCTCCTGATTTGGTTCTTTTAGACATAATTTTACCGGACATTAATGGAGTACAGCTTTTAAAAACGATCCGCCAAGATCCGAATTTAAAGGAAACGCCAGTTTTAATGCTAACGAATCTAAACGATAAAGACTATATTGGGGAAGCGTTACAGCTGGGAGTTGAGGGTTATTTAATTAAAGCGCATTTTACGCCTAACGAAGTCGTCGATAAAATCAGGCAAATTTTGCGGAGTAAGGAGAAAAAATAGCCGTTATCGAATATGCAGGCCACAGATAATATTACGTTAAATCGTTTGTTAACCACTTTGGCGCGCCAGGAAGCGTCAGATTTGCATTTAAGCATCGGTTCGCCGCCGGTGATTAGAAAAGAAGGCGAGTTGTTTCAGCTGGACAGCGAAGAAATAATTACGGTTAATTTTTTAGAGCGGCTGGTCGACAGTTTGGTGGGCGAGGGCGATAAAAAAATATTAGATAATCAAAAAGAGGTCACTTTCACCGAGACGTTTAATAAAATCATCCGTTGTCGGGTGAATGTTTACAAGCAAAAAGGGTATTATTCTTTATCTTTTCGTTACATTCCGCTCGTGACCAAAAAAATCGCTGATTTGTCTCTGCCGGCTTATTTGGAATCAACGATACGATACAAGGATGGATTGATTATCATTACCGGCACTTACGATTCCGGGAAAAGCACGACCGTGGCCGCTTCGATCAATACTTTAAACGAATTAGGCCCGCCGCGTTACATCAATACTCTTGAATCTCCGGTGGAACATCTTTTCGCCAATAACAAGTGCATTATTGAACAGCGTGAGGTTGGCCGTGACGTTGCCTCTTACGTTGCCGGGCTCAAGATGGCTTTAGACGGAGATATTGACGTGGTGGTTTTAGATAAAATTTCTGATGGCGCGGCGGCAAAAAAATTGTTGGAACTCTTGGAAGCCGGTCGGATGGTCGTGTTAACCATGGAAGCTTCCTCTTCGATTAATTCTTTGGCTAAATTTTTAAGTTTTGTCGATCAATCCGACTCCAGTTGGGCCTTACAGGTTTTAGCCAGTCGTTTACTTTGCGTTTTGATGCAGAAACTGGTGCATAAAATTGGCGGCGGTCGGGTATTGGTGTATGAGTTTTTGGTTAATAGTGGACTCGCGCCAAGTTTTATCGCGGCTGGACGGTTTGACCGGCTAACCACGGTGCTTAAAAACAATCTGGAGTATGGCATCAGGCCGCTTGAGAAAAGTTTGGCCGGCTTGGTGCAGAATGGCGAAATTAAAGTTGAGGACGCTTTGCTTGAGGCCAACGACAAGGATTATCTTAAGGCGTTAATTCGTTAGCCAATATTTTAGGATCCATGAATTTTCAATATAAAGCAAAAAATAATAAAGGGCGAATAATTACCGGGCTCGTGCAGTCGCCAAATCGCAATGAGGCGATCAGTTTAATAGAGGACAAGGGCTATACTTTATTAAATATCGAAGCCCAAGAAGAGAAGAAGGGGTTGAGTTTAGATTTTTTGCAAAAAATTCAGCTTAAAGACATGGTGACTTTTTATCGGTCTTTGGCGATGATGATTTCCTCGGATGTGGCGATTGTGGAAGCTTTAAAGGTGATTGGCGGGCAGACGGCAAATGTTCAATTGCAGAAAATTGTGCAAGATGTTCACGGCAACGTAAACGAAGGGATGCGGCTTTCTGACGCGCTGTCTTTGCATAGCCGCGTATTTGGGGATTTTTATATTCACATGATTCGTAGCGGAGAGGCTTCCGGTAAATTGGATGAGGTTTTGGAATATTTGGCCGACCAGCAAGTTAAAGATTATGAATTTCGCGCGAAGATTAAGGGGGCGATGACTTATCCGGTTTTTGTTTTAAGCGCGATGTTTGTAATGGGCATGGGTATGTTTATTTTTGTTATTCCGCGGTTAACGGCGATGCTCATAGAAAGCGGAGTAGCCCTGCCTTTGATTACCCGAATCATGATCGGTATTTCGGATTTTTGTAAAAATTATTGGTATTTAATTATCATTGTAGTAGTCGGCGGCGGTTTAGGATTCCGGCATTTTATTTCCAATACCCTAACCGGCAAAAAATTCTGGGCGCGCTTTACCATGATGATTCCGCAATTTGGGCCAAATTTGGTAAAAAAAACTTATCTGGTTAGGTTAACGAGAAGTCTGGCAATGCTTATTACCGGCGGCGTGCCGCTCGTGGAAGCGATCGAGATCTCTTCGTCGGTGGTTGGTAATTACTATTATCAAGAGCTCTTACTGGAGACAGCCGAGTCAGTAAAAGACGGCAATAGCATTGCGTCGGTTTTTTCTCATTATCCTAATTTGATCCCGAGTATGCTGTCGCACATGACGGCGATCGGCGAGCAGAGCGGCCGGGTGGATCAAGTGTTTGGTAAAATTGGCGATTTTTACGCTAAAGAAGTTGATAATACGGTCGAGAATCTTTCCAAATTACTCGAACCGATAGTCATGATTATTTTGGGCATCGGAGTCGGCGTCTTGGTGATTTCTATTATGGTGCCGATGTTTAAAGCTTCACAAGCGGTTTAGAATTAGTCTAAAAAGTTTATCTTCCACGAGTTTTGTGGTATACTGAATCAGTAATTGTGGATAACTATAAATTTAGGATATCAATCCTAGAAGGGAGGTGATATTGGATGATTAAAATAAAAAAAATTAAGAGTGAATCCGGATTCACCCTTATTGAGCTGTTGGTAGTAATAGGTATTATTGCTATCTTAGCAACAATTGGGGCAATTAATTTTAGCAGTGCTCGAGCCAAAGCTCGTGATGCCAAGCGGGTTGCGGATATTAAGCAAATCCAATCGGCAATCGAGGTGGAGGCCGCTGGTAGTTCGGCTGGCTTATATCCATCGGAAGCTACCTCAGATTTGCCTGCTGACATTTTAACTTTAAGTCCGCCACGAACGTCCGATCGTTATTGTTATGTGACCGACGCTGGGCTGACTTCTTACACGGTGGCCGCGATTGGTATTGAAAATGTTGATGTGGCCAATAGTGATGGGCCTGTGGATGCCGTTGGAGGTAATGGCGTAGGTGATGGTATAATTTTGTCAACGGGTGCCGCTTGTGATAATATTGATTGTTCGGCTGCGGTTGCTGGTAATGGTACATATTGTTTAGCTGGGACAACGGCGGAATAATTGTTAGCGCATTTATCTTAACCTTCCCTGCCTAAATCGGTGGGGAAGGTTTTTGTTTTGTTTACATGCAGTTTCATTTTTGCCAATAGATATGCTATGGTAAGCGATATGATGTTGAAAGACGAAACTAGCAATCAAATTAAGGCAGAGCACTGGCTATTTAAGGCAGTGTTGATTTTGCTTATTCTGCCACTTTTTTTGCCGTTTTTGTATTATGCCGGTTTTTTTGTGTGGCAGGATATTCGCTGGGAGCTGTCTTTCGTCAAAATGTCGATTTTCCAAATCATCGTTGAATGGGCCGGAGTTGCTTATTTAATGTTAGCTTGGCGAGTAAAAAAATATCGGCCATCGTTTACCATTTTTCATTTTTGGTTAATCATTATTGGGCTAATTTTAGTAATCGCCAGTTTGGTTTCTCTGGATCCCGGAGCTAGTTTTTTTAGCAGCACCCGCCGCGGAGATGGCATATTATGGTTATTTCACGTTGGTTTATATATTTTTATTTTATCTTGGCTGATTCGGGATAAGCTCTATTGGGAATTTATTTTTCAGCTGGCGATTATGGGCGGCGTTTTCGTGTTATTGCTTTCACCGGTAATTTTATTTCTTAAGCCTGAAAGTCAGATGTCAATCGATTATTGGTACCGGCATCTCGGGACGGTGTTGGGCAATCCAAATTTTTTGGCCCATTATTTTTTGCTCTTACTGCTTTTAACCGGTTACTTTGTTTTAACCAAACCGCGTTTATGGAATTGGGCGGTAATATGTTTATTTCTTGGCTCACTTTTTGTGTTAAAATCCGACAGCGCTTTATTTTTAGGTATTTTTTTGGTTGCAGTTTTTATTTTGGTGCGTCAACGGCGGTTATTTTGTGGCTTGTTTTTTGGCGGCCTTTTATCGGGGTTGGTTTACAGTATAATTAAACCTGGCTGGCTAATTCTGTGGCTCGCACAATTTAGCAATGTCTTGGGCACGCGCTGGCAGGTGTGGCGATCAGCGGTGGAAACAGTCATAAATAATCATCCTTGGCTAGGGTTCGGCTGGGGCAACAGCGAAATCATGTGGAATTACGCCGGGCGGGATTTTGCCGTTGGCCGGTACAGTTCTGTTTACGAAGCTGTATTTGATAAAATGCATAATGTTACGGTGGAATTTTTCGTCGCCAGCGGGATCATCGGATTACTCTCACTTTTGATTTTAATTGGACTTATCGGCTGGACGATAGTTGCCAAGTGGCTTGTTCGCCGCGATCCGGTGTGGCTGTTTTTTGGCTTGGCTTTTGGCTTGCACTTTTTATTTTTACTGTTTAACTTTGATACTTTAATGAGTTATATATTAATAAGCATTCTTTTGGCCGCCTTTGTTTTTTGGGCCAACCCGGAGCGTTTGGTTTTACCTTTGGCGCCTTGGCGGTCGGCGGTTGTAGCCGTCGGCGGGAGCGGCTTGTTGCTTTTTACCATGTACTGGTATACATATTTGCCGCTTTCGGCGTATATTTTGGTCGAACGCGCCCACAACAGATTAGATTTTTATTCCTCTCGGTTTAGCTCTCGCCCGAGTCAGGTTTTTATTTTACTGGAGGAAGCCATGCTAATACGGCAACCGCGGGATTTACTGTTAAAGGATGTAGTGCAGACGTTTAATTTGGTTGCCAACAGGTTACGGCTCAAACCGCTGGAACGGCGCTATATTTATCACAATTTACAGCACCTATATCTTCAATTAATCGCCCTTCATCCATCTAATCCTTATTACTATTACACTTTATCATCAGTCGAGAGAAATTACGGCCATCGAGAGTTGATTGGCCAGCGTTATTTGGAAGAGGCCTTAAAATTGGCGCCGCATAAAAATTTATTTAAATTTGAGTTAGCTTTACTGCATTTGCGACAGTCAGAGTTAAAAGAAGCGCGAAAATTATTGTTGGATCTTCAGGAAAGTAATTTTTTTGCCGGTAAAATTGATTTTTATTTAGCTTTGGTTGATTTTAAAGAGGGGGCAGTGCGCGTCGGGCGTCAGGGAATCATTAAAAGTTGGGGTAATTATCGGCCGACTCCTGCTGATTGGCAGGAATTGGCCCAGGTGTATCAGAAATTATATGGTGCGCCGGCGTTGCTCAGTTATTGTCAGGAGCTGGCTCGCGATCCACGGGCAGACGTCAATTTATTCAGTGTTTTGATTAATACGGCGCGCCGTGGCGGTCGTGATGATCTGGCCGAAAAATATATGCAAATCGCCAGAAAGCGTTGGCCCAACGAATCGACTCGACTATTTTTGGCCACGGTTAAATCAACGCTTAAACCAGCCACCGGAACCAGCGGCGAATAACTTAGTTTGTTCGGCTGATTTTTTTGTGATATAATAGGCGTAAGAATTGTATTTGATTATGTCTAATAGATTAGATTATTTTCGTCTTAGTAAACAAAGGGCGGGTTTTACTTTAGTGGAATTATTAATAGTAATATCCATTATTGTTATTTTAGCGACCATCGGCAGTTTGAATTTTAGTCACGCTCGAGCCAAAGCCCGTGACGCAAAAAGAGTTGGCGATCTTAGACAGCTTCAAACTGGTTTTGAGGCTGTCTTGGTTGGTGAACAGAGTGAAGTTTATCCGGTTACTGTCCCTGGCAGTCTAAATATCGTTAGTCCTCCGCGGACTTTTATTGATAACTACTGTTATTATCGTCGCGGTGATGGGCGGGGTTATTACCTGGCGGCCAGTAATATGGAAACCAAACAGGCCGAGGAAGGTGATCAGGCCAATGGCATAGTGATCCAGTTGGGTGCGGTGGGCATCAATCAATACGAGGAGGGATTGGTGATTGGTACCGGGACCGCTTGTTTAGGCACCGGACAAATTTTAGACTGTAATTCTGCGCCGGTGGATAATGTGTATTGTTTAACCGGCGAGCAGAAGCTTTAAGGAATATGCTCAAAAGATTTTTTAATTTTAAATATGCGATTTTAGCCTTGGTGATTGTTGTTTTACTTTTGAGTTTTATTTTGGTTTTACGGCGCAGCCAATTAGTGGAGGACGCGGCTATTGTGCTGGTGCAGGTCGCCCAGACGCAGGCGGCATTATCTTCGTATTTGGCGGAACGCGGAGTGTATCCGGCCGGCGAAGATTTGTTGCTCGGTGGTCCAAAAGCGCGTCAGTTGTGTTTGGGTACCGTTCCAGACGAAACGACAGCCTATTTAGGTGATGGTAGCGCTTGTTCGGGAGTAGTGCTTTTAGATTTCAGGACATTAAAGTTGTTGGCGCAATTAGTTTACAATTCGGAAGGCGTAAATTATCGTTTGGAATTTAACTTGCCAACTAATTTTGGTTCTTTTAAGACTAAAGGCATTTACTGCGCGACTGAGCGGGGGATCGTGGCTGGGAAATGTTTACATCAATAAGTAGGCGTGTTTTTGCACATTATGTTGGAATTAGTGTTATTTATTTTGGGTTTGGCCGTTGGTAGCTTTATTAATGCTTTAGTTTATCGTTGGCAAAATCAAAAAAGTATTATTAAAGGGCGTTCCCAGTGTCCGACTTGCCAGCATCAAATTAACTGGTTTGATTTGATTCCGCTTTTTAGTTATTGTTTACTGCGAGGGCATTGCCGTGTTTGTCGGAAACCGATTTCTTGGCATTATCCGTTAATCGAGCTCCTGACAGGCGTAGTTTTCGTCTTGCCGATTGTGAATTTAGGAGCCTTGGTTCAACGATTTGGCGTTCAAGGATTAGTCTACGGGGTGCCAATTGCGCCGCTGGCAATATATTTATTTTTTTCCAGCATATTAATCGCCATTTTCGCGTACGATTTGCGCTATATGTTGATTCCTGATCGGCTGACTTTGCCGGCGATCATCATCGTTTTTATCGTGCAATTTGGATTGAGCGTGACAGCCGGCGATGTTGCAAAGATCTGGTATTTTGTGGGGGCCGGTATGCTGGGGTTAATATTTTTTCTGTTGCAATTTTTGATTTCCCGCGGAACGTGGATTGGCGGGGGTGATTTGCGTTTGGGAATGCTGATTGGACTAATGGTCGGCTGGCCGGATATTATTTTGGCACTATTTTTAGCTTACATTATCGGTACGGTTATAATTTTGCCGCTGGTTTTGGTTGGCCGGGCGAAGTTAAAAACCGCGGTGCCTTTTGGGGTTTTTTTAGTAAGCGCCACGATTGTCGTGCTGATTTGGGGTACAAGTATTCGCACTTGGTACTGGGGG
>MHJY01000044.1 GCA_001818235.1 Candidatus Jacksonbacteria bacterium RIFOXYB2_FULL_44_15 | reverse complement strand
GCGAAGAAGTTCACGACTGGGCTGGACGGGTGGCGCACGTATTAGCGTTGGAGAAGGGGATTGTTTATAAATCAGATCAAGGACAAATGCAGGAAACGCGCATTAATTCTGCGGATGAGGTGGGTATTGTTTTAAGTAAGGGTGCTGATGGCGCGCCAGTGTTAAAAGAGATCGATCTCAAAATAAATGATGATGGTTATTACCATATTAAAGAGGTTCGGCCGGCTGGCGAGGCGACCGAGGCCGGGGAATACACTGTACCTGTTGGGACTAGAGAAACCCACCAGGTAGCCACCGCCGGAACTGCCATCGGCGTGGGTGAAGGCGAGAATAAAGTTGAGGACACTACGGTGACCATGCCCGGTGGTTATGAACAAGGGCCACCGCCTCTAGATCTACCGCCAGTTGAAGAACTTAAGCCAGCAACAGAGATACCCGAGGTAGCGTTGCCAGCGATTGATTTAGAGACCATTAAGTCAGATGTTTATCCGCATTCGCCGCTTGAGGATATGTTGGTCGAGCGGCATTTGGCGCAATTACTTGAAGCAAAGGCGGAGATAGAAGCAGAAGAAGGACGCGTCCGAGAGCCGATAGCTGGCTGGCAAATTGATCAAGTAGATCTAATGGGCGATGGTATACTGGAGATCATTTATACAAAATATGATGCTGAACATCACCTTTATTATTTAGACATCAATCATGATGGTCAGCCTGATGCAACTGCCGATTTTATTGATAGCGACAATAACAAAGTTGTCGACCAGGCCAAGATTAAATCCTTGTTTTTCCCTGGGAATGAGGGAGAGGCACTGCAAGAAGTTCCAATCAGTAAGGTAGATGAGATCGCCTCTAAGCTTAATTTAAACGAGCAAACCTACGCCCAAATCGGCAATATCCGTTATTTCGCCGCGTCGCCGGAGTCGCGCTTGCTTGATTTTGGCTTCAATAGTCAAGTGTATTTGAGTCCTGATGCCAAAGTCGTGCAGGCGTTTACGCTCAATGATCATCCGGGAATTTATATTCAAGGCCCAGAGCATGGGGTGATGATTTTTGACAATAACGGCCAGCCAGCAGCTTTTTATTTTGACCAGGCTACAAATTTAGAGCAAGCGCAGAATAAACTGTGGAGTGAACAGGTGCCAGACGGGGATTTGGATCTCAAATTGGAGGCTATTAAAGGCATGGCGCCGATGGAAGATAGTTTAAGGACTGCTGGTCTTTTGGCGGAACAGCCGGGAGCCGAAGTGCCTACTGGGCACGAAACCGAGCCTGCTGTTGCCCCTGATAGTGATGCTGAATCTGTTTCAGAATAACCAATAACCCATGGCATGCCGCCATGGCATGCAAGAAACAAGTGTCCAACCCTCGTTAGAATTTCCAAATTTCTAAGCAGGGCAAACAAAATTCAAATGACAAAATCCAAATGTCAAATCAAATCCAAAATTCAAATAACAAAAAGCTGTATGATTTAACAGAGCGAACGGCAAAGTTTGGCGAGAATATTATTGATTTTGCAAAAATTTTGCCCAACACAGTTATTAACAGGCCGCTTATTAACCAAATTGTCAGAGCTGGTACTAGTATTGGCGCTAATTATATGGAAGCAGACGCCGCGGAATCAAAAAAAGATTTTCAGCATAAAATCAATCTTTGTAAAAAAGAAGCCAAAGAAACAATGCATTGGCTGCGGATGTTGGCGAAAGCCAATATAGACAAGACTGATACCTGCCGCGAGTTTTATAAGGAGGTTCATGAACTGGTGTTAATTTTTTCTACTATTGTTGCGCGTAGTAAACAAATTAAAAAATGATTTTGGATTTTGAACTTTGAGCTTGATTTGACATTTGGATTTTAAATTTCTTTTATTATTGGTTATTTACATATATGTTCAAAAAACCCTCATTTTTACTCTCCCTATTATTTTTTATTTTTCTCGCCTTGCCTTTGGCGTTGCCCATGGTCGCGGCCGCGCAGTCCGGGGTTCAGACGCCGCCACTTGATCAAGGTGCTCAGGAATCACCAAGTAATATTGTTAAACTGCGGTACGAAAATTTTGGTTTAAATAAGTTGGCCGAACTCGTCGGTATAGTAAAGTGTACGGAGGAGGTTAGAGAAAAACAGAAGGTTAAAATATGCAATTCGCCGGATTTTCGCGAGGTTTTAATAACGATTTTGCAATATGCTTTAGGTTTTACCGCATTGATTGCTTTGATTATGGTAATTTTCGGCGGCTTTACCTGGGCAACTTCTGCCGGCTCCCCGGAGCGGGTTACTAAGGGCAAGAACATTCTCACCTGGGCATTGATTGGCCTGGTCTTTATTATGATTGCCTGGAGTGTTATCACTTTCGTTATGTACTTTATGCGCACCGCGGTCTCCCAACCCAGCGCGTAAAGTGATGGATTTTTGTCATTGGTGATGGATTTTGTTTGTCATTCCCGCGAAAGCGGGAATCTATACAAATAGTAATTTCTATGCCAAAAAAGTATTACGTTTATATTTTGGCTAGCAAGAGAAACGGCACATTATATACGGGAGTTACAAGTAATTTAGAAAATAGAGTCTATCAGCACAAAAGTAATTTAATTAAAGGTTTTACATCAGCATACGGAGTTCACCATTTAGTTTATTATGAAGTCTATAATGATATTTATGATGCTATTTTGAGAGAGAAAAGAATAAAGAAGTGGGAAAGGCGGTGGAAATTAGAATTGATCGAGGCAGTGAATCCGGACTGGCAGGATTTATATGGTAATGAATCTGGATTCCCGCTTTCGCAGGAATGACAAATAAACCTAATTTGTCATCTAAACTTAACTTGTCATCCCTGCATAAGCGGGGATCCATTCGTAAATAATGTTTGGCTTAAATACTGGATCCCTCCGATGACCATCAGAGGAATCGCTCTCTTGTCATTCCGAACGTAGCGAAGCGAAGTCGAGGAATCTCTTTCTTGGTGTTGTCATTCCCGCGAAAGCGGGAATCTATGCAATAGTATACTTTTTTGACTTTTAAAATTACTTTGTTATAATGCCGTCATATGAAGATCTACACTTTTCGGGTTATCATCGAGCCCGACGAAAACAAAACTTATCACGGCTTTGTGCCTTCTTTGCCCGGGCTAAATACTTGGGGCGAATCAATCGAAGAAACTAAAGCTAATGTCCAGGACGCTCTTAAGATTTATTTGATGAATATGATGGATGACCAAGAGCCTATTCCAGAAGAGACTGGTTACGAGTTTCTCCAAACTATTACTGATTCGGAAATTCAAGCCGAGCTAAAAAATCCATGTGCCTATGCCTAAATTGCCAATTATCAACTCTCGGCAAATGGTCGGCGTTCTTAAGAAGTTTGGTTTTGTGGAGTTGCGGCATAAAAGTTCATCGCACTTAATGTTAAAGCATCCTGATGGCCGATGGACCATTGTACCCATCCATGGCGGAAGGGATATTCCTAAAGGCACATTAAAATCGATTTTAAAAGCGACTGATATTTCTCTGGAAGATTTAATCAAAAACCTATAGTTTTGTAAGTTTTTAGTAAACCCGTTAACTCGTTAACCCGTTAACCGAATAACTGAGTCTAAAAAAAAGAAAGGGATAGACATAAATGATTACAGATCATCTATTCTATCCCTTTTATAGTTGGTTGGCGTGTCGTAGACGTAACCTGGTTATTACTTGTAACCAGGTTACAGTCTCACGTGTCAGTTATCAGGTTGATAACATTTCACACCAATTTTTTTTCCTTTATTTCTATCCCCTTTAGCGCCTAGCAGGTCGTAGCCTGCCCCGGCATAATGGATATAATTAGTAGTCATTGATACCCAACGACTACCCCCTTTGAAAAAAAATTGAATTTGCATATCGACAGGGGCATCGGTATACAGTGATATTTTCTCCTTTTCGCCTGGGACAGTGAGTCCTGCCATTGGAGTGGGATCGGCGTCCTTTGAGCCACTCTGGATTGGCCACTTATGATTTTCATCCTCGAAAACCACTGTGGTTGAGACATACCGTCCTTGCGTTGCGGCTGCCGTAGTGTCTCCAGTTCCCGGTGCAGTCGATTGTGACTGCGTGAACGCGTCCGTTAGCCACTCAGCGTGGAATGCCGGAACCCAGCCCTCGTCGCCGTTGACGTCAATTTTTATCGCACCACCGGAGATGCGAATGTTGGCCGGCAAGGCTTCTTCGGGGCAGTTTTTGCCTTGTGGTGGGTTGGTGGCACTGATGACCTCATACTCACCGTAGGTTAGGTTGTCGATCTTTTTGCCGTTTATCCAACATTCCCCGCCAACCTTCACGCGCCGGACACCCGTGTTTATCGGAGCTTTGGTTTCTTCAACCCCAACCTCATTTTCAAAGACGGATCCGGCGGTGCCTCTCTTCGCGAGGTCTAGGCGGTTTGCTGGTGGGGGTGTGTCCAGGTCGATAGCCCGGGTGGGTAAATAATAGGTGGCCGCTTTGTTTTGCGGCGTTAAACGGATTTTGGTCATGCTGACCTCATCCGTCACCTTATTTTTTATTACCTCCGGCACCGTGGTATTTTTTTCAATAATTAATACCCATTTTAGGTTGAGGTTCGGTCCCTCATTACCTTCTTGGTTATACACCGGTACAGCGCCCCAGCCGAGGCTTTCCCATTGGTCATACTTTACCTGGCGAATGACTTCTCCAGCCAGTTCGCCTTTTTTGCCAGTAAAGAACCTCTCGACAGCTTTTTGAACTGCCGATGCTCCAATTTTGCTAGCTACGAGGCTATTTTCCTCTTTTAACCAATCATTGGCAGCTCGGCCAATTACGCTTCCCTGTAGCCAAGCGCCAGCCCCTGCGAACAGTATTGTGATGATCAAGAAAACGATCATCAGCCATTGGAACAGATGAGTTCTGGTTCCAAAGTAGATTCCGGCGCCGCCGGTGATAAGCACGAAACCCACAATTAGGAATGAGAACATTCCCAGTAACCCCGGCCACATTGCGCAGCACAGGATTAGGGCACCTATTCCCATAATTAACGTGGCAACTGGCCGCATTAATTCATGGAGAATCGACTTGCTGCCTGGATAGGCCACTTCAGCCGCGTCGACTAGCGCCGAGAATAAATACATGATCAAGTATGACCAAATTCCGAAAGGTACGAGACCTACCAAGGCTAACCCACGAGAGTGGGTGAGAGTGGCGAGAAGCACGATCACGAAAGTAATCGCCGCGAGCCAGAGAGTAATCCACATTAAGTGGCTCAAGTGCCTTCGCGCATTGTTTACGGTCGTGGTGGCGAAATCAATCGCCGAAACCGTGAGATCTACCAATAGTTGTGGATGCGTCCAAGCTAATACACCCGCCAAAATCCCGATCAAAATTTCTACTAACATTTTTTTCTCCTTTATATGTCATTTTTCTAGAATGGCCACAACAATTTTTTCCATGCTGGTTTCTCTTGCCATTCTTTAAGTTTTCGTTCCGATTCTATCCTCGCCGCTTTAGTCCTAGCGGCCAGCTTCGCACTTTCATTCTCCAAATGATCCAAGCTCTTGTCTAGCATTTGGATAGTTTGCTGCACTTGGGCATAGACTGGATTGCTTGTTAGCGCATTTCCCATATGCGCCTTGGCGAGGGAAAGCATGTCCTTAATCGCGGACCTAATAGGATCATGGTCCATGATCTTGAACATCATATAGATAGCTTCATCAGTCATCAGGCCGGCTTGCATGCTTCCCTCCATCCAGTCGAGAGTTTCTCTTATTTGTGTAACAATTTTTTCTCGTTCTTCCGGAGTGTTGGACTCTACTTGGTTTGGCACATGAGATAGTTTCAGGACCATCTCAACGAGTTTATTCTCGTTTGGAAAGTGTGCCATGGACACTGATCCGATTTGTACGTTCGGTGCCCTTAGGTTTTTTTCGACTATGAACTTTTGATATAGTTCATAGAACTTGGGATACCTTTGCAGGTAATATCCTGCTTGATATCCTGGCGTGCCTGGTACACCAACTGCGCCGATCCAGACATCTTTTAATGCGAGCACGACGAATGCTCTGCCGTTTTCGATGTACTGGCTTTTTTCGACAATTTTTTTGCCGTGGTTTTTTACCAATTCGGCAGTCTGCTTGGCCCCAGGCAACTTAGTGATTCGATTTAGTAGAATCTCTAAGTTTGTAACAAATAGACCTGCGTCAAACGCTAGGTCTAGTCCTTCGATCCATTTGCTTAACGTCGATCCCATTACAATACCCTCCTTTATGGGGTAATCACAGGGGTTCCACCTTGACCCTGCTGTGCTGCGCTTGCTTTTTTTGCTTGATTTTTTTTGTGAATACCGTATCCGATTACTCCACCTGCAATGGCTAGAAAAATTAAGATTGCTAACAACGTCCAAACCCAGTTGGGCTGGCGGGGGAGAATGGGGGGATATGAATTCCCCGTTATCGTGAGCCCTTTTTCGGCTTTGGCGATCGTGTTTTTTCCTGATTGCACGCTTACGTCATATTGCCCGGCTCTCAAACCCGGTGGCAAGGTCGCTGTTAGGTAGTCTGTAGTTTTCGATTTTTCAACCGATTTTTGGTAGGCCGTACCTTCCAGCCGTTTTTTCTCGACAAATATTGTCATTCCATCATCAAAGCCTGTCCCGATTACGGTTAAGCTTTGCTTTTTGTAACCTTGCGGTAGCGTTTCGGGCGCGATGACAGCGATGTTCGCCGGTCCATTGGCGCCTTGTGGTTTTCCGCGCAACTGGATCACGGCCAACGTTATGCCGATTGTTAGCAGAAGCGTTAGTATCGCGACTACTATTAGCCCCCTGACGGTAGTAATTTGTGGAAACCGTATTCTTGTCCTCATTTTTGTCTCCTTTTTCTTTATCACCATTAACCGCCTCTAACCATTAGAGAGATTTTTGGTGATGTTTTTTGTTTTTGTTTTTATTTAGATATAAAACGTTAACCCCGGACTGGCTATGATTCAGTTAATCAGTTAACGGGTTAAAAAGTTAACGGGTTAATGAAGAACCTTAACTAACTCTGAAATGAGCTAGTATTCATAGTCAGTCCTTTGGGTTTACCCGCTAAATTTTCCGTAAAAATTTTAGCGGGATTAATCCAGCGCGCGTATTTGAGAGCCCTTGACATTTTTAAGCAATGCTCTATACTTTTATTGGTGTATCAAACATGTGTGCTCGTTAATACTATTGAGTATAACGGGTAACCTTTCAAAAAGGTGCTTGCGGTGCAAGTGCCTTTTTGTTATACTAGCTTTGCTAGTTGGATCTGGGCCCGTAGCTCAATAGTTAGAGCACATGTTTGATACACATGAGGTTGGGGGTGCAAATCCCCTCGGGTCCACACTAGCTTTTTTTATTTTGCTTTTACTCCCAAACATGTGCGCTGGAACACCCGCCTAAGTTTTCAGTAGAAAATTTTGGCGGGTAAACGTTTATTTTTCAATGAGCATCCACCGTAGCCTTGGCGTAGGTGGACGTCTAGGTCCGAGCCGCTCCGTTATAAAATGAAAGAGTATTGTTATTTTTTTACCCGCCGAAGCCTTCTTGACCTCCGAAGCTTTAGCGTAGGAGGTGGCGAAGGCGGGGTGTCGCAAAAAAATATTTCTAGCCCTGAACCCTTGTGGTTTAGGGTTTTATTTTCGGAGCGGACTCGTACCTATGCCCGGGACGATGAGAGCTGGAAAATTGGAATTTGTCATTCCTGCGCCGTGCCCTTCCGAAGCCTTGAGCGAAGGAGGGAAAGCAGGAATCCAGTCTCATAATTCAAGGTATAGATACGATGTTGTTGCTTTCTTTATGTTTTGATTTTAGAATTTTGGATTTGTAATTTATTTGGAGCTTGAAATTTTGGATTTGGGATTTAAAACCATAAAAACCCCCTTCTCTATCCTCGCCTGATAATAGTCGCAAGAATAAAGAAAGGGGTTCGTAAACCCACTAACCGGGAAATCGAGTTAGCACAATACTCCTTATTTTTTGCGACTTCTATATAATAGCATATCCACTAGACATTGTCAATAGTTGACAGCTTTTTATAGGTAATATAAACTGGAAGTAAGGATAAACCTAACCTTTAGTTTATACTTATGAAAAAGGGTGCTTATTTAGCCGCAATTCTGCGTTCACAAAAAACAGTTTTTACTTTTAAAGACATTTCTTTGTTATGGCAAGATATTGACTCTAAAACTGCGCGCGTCAGAATTAATTATTATGTTAAAAACGGCCAGCTATGTAAAATTCGTCGGGGTTTTTATGCCAAGAATAAAGATTATAGCAAGCTCGAGCTGGCTACCAGAATATTCACTCCGTCGTATGTTAGCTTCGAGACGGTTTTAGGCCAAGCCGGCATTACTTTTCAATATTACAGCCAGATTTTTGTAGCTTCTTATTTAAGCCGGGCGATTGTATGCGACGCGCAAAATTATGCTTTTCGAAAAATCAAAGATAATATTTTAACCAATTCAATTGGCGTAGAGCATCGGCAGGAGGTTGCCATGGCCACGAAAGAGCGGGCTTTTTTAGATACAATTTATATCAACAAAGATTATCATTTTGATAATTTGTTGCCGCTGGATTGGGAGCAAATATTTGTGATCCTGCCCATCTATCAAAACCGCCGAATGACGGAAAAAGTTAAACAATTTTATGCCTTACGATCCGACAACGCACAATAAAATATTATTGCAGATTCTGAAAGAAATTTTTACTGATACGAGTATTGCCGCCGTGTTAGGTTTTAAGGGCGGCACCGCAGCTTATTTGTTTTATAATCTAGATCGTTTCTCGGTTGATCTTGATTTTGATTTGCTTGATCAAGCCAAAGAGGAGCAAGTTTTTTTGAAAGTTCAACAGATTGTTAAAAAATACGGACAAATTAAAGATGCCAGGAAAAAGCGATTCAATTTATTTTTTTTGCTTTCGTATGAGGAGCGCCAGCAGAATATAAAAATCGAAATTAATCGCCGGCAATTTGGTTCGCAGTATGAGTTAAAGACATATCTGGGTATTTCGATGCTAGTAATGGCGCGCCAAGATATGTTTGCCCATAAATTACTGGCCATGAGCGAGCGGATAGGTAAGGCTAATCGCGACATTTATGATATTTGGTTTTTTTTGAAAAACAACTGGCCGATAAATAAGAAAATTGTCGAACAAAGAGCGAGCATGTCATTTAATCAAGTAGTTCAGCAAAGCATTGATTCCTTGGAGAATTTTAGCGCCAGGCAAGTCTTGGCTGGGATGGGGGAGCTCTTATCCCAGAAACAAAAAGATTGGGCCAGAGAGCATTTAATTTCCGATACGATT
The DNA here is from genome assembly GCA_001818235.1 of Candidatus Jacksonbacteria bacterium RIFOXYB2_FULL_44_15. Classification (GTDB taxonomy): domain Bacteria; phylum Patescibacteriota; class Patescibacteriia; order UBA9629; family UBA9629; genus UBA9629. The sequence continues at coordinate 27,909 of MHJY01000044.1, read as the reverse complement.
TTTTTATTTAAATTGATGTTGGAAAGTGAACTAGTCAAGAGGTAGCGAAGGAGGAAGGAGGGGGTTAATTTAAGCTCAAATTTCTCGCTCTACTCACACCTTTATTTCCATATTTGCTTATGAGACTCGTGTGCCTGTTTACTTTTTTCACGTTCCTTGGCAACTTGCAGTAGGATAACATCCTCTTCCAATTCAATGGCTTTCTTAATCTTGGCTAAATAATGCTTATTAATATTTAGTTCTATGAGTTCGCTATTTTCATTTAGCAGTTCTAGAAATAATTTCTGCTCGCTCTCTAGGCTATAGCGCGCGATGATAATTTTTACTTTCGGCCAGATACCTTGTCGGCTGGTAATAAGAGAAATAATGTCTAGCAAGTCTTTGCGGCCTTTTGCGCTTCTGCCCCGCTGGGATAAAGTATAGATTTTTAAGGCTATTAAATATTCTGCTTTTAAAACTTTAAAACCTTCTAATTGCAGGACTTTTGTTTGCAGATCTTCCACCGGTATTCCTAATTTTGAGTAGTGCGGCAAATAGACATCAATTTCGATTTCATCTTTGCGGGCTTCGTATTTGTTCAAGCGCTCGTTTTTGGACAATTGATAATTTTTTTCCAATACCGGTAGTCCCTCAAAAGCAATGATAATATCAATGTCTTTTGATTTTAAAGTTTTGGCGTAAAGAAAAACTGCCCAGCCGCCAATCAAAACAAAGTCCAGTTTGCCGCGCAAAACGATTAATTCATCCCAGCTTTTTTGCGTAATTATATTATGATAATATTCCATCGATTTTTTCGGTTAATTTTTTGATAAAATCTTGGCCATACCAGTCCTTAAGATTCCAAATGTCAACAAAGGTTTGCGGCAGGGTAGTAATGGCACCGTATTTTTTTGTGGTCGGGCTTGCTTTGAGAATAAATAAGTTTGGCGGATTTTTTTTGTTCTCCGGGAAACGGTCTTTTGCCATGCCCAAGTCGGCTTCGTCTAAATAAAAGTAAACTTTGGCGTAATCAGCTGGCGCTTCCTTTAGAATAAATCGCCCGGCACTATACCCGGCATAAATAGCCGAAGCCGGAAGTAAACCTTCAATTTCTGGAATGCTGGCTTCATAGTTAGTTTTATAAATGATGTCTTTTTCTAAATTACGAATACTTGCCCAATAGTAGAGTAATTTTTTAAAATCAGCCAGGACAAAAAATTTAGTTTCCTTTCTAATGGCTCCAGTCTGGCTGGGAACGGTTAAAGCATGATTAACAGTGCTTAAAGAATAGCCAAAAAATTCGGCTAAAGATTTTTGAGTATGCTTAAATTGCCGTTTTTCTAAAGCGGACCATAAAATATGATGCCAAATTGTTTCGATTTTTTTCATACTAATATGATTATATTTCGATATTCGTCGAAAGTCAAGGAATATGGATTTTTTACCATAAAAAGAAAAAAGTGTCAAGTCTCGACACTCCCGCAAGGCGTATGTTACAATCATAATTAGGTAATTAACCTGCTCGCTTATGCCTCAAAAGTTATCGTCTCAAGTGATAAAAACACAGCTAGCTACAGTTCTAGCCAAACATCCTTCTGTAGTCGTGGCCTATATTTTTGGTTCTTATGCCAGCGGTGGCGTCGGACCGCTTTCGGATTTGGATTTGGCGGTGTATTTGGATTACAATCAAGTACCCGAACAAAAGGCGCGGCAAGAAATGATTGCCGACATTCGCGACGAACTGGTGCGAGCGTTAAAGATCGGAGAAAATCTGGATTTAATTTGCTTAAACGATGCTACGCCGTTTTTACTGCACGAGATTGTTTATAAAGGTAAAATAATTTATAATGTGGATGACGGTGTCCGGGCGCATTTTGAGGCCCAAGCCATGGGTAAGTGGCTGGATTGGAAATGGTATGATGATCAGTTTAATCAAGCGATTTTAGAGAATATTAATAGACCAATTTTAGATATATGCCAAATAAAGCAATTGTTCTCAAATTAATTAAGCAGTTGCAATTATATTTACATCATTTAGCCAAATTGCGCGAAAAAAATCCCCAACTGTCTAAACATCAATTTATAGAAGATATCGAGATTCAATGGCAAGTGGAGCGGGGGTTGCAATTAGCAATTGACTGCGCTATTGATATTGGTAAAGAAGTGATCGCGGCTGGCGGCTGGCAAAAACCGATTCATATAAAGAAGTATTTATCATTTTAGCCCGGAACCGGCTGGTAGATCTTAAATTATCAGAGAATTTACAGCAACTTGCCGCTTTTAGAAATGAACTAGTGCATGAATATTTGATTTTAAATCATCAGCAGATTTTTGATATTTGGCAGCATAATCTATTGGCATTAGATCAATTTTTAACTGTAGTTAGTGAACTAGTCAAAAAGTAGTTTTTTTTGTCATTCCCGACTTGATCGGGAATCTATAAAATAGCATTGGGGATCTAACCTTTAAGCAAAAAGAAAAAAGTTGCTAAATGTGGCAGTTTTGTGTAAATATGGCGCTTAAATTTTCATCCGAGACAGCTTTTCGTTTGGCAACACCTTCTTCATTTCGCAAAGGGGAGGAATATTTTGCAACTGGTTCGGTAAATAAAATTTGGAAACAGAAGGGTGTCTATAAGGCCATTGTTCAAGGAGCTAGGCGTTATAATGTAAGCATTTCAATTGCTGATGAAGATGATATAGAGGCTATTTGTAATTGCCCGTACGAGGGAGAAGGGATTTGCAAGCATATAGTGGCGGCCATTTTGGAGTTTGCCAAAAGTCCAAAGCTGGCGGAAGTTGATTTACCGGCTAAAGACACCGAGAAAAAACAAGTCGCGGAAGACCTAATTAAGCGGGGTAGTAACGTGCAAATAAGAAAATTTTTTAAACAGTTGCTGGAAAGCGATAACCGTGTCGCGCATGATTTTGATATGTTCTTACAAGGACCTAAAGAAACTTCGGCTACCGTCCAGTCTTATAAAGCCATGATTGTTAGAAAGCTGGATGAGCTTGACTTGGATGCCTTGGAAGAAGCTTGGTACAACTCTGGCGATGATTTTTATGATTATCAACCGGGATATCGCATTCATGTAGAGGAATATGATGAACAAACTTTGACTCTGATAGCGCAGCCTTTTATTGAAGAAGCGCAAAAATATTCTGATAATAAAAATTACGCAGAAAGCGCAAAAATTTTTCAGGCGGTAATCGAAGCTTTTTTGGCAAAAGAAGCTACAGTTACTAAAAGCCATGAGGACGTAGCTGAGTGGTTTTTTGCTGAAGCTGACAGCGCCTTAAACGCGTATTATCCGGTTTTAGCGGCCACCGATGATCCAGGTACGAAGAAAGCCGGGCTTGAATATCTTTGCCGCTTATTCGAGGACAAACGATTTGAGCTTGGAGAATATCAAGGAGAAGTGGACAAGGGATTGGAACAAGCAGTAAAAAATAGGTCTGAAGCGGAAATTTGCCTTCACGCGTTATCAAATATAATCACAAAGCGCGAATTATCAATCCCAGAAAGCACACTTTTGGCGCATTTATATTTACTGGTCGACGATGAAGGTAAATTTGAAAGGATAAGCGTGGATCATCTGAAAGATAATCCGTGGTTAACATTGGATTTACTGAAATTTTACCAAAGGCATAACCGCAGGGCAGATATTTTAAAAATCGCTGGCATAGTGCTTAATCGTTTTTCTAAAAGAGAGACAGCGTCTGAATGGTATTCTTACAGCGCTGATCTTGAGATCGAAATCAGGAAATTTTTGAAAAATATTTTTGATCCCAAGACCGAGTATCCTCAAATTATCGAAAATTTGGAAAAGTTATTCCTTGAAAATAAAAAGATAGGAGATTATAAAGAATTGGCAAAAACTTATCGGAGTGGCTTGGAAAAAGAAAATTTTTGGAAAAGAATGAAAAAAGCTTTAAACCGGGAAAATGAAATTGAAACCATGTTTAAGGTGTTTGAATTGGAAGGGAAAGAAGAGGAAATCCTTGAGTTGACAGGGAAATATGAAAATGCGGCTTGTTTTCCAGATATGATTGCGGCGATTTTAAAAACTTACCCGCAGGAAAGCTTTATTAATTATAAAAAGAAAATCGAGAATTTGCTAAGAGAAGCAAATGTTAGGATATATGCGGTAGCCGTTTATCACCTCAAACAAATGCGGAAAATTGGAATGGCGTCGGATTTTAAAATTTTCATTGATTGGATCTCGGGCACATATTCGCGTCGGCGCAAGCTTATTGAAGATATGAGAATAGGCGGATTGATTTAATTTCATCACACATTGATTTAATTAATTTTTTCAGTTTAAGCAAAAAGAAAAAAGTTGCTAAATGTGGCAGCTGTGGAGAAATTTTGATGATTTCTCCGAAAAGCATGCGCTAGTATTTAGCAACTTTACCCGTCTAAGTCCACCGAGGAGGCGGATTTTGGCGGGTGTTATTTTTTTTGTCATTCCGACTTTACCACGTCGCTCGAGAGCGAACGTGGCGAAGTCTCGGACTATTTTTTGTCATTCATGCGAAAGGAGGTCAGCCAAAGGCTGATCACCCTCTGGGTGAAATCTATACAATAGTCTTCGACTTACAGTCTGAATGACCAGTTTTTTTACGGCGTCCGTCCGCAGTTGGGACAGAGCACTGCAGGATTGGCGGGCGTGGGTCGTGGGCGGGGACGTTTACAGTGCGGGCACCGCATCATTCCTGGTGGGAGCGGCGGTTCAGCAATTGTGAATGCGTCCGGCATTTTTGCTACCGGAGTTCCGGGGTTCTGGGCGACCAATGTATGCGGCACACCGAGCGGGGTATCGGCGTCAACCTTGACCTCGACTATCATCGTGTCTGAGGTTACACTTTTGATCGCACCCCTTTGAACGTCGGCTCCAAAATCAAATCGCGTTTGCGGAGACAAGTGCTCTCCGTGAATTTCAATCTCGGTTGTCCCACCTTGTCCGACCGTCACCGGCCAAATCGACGTGATCACCACTGGTTGCAGCGGTTGCACATCAGCGGTGGCGGCGACGGTTATCGGAGATTTTACGGCATCATCACTTTCAACTCTGATTTGCGCAGAAGTAGCGCCTGGCCGGGTTGCGTTGAAAGTGATTGCAACATCTTGGTTGTCGCGAGGCGGGAGGGACGAGTGATAGGTGGTGCCAACAACAAACGACGGGTCAGAGGAGGTGATGTTGATGTTGCCAAGTGTATCATCACCATTGTTGGCAATGTTCACCGTTAAGGTAAACGATTGTCCAACCTCCATCCCTGAGAAATCGATCGCTCTTGGCGAAATTATCATTTCCGGCTCCACACCTTGGCCAGACAAGTTAACAGACAATGTCCTATTGTTCGGGTCATTTGATATGACCTCCACAACTGCGCTGTGCTGTCCTTTTGTCTGTGGCTGGAATTCGACCGTTACCAACATCGCCCCATTCGAACCGATTGCGGTCGACGGTAACGCTTTTACCCTAAACGGCGAGCCGGCTGTAGTAACCGTAACAGACGTGAGATTAAGCGTTCCGTTTCCGGTATTCTTGATCTCGAACTTTTGTTCGGTTGCCTTGCCGGTGCGTTGCGGTCCAAAGTTCACGTTGGCGTTTGGTAACGCGATTTGCGGCGGTTGCGCAGTGGTTGGTTGGTGTTGCTGGCCTGTGCCTGTTGTAGTGGTTCCTGCGGCAGTGCCTCCTGTAGTGGTGGTCGTCTGTTGCTGTTGCGGCTGAACTGCCGGTTTGGTGCCTCTAGCGAGCGCACCGGTTTGTTTAATTACATCTTCCAAGCATGGCACTTGGTCGATGGGTTTTGTGCAGGCGTCGCGCAGGGCGTCAACAAGATCCTTAACAACTTGATCTTGAATTTTTGCAAGGTCAATCCAAGCTGGGGAGTTGAGGTCTTTAAAGTCGGCCTCTTTTAAAATCAGATTATCCCCGTTATTATATTTGGCAAATAGAGTTTTATCTGCTGCGATGGCGCCCAAGGACATGTAGATTAGTATTGCGGAAAAGTTATCTACATGTTCGTTAAAGTCGTCAGCTGTCCGTGCCGGGTGCTGGTAATTAGGCATTCCTAATGCGATAGCCTTTTCACCCTTTAGAGCCGGAACATAGAAGTCGTCATAGTCAACGAGCTTTATGTCACCGGTCGCTATAATTTTTGCGTTCCCATGTTGGCAATCACCGTGGGCCATATGGGCACCCTGTAATCCAGTGATTACTGCCCGGAACTGCGCCGCTGAATACAGTAAGGTTTGGGGGTTGCTTACGTTTATTTCAACGTATTTCCCAAAATCTGGGCCTTCGCACCATTCCATGATAACAATTGGGTACCAAGTGCCGGCGACTAATATGCCTTCTTCTACAAATTCGAACTCGACCATAAATGGGTGCGAAATGCCACCCAAGTGATCACTGATCGCTTGATAGCGTGCTTTTTGCACAGTGACCGGGCGATTGAATACTCTGGTTGCATACTTTGTCGTACTGCTCGGATCCTCCATACAATACACAGAGGCAAAGTTGCCACTCGCAACCCAGGGCATCCCCATTTTTCCCATCCTGGGTGTACACTTCTGTAACTTCGGAACTTTAAATGCGGTCTGGGGATTTTGCACCGCGGTTTGATAGTCGCTTCCCGATGGCCAAGGCATTTGTCATACCTCCTCTATTTTGACGATGACCAATGTCGTGTCGTCATTTTTAAGCTCTTTTTGAGAGCGCATTTGGCTAACGAAACTTTCGAATTCTGTTTGCGAACTAATGCCGGCAATTTCTTGCCATGAGTTTTTGTAACTTCTGACTATTAAATCGCTTATTGCGTCCGTGGCGATGATAAATATATCACCGGCTTGTATTTTTCCGTGTGCGGTTTTAATAGCGCTTAATGACAATTCATTCTGTGCAGGGTTTGACCCAACTATTACCGGCGTTGATCCAAATTCCTCATGCATGGTTAATGGCCAAGATAAGATCATTTTGTCGTTTCTAATAACGAATAAATTTGTATCTCCGACAGCTAATGCCTGCCAATAACCTGTTTTAAGAGTCAGTCTTAAACCGAGGAGCGATGCGAATGCTCCTTTACTAACCTTGTCAACGGCAAACCATTGTAATTTTTTAAAGTCAATTCCGGCGTGCCATGTTTTTTGTAGCACTTTTAGCCAATCGGTTATGTTTTTTTCTCTTTTTCGGAAATTTCTTTTCCAACAATGGACTTTTTCATTAATAAAACCGTGGGTCAGAATTTGCGCCCATTCGCGAGAAAAACTCGCTTCGGTGGCGCCATCAGACATGGCTAGTAGCAGATTGTCTGGGGTTAGTTTGTAATCAAACGCATCTTCAAATTCTTCCAGTTTGTTGCCCAATTTCTGTACATAAAAAGATCTGATTTCGACTTTCATCGAATTTACCTCCGTTTTTTATATTAAGTTTCTAATCAAAGAAACTTGTCAAAGGACAAATTAGTAACTCCAGGTTTCCTTAAAAAAATAAGGACTGGTATGATATGACTATCGTGTATTATACTCATATCATATCAATCCTTAAAAAACGAGCCTGACTCCCAATTGTCATTCCGAGCGGAGCGGAGCGAAGTCGAGGAATCCCTTATACTTATAAAAAGAAGAGAAGAGACGCGGTGTGTGATGATTTTTTGCGTCATGAGATTTTTTGATTTTGATGATTTTTTACCATCACACACCGGTTGTTGTGCGTTTAGCGCAGATTTGTTTGTGCAGGTTTAGTCCCTATGTCTATAAACTGAATTAGTTCGACGAGGTCGGCTTGATAGGCAAAGCCCCTAGCACCTGGTTCGATTTTGAAACCTTCAGTGTTTGCAGCCTTTGCCATGGGCTCTGGCAGAACAGACGAAATGTTGAATAACATTTCAGCAAATGGGTCACTTATGCCTGCGGTTGAGCTAGGAAAGAGCACACTATTACCACCCAAGCTAGAGATGTTGCAGTTAAAAATAAGAACTCCACCATCAGTAGTCGTTAAAGACTGCACATTCTTAGCAGCTTGACTCGGGTCCCCATCTGTGGAGTTTCCGTCAGAAACGTGAATGACAATTGGAGGGAATGCTTGCTGATGCTGTTGGATCCAGGGTTCAATTATGGTTTTTAAAAAACCAAATGCTTCTGTCATGGGCGTACCACCCTCACTCGCTGGTTCGAACCAGATTGGTGATTTGACAATTGAGTCAACTAACCCGCCGTCTCCGTCAGATACCTTTTTTGTTCGCTCTACGAGCCTAGCAGGGTTTGTTGCGATGTCACTGATCGTGACCAAAGTTTTTCCCGCGAGCGCGCCTGTGAAAATTGGACCGACGGCTGGAGCTGTTTGCATGCCATATCCTATAACTCCGACGTCAAAATAATTTCTGACGTCATCTCCCTTGGAACATTTAATAACTAAATTTTGGAGCAATTTATTAACAGCGTCTGCGACAGCTTGGGCTTTGGTTATTTGCCCTCCAGCGATTAGTTCATCCATTGAACCAGATCTGTCTAATAGAAAAATTGCACTAGCAGGGTTGTTTCTAGAAATTTCAGCTGTGTACATGGTGTACCTCCTAAAAGAGTAGTAACTAATATTTGCACCATTTTGGTGCGCTTTGCGAAAACATCAAAGCAATAAACTGCTTTGATCGAGCCCCGGCAAAGGCCTGGAAAATTTTTAATTTCTAATTCTTAATTTCTATTTAATTTCTAATGTTAAATTTTTAAATTAGAAATTAAGTCATTAAACATTCAATAAAAATTACAAATTAAAAATTAAAAATTCCAAACATGCGCCGGGCCGCGATCAAAGCTGCTTTGATTCCAATAGGAAGAAAGCACTTAATTTAATCTGCGCTAATATAATTTATCCGCTTACACCCTCACGGGGCTTGGGCGAGATAATATTGTAAAGAACAATTCTTCAGCTTTTGCTGAAGTTAAAGGAAGGAATCGTGTGGGGAGGAGGATTTACCCTCCTCCCTCACGAATAGTAGATGGATTTTGGCTTTTGCCGCCTTATTTTTAATGCAAGGGGGAAGAAAGCCTGTATTTTTCCATCCTTTAATTTCAGCGAAAGAATAAGTGTATTATATCATTTTATTATATTTATGTCAATATTGTCCTAACTAATTAAATGAATTATAGTAAATTTATATGCAAACTATCACTACTATCGCCCAATATAGCAGAGCCAAGAAGGCTTTATTCCTGGAGCAAGAGTTGCCTTACACCGGTGACTACTCCAGCTATAAAGTTATTCTTCAACTTATTCCGCTAGAGCAACCAACAACAGATTATAAGGCCAGGATGAAAGCGGTTTTAAATAAAACGTATGGCCTAATAACCGATATTCCAGAAGGAGTTAGATATGTTAGGCAGCTAAGGGACAAAGCTGATATCAGGGTTAAGCAGTTATGGCAATAACCGGCGGTGGCAAAATTTATCTCGTTGATACGGATATGCTCATTAACCATCTGCGAAAATTTTGTAATCTTTTTGATGTCTTATCGCCCTTAGCTGTTAACAGCGCTGTTTTTATGGTTTCGGTAATTAGCAAGGCTGAGGTATTTGCTGGTCGTAGCTCTAAGATTGTAAAACAGCAGATAAAGATCAATGCGCTTTTTAATTTTTTTACACTAGTGCCGGTGACGGCAGATATAGCAGAATTAGCCGGCAAATATACTCGGGATTTTGAAGTGCCATTACTAGATGCTCTAATCGCCGCTACCACAGTAATTAATCAAGCAATGCTGATTACCCAAAACACCAGACACTTTTCTAAGATTCCAAATTTAAAATTGATTTCCAGCGTATTATGACAAGATCAACTCAACAGTCTATAGACACAATTATCGCCCAAGGAGAGGCAGAATTGGCAGATGGGCAGACTATTATAGCCCGATTTTCCGCCGAAGCACTAAATAAATATCATGCCCGCACCAACAGTGTGTAAAATTTATATGGCTAAACAAATTTTACTACAACTTGTTATAGAAAAAGATGAAGATGTTTTTACTGCGTCTTGTCCCGCGTTGCCCGGCTGTATTAGCTGGGGCAAAACCTACGACGAAGCCTATCAAAACATTAAAGAGGCAGTTTTGTGTTACTTAGAAGGTTGGGAGCGGCTAGATAAAAATAAATACGCTTTACTATTTCTTCGGCAGAAAAAGTATCTTCGAGAATTAACACAACCAGCCATGGTCGTTTCCCTGAAAGATGCACTCTAAATTACATTCGATTACTGCCCGTAAATTGGAGAAAGCCCTTTTGAAAGATGGCTTTTTTGTCGCCCACCAAAGAGGCAGTCATAAAATGTTTGTCAAAAATAATTGCGTGGTTATTCTGCCAATGCATGATCCTAGCGACAGTTTTCGCCGGAAAACTTTGAAAAATATACTGGATCAAGCTAGTTGGACAGAAGAATACTTAATCGATTTAATCAAATAATTACTCTTTTGCCCATAACACGGGCTTTTTTGTTTGTCAAATGAGATTTTTAATGATGGCTATATTATATCACTTTGCTATAATATAGTCAACCCCACACCAAATTCCATTAACATCAATAAATTTAAAGCGTTACATGCGCGAAGTCGCCTTCGGCTTTGCTTATCGGCCAGTCAAAGCTTTTTTTAAGAATTGGTGCGGGGCATGGCCCCTAAAATTAGCGTCAAAATAAGTATTTTTAGGCACTCGCCCTGCTGGTTGTGGCACAGTAGAAGCGATTACCTTGGAGAGAACAAAAATCCTCTCCCGCGCAAAATTAATGGAAGAGGAGTCAAAAAATACACATTATATAGACAACACTCTTTACCCGCCTAAGTTTTCAGTAGAAAATTTTGGAGGGTTCATTTTTTTTGCGACTTTATAATATAGCACATATTCAAAATCTTGTCAAGTCTCGACTGCTCATAACTCGCATGCTACAATTGTTGTCAAGATTAAGCGTTATGAAGAAACAAACCCCACAAATATCTATATTTTTTTTAACTACTTTGCTCAAAGGTGTTTTTCAAAAATATCCAGTTGAATTTGCCTATCTTTTTGGGTCTTACGCTCAAGGTTCTGTTGGTCCGCTTTCTGATTTGGATATTGCGGTTTATTTAAGGTATGATTTAAGTGCGGCCAAAAAGGATGAAATCGTTGGCCAGATTCGCGGTGAGGTAGAAGCCCTTTTGCATTTACCGGATAAAATAGATTTAGTTCTTTTAAATCAAGAGTTGCCGCCGGCCTTAGAGCGCAGTATTGTTTACGACGGTAAGTTACTTTACGTTAAAAACGATTCCACCAGAGTTTACTTCGAAGCAGATGCTATTTGTCGCTGGTTGGACTGGCAACCACATCATAATCGGTTAATGCAAGAGATACTAACTAGCTAAATTTTTAATAATCAATAACCAAGAAACAAGTATCCAAACAAATTCCAATAATCAATTTTCTAAAATTCAAAATAGTTTGGTAATTGGTTATTTGTTATTATTTGGAAACTTGGTTATTGTATCTTGGTTATATGTCTCCAAAAACTGCTAGAATATTAAAAACCATCGACGAGTTAGAGAATTATTTAGCCAAATTAACTAAAAGCCAAAAATATAGCTTGGCGGATTTTAAACAAGATTGGCATATTTATTATTCAGTCGAGCGTTTGTTGCAGTTGTCGATTGAAAGCATTATCGAAATAGGAGAAATGGTGATAGGCTTGGCTAAGTTAAAGAAGCCGGAGATCTATCGGGAAACTTTTGACATTTTAGCCGAGGCCGGCATAATCAATCTTACGCTGGCGTTAAAACTGCAGCGTTTGACGGAGTTTCGAAATAAGTTGGTGCATGCTTATTCAACGTTGCCTTTGGAAAGAATTTATCAAATATATACAAAAGATTTTGAATGTATTCCGAAATTTGTTTCTAGTATAAGGAAATTTTTAACCAGTCATAATGTTTGATGGCCATTACTTAATTTACATTTCTTAACTCGTGAACCCGTTAACTCGTTAACTGCATAATCGCTAATTTATGAAAATTATCCATATCCACGCCCGGGAGATTTTAAACTCCGGGGGAACCGCGTCTTTGGAGGTGAAAGTAGTTTTAGAGTCCGGCGTCTGCGGCCGCGCTTCAGTGCCGTTCGGCGTCTCGGCCGGTAGCCACGAAGCCGTTGTTTTATTCGATGGTGGCACGCGCTATGGCGGACAAGGAATGTTGCAGGCGGTTACCAACGTTAATAACGAAATCGCCGGTGTCGTCATTGGGCAAGAGGTCGAAGACCAAAGAGCCATTGATCAGCGCATGATCGATCTGGACGGAACTCCCAATAAAGCTCACTTAGGCGGCAATGCCATTTTAGGCGTGTCTTTGGCAGTAGCGCAGGCGGCAAGTGTCAGTCAGAAGATGGAATTATATGAGTATATTGGTTTGATTTCTAATCACCCCCGTCAAGACGGGGCAGAAGTCAAATTGCCGGCGCCGATGATTGTGGTGATTGAGGGCGGTAAGCACGCGGACAATTCCACAGACTTTCAGGAATATCTGGTCGTGCCACAAATTTATGACGACCGGGGAGTGCTTTCGGTAAAAGAAAGCGTTCGCGCCGGCGCCGAAGTCTACTTAGCCTTAAAAAAGATTTTGCAAGCCAATGGTTTCAACACTAATGTCGGCAATGAGGGTGCTTATGCTCCGTCTGGGATGCCCTCGAACGAAGCGCCTTGGCAGTTGATTTTAGAAGCCATCAAGACCGCCGGTTATCGCCCGGGAATCGACGTGATGCTCGCCGCTGATCCGGCATGCAATGAAATTTTAGTCAGCGACGATTCCGGCGACATCAAACAGTATCAAGTTAAAAAAGAAAATCGGGTTTTTTCGCCCCAGGATTTGATCAGCTATTTTGCCGGCTGGATCGAAAAGTACCCGTTCGTCAGTTTGGAAGATATTTTGTCTGAGGACGATTGGGAAAACTGGACGCAGGCCACGGCCGTTTTGGGTGGAAAAGTCCGTATCATCGGCGATGATTTGCTGGTAACTAATCCCAAGCGTCTGGAGCTAGCCATCAAAACTAAGGCCTGCAACGGTATTTTGATTAAACTAAATCAAATCGGTACACTTTCGGAAACAATCGATACGATGAAGCAAGCACATTCGGCCGGCTTTTGGACGATAGTTTCCCATCGCGGCGGCGGTGAAACAAACGATACTTCGATGATTGATCTGGCCGTGGCCATGGGAAGCCAGATGGTAAAAGTAGGCATTTCCCGCGGTGAGCGCGTCTGCAAGTATAATCGGCTGATGGAGATAGAAGAACGGATTAGACTAAAATAACAAATTTTATACCCAATGCTGGAAAATATTAAACGCCCGCCTTTGGCCTTGATTATCCTCGACGGCTGGGGATTGGCGCCGCCTGGTCCTTATAATGCAATAACCCAAGCGAATACGCCTAATTTTGATAATTTATGGGAGAATTATTCGCATACTAAACTGTCTGCTCACGGCTCTGAAGTTGGTTTGCCTGCCGGGCAGGTGGGCAATTCCGAAGCTGGCCACTTAAATTTGGGAGCTGGCCGGAAGGTGATTCAAGATTCGGTATACATATCCGAAGCGATTGCCGACGGGACGTTTTATAAAAACCCGGCTTTTTTAGAGGCGGTGCGTCACGTTAAATTATATAATTCCCAGTTGCATTTAATGGGCATTTTGTCTGGTGACCAGTGTCCGCACATGTCGCCGGATCACGTGATTGCTTTAAGCAAATTTATCGACTCGCATAAAATTGATGCGATTTGGCATTTTTTTACGGACGGCCGCGACAGTTTGCCGCACGCGGCTTTGCCAGAGTGGCAAAAATTAAAAGCGGCGATGGTGCCGGAGCTTAAACGGGTCGGGATGGTTGCCGGGCGGCTTTATTTGGATCGCAAAAAAGATTGGGCACGAACCGAGCAAATATATAATGCTTTAGTTTTAGGCGATGCTTCCCATACGGCGCGTGATTTGGAGGAGGCTATAAAGCAGGCTTACGAACGCGGGGAGACCGATGAATTTATCGCGCCGACTTTAATTCGAAATAATTTTGTGACGGCCCGCGATAATATCGCCGATAACGACGTCATCATTTTTTACAATTTACGATCAGACCGGGCGCGCCAGTTAACCAAACCATTCGTGCAGGGTGATTTCGAAGAGCTAAATCAAGGGGGATTCGCGCGGCGGAAAATTCTTCGCAATATACGCTTTATCGCCATGACAGATTTCGGCCCGGATGTTGATATCGTGCTCACGGCATTTCCGGCCCGCGATTTACCGCAAACATTGCCAGCTGTTTTAGGCTCGCATTATCATCAGCTTTATATTGCCGAAATGGAGAAGTATGCTCATATTACTTACTTTTTCAACGGCGGTTATCCAGAGCCTTTAGCCGGAGAGCACCGGATTTTGGTGCAATCACCGAAGGTTGATTCGTATGATACCACGCCAAAAATGTCTTCACCGGAAATTACCGGCGTTATCGTGGAAAGCCTTCAGCATCAACTTTATGATTTTGTCTGCGTTAATTTATGCAATGCCGATATGTTAGGCCATACCGGCAACGTGGCGGCGGCGCGACTGGGTTGCGAAATAGCGGACCAATGTTTGGGGCAGATTTTGGAGGCCGTCAAATCTATGGGCGGTGAGGCGGTGATTGTGGCGGATCACGGTAACGCCGAAATCATGGGCGCCGTAACTGCGTCTGGACAAGAGATAATCAATACTACTCACGAGACTTCGCCGGTGCCGTTCGTTGTTTTTACCACCAAAAAAATTAAGTTAAAAAATCAAACTAGCGACGAGCCTGGCGGACGCCTAGCTGATGTTGCCCCGACGATGCTGGATTTGGTGGGGATAGAAAAGCCCCCTGTGATGACAGGAGAATCGTTAATAGTTTAATAATTATTAAGTTAACGAGTTAACGGGTTAACGAGTTAACCGATCAATTTATTTCAATGCAAAATACACCTTTTTTATTAATTATCTGCGACGGCTGGGGCATCGCAACGACGGCGCGGTCTAACCCCATTAGCCAGGCTAAATTGCCGGTTTACAATCATTTATTAAAGAATTATTGGGTGCAAGTATTGCAGGCCAGCGGAGACTCGGTAGGACTGCCGTGGGGCGAGATGGGAAATTCTGAGGTCGGTCATTTATCGCTCGGAGCCGGTAAGATTATTTATCAAGATTTGCCGCGGATTACCAAGGCGATTTCTGATCACTCTTTTTTTCAAAACGCCAAATTTTTACAAGCTTTTGAACGGGTCAAACAAAATGACAGCACTTTGCATGTGGCTGGATTGATCTCGGATGGCGGCGTGCATTCGCATGTTGAGCATGCTTACGCCTTATTGGAATCAGCAACCAACCAAGGCGTTAAACATATAGCCCTGCATTGTTTTCTTGATGGCCGCGACGTGGCTTATAACAGCGCCTTAGGTTTTATTGAGGATCTGGAGGCGCGGATAATCAAAGCTAAATTGCCGGCCCGGATCGCAACACTTACCGGACGCTATTGGGCGATGGATCGCGATAATCGTTGGGACCGAACAATGGCGGCGTATCAGGCGATTTTTTTAAGCAAAGCCCCAAAAACATTTACCGACCCTAAGGAGGCAATTCGTTTTTACTATAAGCAGGAAATCTACGATGAACAGATACCGCCAATCGTCATAACGCCGGAGATGCCGGTTAAAAGCAATGACGTTATGATTTTTTTTAATTTCCGGGCGGACCGAATGCGTCAATTGACTACCAGCGTGACCTTGCCGGATTTTAATAAATTTGATCGGGGAGAGTATCTTCAGAATTTGCTGGTGGTAACGATGACTGAATACGAAAAAGCCCTGCCGGCCGAAATCGCTTTTCCGCCGGAGTTGGTGACGAATCCCTTGGCTAAGGTTTTAAGCGATAATGGGGTGCGGCAGTTGCATGTTGCCGAAACGGAAAAATACGCCCATGTCACCTTTTTCTTAAATGGCGGGCGTGAGGATTCTTTTCCTGGCGAACAGCGAATTTTAGTTCCTTCGCCGCCGGTTTGTGATTATGCGGAAGTACCGGAGATGTCGGCGGCCGAAGTAACCAGCCGGTTGATGCGCGAGTTGTCTTCTGGTCAGTTTGAATTCACGGTCGTTAATTATGCCAACCCGGATATGGTCGCCCATACCGGCAATTTAAAAGCGACCATTGCCGCGGTTGAGTATTTGGATACTTGTTTTAAGCGGATAATTGAGTTGGTCTTGTCGCTTTCCGGAGTAGTGATGTTAACTTCCGATCACGGTAATGCGGAAATTTTATTTGATCCGCAATCCGGGGAAATAAATAAAGAGCACTCGTCGAATCCGGTGCCCTGCATTATTGTCGGTAAGGGTTTCGTTGAAGAAAAACCGACGGTTCCTGATTTAAGCACTTACACGCCGCGCGGGGTATTGGCCGATGTCGCGCCGACGATATTAAAAATTATGGGTGTTCCTTTACCGCCGGAAATGACCGGCCGGCCACTGGTGTAACGCGGCAATGGTTGGAGAGAAAGCGCTATGCTTTTTTCGGTCAAGAGAATTACCACGGCGGAAAAAATAATCATCACTGCTAAATTTAAGAGATTTTGTATGCGCTTGGCCCATGGCAACGGATTTGTTGGCAAATTCGAATTAGCCAACATGGGCGTGTGTGTACTTTGCCCGGCCACCAGTTTGATGGTAGTGGCAGATTCCATGGCGAGCGTGGCGGGAGGCGTTGAGGGCAAAGGTGTAATTGGTTCTCCAAATTCCTGAACAACGACTATTGTTTCATGATCGCCAAATTTTCCGGATAAAATCGCCAATCCGATTTCTTGGTAGCTTGATTCGAGAATATTTTCGCGGTGGGTCGGGCTAGCCATCCAAGCGTCCACAATGTCTGGGGCATTAGAAAAATCTATGGCTAAATTCTCACCGGCGCTTTGATATTCATAACCAGTTTCCTGGATCCAAAAATAAAAAGGTTTACCTGCCGGGTTGGTGTGGGCAAAGTAATTATTTTCTAAAATATCAACCGCTTTGTTGTAAGCCGCTAATTCTAGCAAGGTGTTAGACTTAAGGCTGGCAAGTCCGGCTTTCACCCTTTCTTGATTGGTTAAATTAATAAGCTCGTCTGGCGTGATTATGTCAGCCTTAGCCTCGAGAGAACCAAACGGAATTAAAAATAAGGCACCAATCAAGAGTACCTTAGAAGTTATAGTTAGAAACGACGAAATTTGTTGATTAAATAGGGTTTTTTTGTTTTTATTTTGCACTATTTTGCTAATTGCCCTATAATTATATCATATATTAAATTAATCGTCAATTCAATTCCATGTCATCACTAAAACGGGGATTAGGCAGAGGGCTTTCGGCCATTATCCCCAATAGACAATCGAAAGATATAGATCAGACAGCTGGGGAAATTATCGATAACACTGAGGCATTTTTAAAAGGAGTTCCATCAGACCAGCCGACCTTGGTAAATTTGAGGGAAAAGTTTGAATCATCGCCGGTCGCGAATGAGATGCGAGTTTTATTGGTTGACCCAGCTAAGATTGTAGCAAATCCCTATCAACCTCGAAGCACTTTTGAACAGGACAAATTACAAGAGCTGGCTGATTCCATTCGCCAGCACGGAATTCTTTCTCCGCTTTTAGTAACTAAACACGATGACGGGCGCTTGGAATTAATTGCCGGTGAGCGGCGGCTCCGCGCATCTTTGGATTTGCGGCTTAAAGAAGTGCCGGTAATAGTTCGACAAGCCGGGGATTTGCAAAAATTGGAATGGTCGCTAATCGAAAATTTGCAGCGGGAAGATCTTAACCCGATGGAACTGGCGCGCAGTTATCAAAAAATATTAAGCGATTTTGGTTTGACCCAAGAGCAACTGGCTAGCGCAGTAGGCAAATCGCGGCCACAAGTGGCTAATGTTTTGCGACTGCAGGATTTACCGGTAGAAATTCAAAACTCAATAATTTCCGGTGAAATCACCGAAGGTCACGCTAAAGCGATTCTTAGTTTAGAAGAACAGCAAGCGCGTTTGAATTTATGGAAAAAAATCACTTTAAATAATTTAACAGTGCGCTTGGCCGAGCGGGAGGCACAGCAAGTTAAAGTTATCAGCCATTCTCGGCGGCTACGCCAGCGCGATCCAAATGTGTCGGCTTATGAGGCGCGTTTGGAGGAACGTTTGGGTACGCGGGCACAAATTAAAGGCGGGCTTGCTAAGGGGCAGATAGTTGTGGAATATTTTAGCCAGGAGGAGTTGGAACGGATTGTTAATAGTTTTTAGCGGAATCAAAATATCAAATACAGTTGACATGTATGCGTATTTTTTAGTAAGTTAATTATTATGAAAACAGCAGAAAATCAAAAGACATATCAAATTGCCGTTATCGGCGGTGACGGCATCGGCCCGGAAATAACTGTCGAGGCAGTTAAGGTTTTAGAGGCAGTGGCAAAGCGATTGTCGTGTCAATTTATTTTTAAACATCTTTTGGCTGGCGGCGAGGCTTGGGATAAATTTGGGAAACACCTGCCCGAAGAAACGGTCGCGGTTTGCCAGCAGTCGCAAGCGATATTATTCGGCGCTGTCGGCGGGCCGGTGGAAGAAGCGACCAAAGAAAAATGGGCTGGAGTGGAACGCAATGTTATATTAGGGTTGCGCTCGGAGTTTGATTTATTCGCCAATATTCGCCCAATCAAAGGCGAAGGCGCGGATTTTGTAATTGTCCGCGAGCTTACGTCGGATATTTATTTTGGCAATGTTAAAGCGCGCCACCTGATTAAATTTGATGAATTGTCCAGCGAGGAAACTGTCGACGTAATGTATTATAACACCAGCGAAATTGAGCGAATTTTGGAAGTGGCATTTAAATTAGCGGGTACGCGAAAAAGACAGGTTACTTTGGTTGATAAAGCCAATGTGCTGGAAACGTCCAAACTTTGGCGCCGAGTAGCCGAGCGATTAGTGATGAAATATCCGGATATTCAACTTAAATATATGTTTGTCGATAATGCCGCCTATCAAATCGCAAAAAATCCAGATCAATTTGACGTTTTGGTCACAGGAAACATGTTTGGCGACATTTTATCTGATGAGGCGGCGGTGTGGGCTAAGTCACTCGGCATGATACCTTCCGGCAGTTGGGGAGGAAGCAGTTTTGGGATGTACGAGCCGGCTCATGGTTCAGCCCCTAAACACACTGGTTTGGGAACTGCCAACCCGCTGGCGACAATTCTTTCGGCCGCGATGCTATTACGCCACTCTCTAAAACTTTTGGATGGCGCTTTTATGATTGAGCAGGCAGTCGAGAAGGTTTTACAGCAAGGCTATGGGACGCCGGACCTGCAGCCGGAAAAAGTGGTGACAACTAAAGAGATCGGGGATTTAGTGGTAAAACAGATTATCCCAAAAGGAATTAATTAACCAGCAATATTTTTTTATGGCTTATCCAAGACAGTCAGCTTTAGAACTATCTGGTTTTAAAATGCGGCAAGCAGGCATTTCTAAACGGGTAAAAAAATTAACGGTATCGGCAATAAAAGAGATGATGCATTTAGCGCAGGGAATTCCTGGAGTGATTTCTTTAGCTCAGGGAACGCCGACTTTTTTAACTCCCCACTCTGTCCGGTTCGAACTCGGACAAGAATTAATGAATAATCCCCAAATTGGCAAGTATGCACCATTTGCCGGTTTGCCGGTGTTGAAATCAGCGATTGCCAGTAAATTAAAGCGCCAGCACGGCATTAAAGTAAATTCTGATACGGAAATTTTAGTTACGGTTGGAGCGATGGAAGCAGTCGCGGCCGCTATCTTAACAGTAGTTGATCCTAAAGATGAGGTTTTAATTTTTTCGCCGGGATTCCCTTCTCATATCATGCAAATCGAGTTGGCAGAGGGGCGGCCAATTTTTATTCCGCTAAATGAAGCCGCCGGTTGGACATTGGATTTGGCGGCATTTAAAAATAAGATTAGCGCCAGAACCAAAGCAGTCGTGATTTGCAATCCTAATAATCCCACCGGGAGTTTACTGACTGAGCAGGATCTTCGGTCAATAGCTGTCTTAGCTAAAAAAAATGGTTTTTGGATTATTACCGATGAACCTTATGATTTTTTAGTTTATGATCGGAAAGCCCATTTTAGCATTTTACAAATATCAGAAATAAGAAATCAGTTAATTGCTTGCTATAGCTTTTCCAAGGAGTACGCGATGAGCGGTTTTCGCGTCGGATACATTTATGCCGCCGCTGACGTGGTTAATCAAATGCTTAAAGTACACGATGCTTTAGCGCTGGCCGCGGCCACGCCGTCGCAATATGCGGCTACTCTAGCTTTAACTCATGGAACGCGCGAAGTGAGTTATTTTGTTAAGGAATTTGCTAAGCGCCGGGCATTGATTTGCCGACGCTTGGATCAATTGCCGGATCTTTTTAGTTATCAGACGCCAGCCGGGACCTACTATATTTTTGTTAAAATTATTCCGCCGTTTGAGGATTATCAATTCGCTTTGGATATGCTGAAAGAAGCCAAGGTGGCGGCGGTGCCAGGGAGTGCTTTCGGTCCGACAGGTAAGAGACATTTGCGTTTTTGTTTCGCGCAGACCGAGGATGTGATTAACGAAGCGTTTAACCGCATTGAAAAATGGTGGAGTAACAAAAAAATGTCAAAATCCAAATGACAAATATCAAATCAAGCCCAAATGTCAAATATCAAAAGCTAATATGAATTTGATGCGTGAGTTTGATAGGTGAATATATTTTTATGAAAAACTTTGTTTATTTTAAAGGTGAAATTGTTGAGGAAGAACAAGCGCGCGTGCCGCTTGCGACTCACGCCCTGCAGTATGGAACCGGCGTGTTTGACAGCGTGCGCGGGTACTGGCTCGAACAAAAAAAGGCAATGCTACTGTTAAAGCCTCTGGAACATTTTGAACGTTTGGTTAATTCGGCGAAAATTTTGGGCCTTGCGGTTAAAGAAACACCAGCTGAAATGACCGAAATTTTAAAGAAGTTGGTTAAGAAAAATGCTCTAGAGAGTGATATTTATGTCCGGCCTTTTATATATCAAGCGGCCACCAAGGTTGCGCCGATAATCTCGCCTGATTTTGAACCGAGCCTCGCGATGTATATGATTAGTTTAGGCGATTACTTGGCCACCGATAAAGGATTAAAAGGCAAGGTGAGCTCCTGGCGACGGATTGACGATACTATGATTCCGCCACGGGCAAAAGTTTGCGGAGCCTATGTTAATTCATCTCTAGCGCGGCAAGAAGCGGCCATGTGCGGAGCGGATGAGGCGATTTTTTTGAATCAAGACGGCAGTGTTTGCGAAGGCAGTGGCGAAAATATTTTTATTGTCCGCGCCGGACAGTTGATTACGCCGCCGGTATCAGCCAATATTTTAGAAGGAGTGACTCGCAGTTTAGTGATGGAAGTCGCTGGTCGCGAACGGATTGGGGTTTGCGAGCGGTGCATCGATCGCAGTGAACTGTATATTGCCGATGAGGTATTTTTGACCGGCACTGCTTGCCAGGTAGCCTATTTTTCAGAAATTGATGGCCGACAAATCGGCGATGGTCGACTTGGACCGATCACCAAGAAACTGCAAAAGATCTTTTTTGATGCGGTTCACGGCCGATTGCCGGAGTATGTAAAATGGCTGGTGCAAGTTTAGGTTATAGTCAAGAGAAATCAAAACAATGGCAGGAGTTTTCGTTTTTTGATATAATGCAATTGTTCTTATGCCGATCATCAAGCAAACTCAAAATGCGCCAGAAATAACACCCCAAGATGCTGATTGGGATCGTGAGAATATTGTCGCTTCTGGCGCTATTCGAGAGGCCGCCTCGAGCCAGGAAGAGATTATCAGCCAATATATAAAACAGGAGGCTCGCGAGCAGGCCAGACAGGAGACCGAGAATTTTCAAGAAGAATTGCATCAAACCGTAGCTGTGACGACGCCCGCATCATCTACACCCGGGATTGCGGCTATTGCGCCAACTGCCGAAAAAAGCGAATTTTTGTTGGAGATCGAAAATATTTTAGCCGACGGTTTAGGCGACATTTACGACCGGCTTGACCCGCCGGATAAGATCAAATTTAAAAATAAGGGCGAGGAAGTCGCCCGTCGGATAGAACGTGTTATCGCGGCCGGTAAAATTAAGATCAAGCAAATCTTGTCGTGGATAAAAAGTTGGCTCAAATTTATCCCCGGGGTTAACCGTTTTTTCTTGGAACAAGAAGCTAAGATCAAAACCGATCGCGTGTTAGCTTTAAGCCAGCCTAAAGAGTTAGGGTTGGCAAAGACTTAATACAAGTAGTACACACTTTAACTCGGCAACCTTTAACGGTGCGAGTTTGTAAATTAGCGCGAACAGAGCGCTTGGTTTTTTTCTTGGAGTGTGGTACATTGTTACCGGTTCCGTGAGTTTTTTGGCAAAAATTGCATTCTGACATAGAAGATTTAGAATCAAGATTTACGATTTACGATTTAAGAATCAAGAACGATAAACATAATGCTAGCACATTAATTCGAGATTAGCAAGATAAATACTATGAATATTTTTCAACTGCTTTTTTACTTTATCATTATTATTCCTTCGGCTATCGTTCACGAAGTCGCGCATGGTTTGGCCGCTTTATGGTTAGGTGATGATACGGCCAAACGCGCCGGGCGGCTAACGTTAAATCCGATTGCGCATATTGACCTTTGGGGAACAATTTTATTGCCGGTTTTTTTATTAATTTTCACCAAAGGAGCTTTTATTTTTGCTTATGCCAAGCCGGTACCTTATAATCCTTACAATTTAAAAACAGGCCTTGATGAGCTTAAGGTTTCGCTGGCCGGGCCGGCGGCAAATTTTCTGTTGGCGGCTGTATTCGCGGCCATTGCGCGATTAATCTATTTGTCACCGACGGTAGGGGGCATGGCCTACTTTTTCTCGTTAATAGTGATGGCCAATATCGCGCTGGCGGTTTTTAACTTATTACCGATTCCGCCGCTGGATGGTTCAAAATTACTATATTTATTTATTCCCAAAGAAAATTTGGTTTTACGCCAGTGGTTGAATCAATACGGCATTATTATTCTTTTGGCTTTGCTGTTTATTGGCTTTGATTTTATCCAGCCGGTAATCAGTTTTTTAAATCAATTATTTTTAGGGCCGGTTTATTATTCTCTAACTGGAGGGCTTTGACACGGCGCTGGTTTTGTGATAAGCTATAAAAAGTTTTAAGCGTATCATTTTATTAAATAATAGTTGAAATTAAAAATTCAAGATTCAAAGCTTGAAAAAAAGTATAAAATTTTACTTTTAAGTTTTGAGTTTATAGATTTATTCTGTGCCGACAATTAATCAATTAATTCGTAAAGGACGAAAACATAAAAAAAATAAATCGAAAACCCCAGCTTTGGGAACTATTTTTAATCCCCATAGCCGGACGCGTACGACGGTAAATTCGCCGTTTAAACGGGGAGTGTGCACGAAAGTTACAACTACTACCCCCAAGAAACCAAACTCGGCCATGCGCAAAATTGCCCGTGTTCGCTTGTCCAATGGTCAAGAAGTGACCGCTTATATTCCGGGCGTCGGCCATGATTTGCAGGAACACTCGATTGTGATGATTCGCGGCGGCAGAGTTAAGGATTTGCCTGGTGTCCGTTATCATATTGTGCGCGGAGTCTACGACAGTAAAGGCGTGGAAAACCGAAAACAAGGCCGTTCGCTTTATGGCGCGAAACGTGCCGAGTAAAACAAGATAGCTATTAAGTTGTAATGTCAAATAACTGAAAAAGTTTTTGGCTTTATGCTTTAATAGCTTTGCCACTAAGAATGCGCGGGAAAAGACCTAAAAAGCAAATATGCGCTCCTGATCCTAAATTTCAAAGTTTAACTATTGCGAAATTTATCAATCAAATAATGCGGGGCGGGAAAAAAGCAACCGCCGAACGGATTATTTATGATTGTTTTGATTTTATCAGAGTAGAAACCGGCGAGGACCCGTTGGGTTTGTTTAATAAAGCTTTAAAAAATATTACCCCAGACGTGGAGGTGCGCTCGCGCCGCGTAGGCGGTGCCAACTATCAAGTGCCTTATCAAGTTAAGGGTGATCGGCGGCTGTCGCTAGCACTGCGCTGGCTGATTGCCGCAACTAATCGACGAAAGGGCAAGAATATGAGCTATAAATTAAAGGATGAGATTATGGCGGCGAGTCGCAACGAAGGAGAAGCTCTAAAATTTAAATCAAACGTCGAAAAAATGGCCGAAGCGAATCGCGCTTTTGCCCATTTTGCGAGGTAATCATTCAAAGTAACAACGAGTGTCATGCCCATATTGGCTAAACGCGTACAAAAATTACATTCATCAGGCATTAGGGTGATTGCCGGACTGGCCGATAAAATCCCGGCTTGCATTAAACTTCATATTGGCATTCCAGATTTTTTTACGCCGGCAAACATCAAAACTGCCGGTTGCGCGGCCATTGAATCAAATTTAACCGCCTATTCACCGAACGCCGGTGAAACGCCTGTCCGCCAAGCTTTGGCGAAAAAAACAAATCAACAATTTCGATTAATGTCCCGATCTAAACGTCGGGACGTTATTAATTATGAGCAAGTGGTATTAACCGCCGGCGGGATGGGGGCGCTCTCGACCTGCATCAACGCTTTGCTCGATCCTGGCGACGAGATTATTTTGCCGAATCCCGGTTGGCCGAATTTTTTTATGATACCGCTCGCGCAGGGCGTGAAGTTTAAGTTTTATCCTCTATTCGTTAAAAATAATTTTGTGCCACGGCCGGCTGATATTGAAAGTCAGATTACCGCCAAAACCAAGGTAATTTTGCTTAACACCCCGGCTAACCCGACCGGCGCGGTAATTCCGCGGGTTGTTTTAGAGGCGATTGTCAAGATAGCGAAGAGACATGATTTGTGGATTATTTGCGATGAGTGTTATGAGGCGATAATTTTTGAAGGGCAACATTTTTCGCCGTTTGTTTTGGATCCAAAAAGAGTGGTGGTCGTGCGGAGTTTTTCCAAAACGTACGCGATGACCGGCTGGCGGGTTGGTTACACCATATCAAATTTAGAGGTCGCCAACAAAATTCGAGAGTTAAACGAGTGCCAAATTGCCTGCGTTCCCACCTTTTGCCAGTGGGCCGCCAAAGCGGCGCTCGAAGGACCCCAGACTTCGGTTCGCCAGATGGTCAATTCCTATAAAAAGCGGCGTGACCTGGTAGTGCAGTTACTCAAACAATACGGTTTATATCAATATACGCCGGCAGGCGCTTTTTACATTTTAATAGATATTTCAAAAAGCGGTTTGGACTCCGAAACATTCGCTTTAAAATTACTGAGGGACCGCCAGGTGGCTGTTGCTCCGGGAGCAACTTTTGGCAGTCAGGCGAAGAAATACGTTCGAATTTGTTTTGCCGTGAAAGAAAAAGATCTGCGTGAAGGAATCCGGCGAATCGCCGCCCAAGTGTTCGGGAAGTAATTGTCATATTCAACGTAAAGAGGTAAAATATAAAATAAGACAGGTTTTTTAAGCGATATATTTCTATCAGCAAATTTATGCTTGGAATTCTTAAATTTTTGTTTAGGAAAATTTTGGTTATTGGCGCTCAGCAAAAATATCAGAAGAAGGTTAAGGTTTTAGCGACGGTTGCCTTAGTTATTAGTTTAGTGACTAATTTAATCGGGGCACCTTTTTTAGGATTGCCTGAAGCCCTGGCCGCTCCTTATACTTGGACCCAAACTGCTTGGGATGCGACCGCTTCCAGCAGTGTTTATGCCAGCCATAATACTGACCAAACTGGCTGGACAAAATATGAAGCCAAAGAAAGTGGTATCGACACTACTTCCACTGTTGGCCAGATTTCCGCGGCTACGGCCTCCAGTTCATGGGCAGACACTGATTTTACTGGAGCAACCGCTGCCACTACAACCATAAGCCTAGGCAATACGACACTAAGCAAAGGAAGCGCTTCTTGGGCCACATCAACAGTACAAACAACTGACAGTGTTGGACAATATAGCTCTATAAAAGCAATTGACGCTAATACTATTTTTATTAGTTACTTTGATGATGCTCCCAATTATGATCTCAAATTCGCCAAATCAATCAATGGTGGCACCAGCTGGACTACATCGACAGTTGATGCCACTGGTGTCGTTGGCTATTATACCTCCATTGCCGCCCTTGACGCTAACACGATTTTTATTAGTTATTATGAATATTATTGTGGTGATGATGGCGAAGGCGGTTGCGATGCTAGTTCTTATGTTCGTGTTAAATTCGCCAAATCAATTAATGGTGGAACAAGCTGGACCACATCAACAATACAAACCATTGCCGGGTATAGTACTTCAAGTGGCACATCCATTACTGTCGTTGATGCTAATACTATTTTTATTAGCTATTATACCGGCGATCTGGTAGTTGCCAAATCAATCAATGGCGGAACGAGTTGGACCACGATAACAGTAGACTCAATTGGCTACGTTGGGTACGATAGCTCCATTACTGCCCTTGACGCCAATACTTTGTTCATCAGTTATTATGATCTTACCAACACTAACCTTAAATTCGCTAACTCAGCCAATGGCGGAACCAGCTGGACATTGTCAACATTAGACGCGACGGGCGATGTTGGGCAATGGACTTCCATCAAAGCCCTTGATACTAACACCATTTTTATTAGTTATGGAGACGTTACTAATATTAAACTCAAATTCGCCAAATCAACGGATGGTGGTACTAGCTGGACTACGTCAACTGCTGACGCGACCCCAAACACTGGTTGGGGTCCTACTTCCATTACCGCCCTTGACGCTAATACCATTTTTATTAGTCATTATCGAGCCAGCGTTTATGACCTTAAGTTCGCTCAGTCAACTAATGGTGGCACTAACTGGACCACATCAACATTAGACTCAATAGGAGATGTTGGTTTGTATTCTTCTATTGCCGCCCTTGACGCTAACACCATTTTTATTAGTTATTATGATGGCACTAATCAAGATCTCAAACTTGCCAAATATTCTGCGCCATATAATTCCACTGGCACCCTCACCTCTGCCATCAAAGACACCACAGCTAACGCTGGCTTTGGTACATTGACCTGGTCCGACGATGGCGTGCAAACTATTGCCATGAGAGTGAGAACCGGCAACCAAAGTAATCTATCCGACGCTACAGTCTGGGGTTCGTGTAATACAGTTACTAAGAATGCAGACATTTCTTCCAATAATTGCGTTACAGACGGGCAGAGGTACATTCAATATCAAGCAACGCTTTCTACTGCTGACACCAGTCAAACGCCAACTTTACAAGATGTAACTATTAATTACGATCAGTATCCATCTTCCAAAGTCTTAACTTCTTCTTGGTATAATACCAGTAGTGAGGCAGAGGTCGTCGGCGCAGTGTCTTGGCAGGAGCCCACAAGTTTACCAAGCGGCACTGATGTTCGTTTAACCATGCAAACAGCGCCGGACAATGGCGCATCAGCGCCGAACACTGGATCTGCTACCGGCTTTTTTGGGCCAGACGGAACTACTGGCACTTACTGGAATAGCGCGAATACGACAGCTGGCGGTTGCAGTAAAAGCGCCAGCGGAACTCCAGGGGTGAGTAATGTATCTTGCAATGCTATTCCAGCTGTTTTTACCGGCGGCAGTAATGATCGGTGGCTAACTTATAAAATTACGTTAACTTCAACAGGAGCTAATACATCAACTGTATATCAAGCTGGCATTCAATATGATATCAACACCGCGCCGACCGGAGCGATTAACAGTGCGAGCGAGTTGACCAATGGCACTGGCAAAGTCAACCTTTCAATCGAAGTTGATGACGGCGATGACAATGACATTAAAGCTAAACTTGAATACAAAGCCGGCACCA
>MHJY01000043.1 GCA_001818235.1 Candidatus Jacksonbacteria bacterium RIFOXYB2_FULL_44_15 | reverse complement strand
GAAAATCAACAAAACCTTTACCTACAACCTCGTGTCCGCCAAGGGCAGTCATATCATGCCAGTATACATTTTTTACTGAGCTAAGGTGATCGACAAAAAAATTAACTTCATCTTCTTTAACAGAACCGTCCTTGTTATAAGACTTGCCGATATCCCAAGTTAAAAAAAGCAGTTTTTTCTTGAGTAGCCCAGCGGCTATTTTTTTGATTAGAGGATCGTTAAAATGATTGGCGTTTTCCAGACAAAGTTTAACCTTTCCGGAAGCGTACCGCGCTACAGCGGTTAAATTTTTTTTAAATGAATCTAATATTTGAGGATACTGGCTAAATAAAGGGATTTTTCTCCCGCCCTGAAAAGTAATCACCGTGGTTTCTCCATGATGAATCGTCAAAGTTTGCGCCCCGATTTCCTTAGCGAAATCAATTAGTTCACGATAGCATTTTAGGGTCGCCAACTGGAGAACCGGAAAAAAATTGAATAAACTGAGTTCTTCTGGTCCATGCAACTGCAAGTCAATTTTATTTTGACTGGCGTATGAGGCGATTGCTTTACGCTCATGGCTCGCATATTTTTGCCAGTTAAATTGCGGCGCACTCGCCCAAACTTCGATCGCGCCAAAACCATCCTTGACGGCAAAATCTATTGCCTCTTTAAAACTTTTTTCATAAATGACGTTTAACCCGAAAGTCAATTTTGCTTTAGGCTTTTTAGATTTTTCTTTGTCGTTTTTCATTTTTAGTTTTTATTTGATTTTACTTCCTCTCCACCACCGTCACCACCCCGTGATTGGCGTTAACCTCGACTGTGTCACCATCGTGCAAAACGCGCGTGGCGATTTTGGTGCCGATGATACAGGGAATGCCGAGTTCGCGCGAGACAATCGCCGCGTGGCAGGTAATCCCGCCCTCGTCGGTTACCACGGCGCAAGCTTTTTTGATGGCGATCATATAGTCCGGCCGAGTCATAACGGCAACTAAAACATCACCCGGCTCAATCTTGCCTACTTCTTGAACGCTTTTTAGGATTTTGACTGTACCCTGGACGCGACCAGGTGAAGCAGTCATTCCTCGAAAATCGTTTACTTGCGTCTCCTCGGCTTTGCCTAAAATTTTCTGAGCTAACAGCCGCGCCCGATTACCGACCACAGGTTCGTAATGCTCCAGCCGATAATAAATTAAACAGTACTCTAACCGACTTTTGACTTCTTTGGGATTGGGGTAATAACCTTGTCCTCGCAACAACGCGCCAAATTCTTCGGGCGCAAAAAACTTTAATTCCTCTACCGTATAATTCGTCCGGCCGGCAACCCCGCGCGCTATCAAACCAACGTAATGCGTCATCAGCAAGGTTGTTTTTTTTCGCTCATCTTGCCAGGCGGTAAAGTCTTCGGAAATTTGGAGTAAATTGCGCACTGACTTTGAAAAGACAAATTTTTTAAGCAATTGATTCTTACGCCGTTTATTCTTGCCCGGCTGAGACAAACTTTCCCGCAAGCGGCTGGCAATATCAATCTTTGATTTTAGAATTTGTTTGATTTCGTTGATAAAATCACTCTCGTTCAAAATTTGATGATTAAAATAATTGTTCTTGAGCCAAAAATAATTCTGCTGATGTTGCTTTAATAATTTATCAATTACCGGATAGCGCGATAATCTTTTTTGAATTTGCGCTGGGGATTGACGCAACCAGATTTTTTTTAATTTCGGCAAAAGACTAATTTGGCGCGCAATCTTCAGCAAAGAAATCTCGGCTTCGTTGGTAAATGATTGAACGACCGGCGCCGTCAAAGCGGCAAATATTTCACCCTGTCCTTTTTTGACGCCATTCTCCGTTAATAGTTCCCGAACTTGGCGATTGACAAATTCATCGGTGCCCAAAGCAAAACCATCAATCAGCGAACTCATGGTCAGCCAACCGTGATAGCTGTCGACCAACTGCTCGTAAACTTTGGCTATTTCCGGCAACTTTAGATTATCAAAATTGATTTTGGCCACCTTATTACCTGCTTGATAAAATTTCTCCTTATCTACCTCCCACTTGGCCATCAATCTGCCGCTGATATTGGTCTGGGTTTTGCATTTGTTGATAAACAGCTCGGCAATTCTTTTGATGTCCGCCAGGTTGATATGCCAGTCCCCGGTTTTACCGGTATAAATTGCGAGCACGTCGGTAAACTCGCCGCCCGCCACGTTGTTCGCGAACGACGTGGCCAGGCCTTTGCGAGTTTCTTTAAAAAAGTGAGGCAATGCCACCAGCCCTAAAAATAAAGGACAGGCGTCGAACCGCTGGCGATACCAGGCGGTTTTTGCCAGACTTTTTTGATTGTTGCTGATTAGCCCTTTTTGTAAAATCATATAAAATTTGTTGACCTTTATTGCGCCGCCTTTTGTTCTTTGGTTTCCTTGGAATAGACTTTAACAAAATGCGGGCCATGAGTAGATACTTTCATATCTACCAGCCGAAGTAAAGTATCTGGATGCACCCCCAACATACTATGCGTTTTTTTCTCTGGCTCAGTATGATCCTCTATTGCCAAGATATTATTTTTGCCAACACCGGCCGGATAATCAGTCGCTTGCATATATTCTTGGCCATTTTCTTCGCTCGTATATTTGATCACCGGCAAAACCAGCGCTTGATCATACGGGGCAGTCGCTAAAATTTGCACAATATGATCGGGAAGCTGTAAATCTTTCAATTCCTCAGTCACCTTTTTTGCTGACTCGCCAAAACGAACCGGATCCGAAGTATAATGCGCATCATCTTTTACCGCGCCAGCCATTTCTTCGGCAACAAAATCATCAAAAGACATTTTAATGCCCTGCCAAAAATTGGTTTCCGGTTCATCAGGACTCTCTTTGCCCATAAAACCAGCCAAGGCAATTATCTTGCTGATTTTTTCAACAATTTCCGGATGGCTCTTGGCCAGCAGACCAATTGATCGGTACATGCCAGTCGCACCAAGCGAATGGCAGATGGCGACTATATTTTGAAATTTTGGCGCGCAATCCTGGAGCACAGTGATCTGCTCGCGGGTCAAATCATCCCAAGTAAATCCATCAGGATGCGGGTTATAGTCTTGGCCTAGATACTCTTGCCCCTTGTCCTGCAACAGCTTAATCCGCTCCGGCGAGTTAAAAACGCCTTGCGCTTTCTCGCTGAGAAAACCCTGGCCATTATGCCTGATAGTAACAAAAGTATTGCCAGCTTCAACTAATGTTTTAGCGTGCTTGCGCTCGACTCTGCCGGCATCCCCGCCCGGCGATCCTGGCGCAAAAAAAACCAAGCGGTCATTGCTGTTTTCTTTGGGAAAATATACTTTGCCTTCGACCGGCGGGTTTTCTGGGTTGCCGTTTGAATCAAGCGGGGTCGGAAAACGCACCCAATAAATTTCGGCATTTATTTGATTACCGTTTTCGTCAAGCTCATTTTCAATGGTGAACGCAAAATCAGTTTCAAAACCCAGTTTTTCTTTAATTCTCGCCTTGACCTCCTCGCTAACTTCTTTTTCCGCGGCCGGTGGACCAGCCGGAAAATTTTCGTGACTATATTCTGACATATTAATTAGCCCATTTAATTTAAGCAAAGGCCTCAAATTTTTGACTTCGCTCAAAATATGGAAGTTTAATTACTT
The DNA here is from genome assembly GCA_001818235.1 of Candidatus Jacksonbacteria bacterium RIFOXYB2_FULL_44_15. Lineage (GTDB taxonomy): Bacteria > Patescibacteriota > Patescibacteriia > UBA9629 > UBA9629 > UBA9629. Next base: position 27,917 of record MHJY01000043.1, on the reverse strand, counting down.
ATGAATCATGGCGCCGTTAATCATCGCCGCCACGAACGGAAAATGCTCAAAATAATCCTGTTCGCTTTGGCTGGTGTCTTCGTACGGCAAGGGCATTGCCACCCGCGGCCCAGCCAAATACTTGGCGCCACTCAGAAAAAAAGCGCCACGGAGCATCCCATTGCCAATCGGGCCTTCGGCCACGCAAACTATATCACAACCATCAGCTACGGCGTGCTCGACGTGAATCTCGTAATTTTTAGTTTGATACCCTTTCTTGGCGTAATAATCAACCAAATATTCGGCGCTCTCCCAGGTTCGATACGACCAGCGCAAATCTTCATTATCAACGTCAATCTGCCGGTTTAGATAATTCGCCCGGCGAGTTGAGGTCAAAAAACCCAGTTTCGGTTGATCATAGCCAAACCAGCCAACCAGTTTTATCGCCGCGTCCACCCATAAAATTTTTTCCTGATTGTTCCGGCCCCAAACAGTGCTTGAAGGACCGATAGCGAAAATGTTACCGTGCACGTCTTCAATAACACAAGGATTTTGAATACGCAGTTCGTTTTCTTTCAATTTGATGCCCAACCGATCCTTTAATCCGCGCAAAAGTCCATGTTCCTCGACATTGCCGCGAACAATTCCCTCAATATCACCGCGCATCGCGACTTCGACCATTTTGGCGTGAATTTCGGCCATATCCGGCCCAGCTGGAATGCTTTCGAGGACGCCTTCAACTGGCTGGCCGACCACCACCACATCAGCCACTTCTTTTTGCGCACGCGCGACGCTCTCAGCAATGCTTGGGCTATGGCGACCTTGATAGAGGCCGATCAAAACCTTTGGCCGACGCTTACTTGCCAACTCTTTTACTTTTTTTCGAAAATCTTTAAGCATAGTTTGATTCTTTTAAGACTGCCCAAGAGATGCGCAAAAACGTCAATTTGTCATCCCGAGCTTGTCGAGGGATCCCTTGTTTAAGTCATAAGAAGAGATTCCTCGACTTCGCTCCGCTACGCTCGGAATGACAATTCTCGGCTCGTCTGAAATTATTAAAGTTTAATAGTACCTTCTTTAAAATTGATCGTGATTTTTTGGCCGTTCTTAATTGACCGCATCAGCCCGCACACCCCGACTAAACACGGCACCTGCTCCTCGCGAGTAACGATCGCGGCATGGCATAAAAGTCCCCCACCCTGCGTAACTATCGCTTTTGCCAGCGGCAGGACCACTGTATCTGCTGGATAAAAATGGCTGAAAACGAAAATCGATTTTTCTGGCGTTGGTTGATATTTAATTTTTGAATCATAAATTGCGACTTTGCCGGTGAGGGTCGCTTCTTTAAAATATGCTATCTGGCCGTGCAATAATTTACTGTTTTGACCCCCATGCATCAACTTCTTGTCAAAAAATTCTGGATACGCCCGTTTGATAAATGATTTATAATCAGTCGTCACTTTTGCCAACCTTTTGATTAGTGATTTTGATTTGAGACCGACACCAACGCGTTTAAATAGTGTTGTCCACCCCAAATAGCGCGTCCGGTCGCAGTAATAAAAATCGCGAATTTCTTGATTTGAACGATTTTGATAAAATTCGGCTAATATTTCCTCCCGTTCAACAAATTTAGCTGGCGATTCAATGTTTATTTTCTGGCTAGCAACATTAACTAATAATTTTTTTTGCGTGATATAACCGCTCTTTAACTGCTTATCCGGTATTGGCATCAAATCAATGCCCAGCTGATATTTTTCTTGGGTCTCATAATATTGCTTGGCATAAATCGAACCTTTCGGCGGAAAAACCATTCGTCCCTCTGGCTGGCACGGCCAAGGCAGTTTTTTATACAAAATATATACATTAGTGTCGCGTTTGATGATTTTAGGGTTCAAAATCACACCCCCCAGAAAAAATCCCATCTGCTTGCCGATCATCCACTCGCCGGTTTGCAATCCCCAACCTTGCAAGAGCGATCTGATCGCCAAGGCTGATTCTTCCAGATCTTGTTTATTTTTAAAAGTTAGAAGTGGCATTACATTTTAGCGGCTTAAATTACTGAACAACCATTTTTTTCTTGCCTCAAACTCCCGCTGGTCGGGGTTCGGCTGATGCCTCACCCTAAGCTCGGCTGCGAAAAAAATGGTTATTCAGTAATTACCTTGCCACATAATTTATTAAACTCTCAACTTTTGACTACTTTAACAATCCCGTGATTAGCGTTGACTTCGACTATTTGCCCATCATGCAAAACATGGGTCGCGATTTTTGTGCCGACCAAACAGGGTATCCCAAGCTCCCGGGAAATAATGGCCGCGTGCGAGGTCAGCCCGCCTTCATCAGTTATGATGGCAACCGCCTTCCGCATCAAAGGCACAAAATCAGGCCGGGTCATCGAAGTCACTAAAATTTCACCTTCTTTAAACGCGTTTTTGTTGGGATTAATGACAATTCTGACTTTTCCTTGCACCTTGCCGCGCGACGCAATCACTCCGCGAAAATCATTGACCGCTGACAATTGACGCGACCCCAGCAATTTTTGTTTAAGATACCGAAAATCTTGCCCGAATAAAATCACGTCTGCCCCATCTTTAGCCATAAAATGAACACACCCTTTAACGCGATTTTTTAACGTTGCTTGATCGATTTTCCCGGCGGTTAGTAATTGATCAAACTCCGGTTTCAAAGTATATTGCAACAACTCAAAATCAACTCCATATCGCCGGCTGGCGCGACGCAAAAATTGATTCAACCAGAAACTGCCGATCATATTGGCTTTTTTACGCCGATCATGCCACCAGCCGTTGATCGCAATAATTTGCAATTTAATCAAATCATCCTTTGATAATTTGATTTGTCTGACTATTTTGCGCTTCTTACGCGCCATCTCTTGATCCAAAGTCCGCAATTCAACAATCTTCTTTTTTATTTCCGAAGCTTTAAGATATATGACCGACTCTTTGATGTTTCTAAAAAATTGGGCGGGAGTAACTGTTTGCGTGTACTTATAATTGCTGGCCAACCAATAAAATTGCTTTTGATGCTGAGTGATGGCCTCAGAAATTTTTGGAAATTTTGACTGTACCTGCGACCAAGTAAGCTGACTGAACTTGCTTCCTAACGCCAGCTTAAGTTTTAAACCTATAGTAAAACTCGCCAGACTTTCCTGATTGATAAACGTCTCGCCAACCGGATAAATCAACGTTTGCAAATCATCATCAGAAATTTTCGGATGTTTTTTTTTGATTTCTTCAACGATTTTGTCGCTCGCGATAGTAATATATTCGGTAAAAAACGCGGCCGCATATTCCTGCCGGTAAAGCGCGGAGAACTTTTGATAATCCCCTGCTAGATCGGTGATCCCCTTACCTTCCAACTGCCGAACTATCATGTTGAAGGCCTTTTCTGTTACTCGCCATCTAGCCACTTGCCGCCTGATAAAATTTAAATCAGTTACTAAAGCCCGCCCTCGCTCCATAATAAAATCCTCATCCACTAACCACTTACAATCATCGCCTCCATCTTCCGTAAAACTTAAAATGAAATTTAGACCAAACCCTGTCGCCACTTTTTCCAGGCCAAATACCAAAGGATCAGCCGAATGCCAAAGCAAATGCGGGATACCGACGCAACCCTGCATAATCCAGTTTTTGGTATTTTTGATTTTTTGGTAAATGTCTATTTTTGAATTGAAAAGTGTCTTTCTGAACATATAATTTCGCCATTATGTCCGGCCATAAATACGTGTCAAGACTTGACAAGTATTGACAATCTCCCATATAATTATATCAGAGTTGGTAATAATAGCTTTTAGGAGACCCCGGGGGTACCCTCCGCGCATGTGGAGGTCATGATACCTGAGGTAAATCCTAAGAGATGCCGGCTCTTAAAAAATCATCTTTCGTGAGGTGATTTTTTATTACTACCATTTAAATCGTTCCAATAATCTCCAAATAACTCTTCGGAAATAATAATACTGTTATGCAAAACTTTATAAAATTCTTTTCCGATAATACGATTAGTGTAATAACGGTATAAAGCGCCACAAATCCAATCTGCAATCTGTATGTTAGCATTAGTAGTCGAATTAACAATATTTACATGGACGCTGGCCTGTTGCGATAATCGTAAGCGTAAATGAAGACGCAATGTTTCTCTAAATTCTGCCTGCGTCACACCTTTTAAATTCCGATGATCTAACGTAACGATAACTTGAGATTCAGCACTGGGGAAAAGAAAACTAAGAGTTTGCGCCACTAGTTCGAGATAAAGTCGGCCAGATTCCAACACCCCTTGACGCTTAAATTCCGCGGGAATGTTTTTTGTTTTAAAAAATGTATAAAAAATACGAATATTTTGCTGGACAAAATACAGTAATGTTTTAAGTCGTAGCTTATCGTTCAAACGTGAGTCAGAAAATTTTACTTCGGTACGGTATCGCAACTTTTTATTGACAAATTTTGTATGTTGCCATTTTCGAAACGCTTTAGCAGTAATCCGCTCGTCAGAAGTAACAAAACCTCCAACTATAAAATATGCCTCCTTATTACTTCGAAAGTTACCTGATTCATCTAAATAAATATACATATTGCATCACTTTATTTGTAAACAAGTTCGTATTTGGGAGTCATACTAACAACGTCGTTATCGGCCGGCTCTGGGTGATGTAAAAACACCCATGGCTAAAAGCCCATTCAATGTCTTGGGGGCTACCGTAGTGTTCTTCGATTTTTAGGCACAACTTGGCCAGCTCTCGAATTTGTTTTTGATCCAGTTTCTGGCGTTCGCGGTCTGCTGGTTTGACTGCCACCCATTTATTTTCTCCACTGGCTGATTTTTGAACAATCATTCGTTGCTGAGTACCGATATTGATATCAGTAATTGATAAATTACTCTTGTTGATAATATACGAATCCGGCGTGATTTGACCAGAAACCACAGCTTCGCCTAAACCCCAGCCTGCCTCGATGATCATCTGACTTCGATCTTGAGTTACCGGATGAACAGTAAAACAGATGCCGGCAATTTCTGATTGAATCATTTTCTGTACCACCACCGCTACCGCAACCGGAGTATCCAACAATTTTTTCTCAGCGCGGTAAAACAATGCCCGCGGCGTATAAAGCGATGACCAGCATTTTTTGATGTTTTGAATTAGCGTTTTCTCTGTGGTATTTAAATAAGTCTCCAACTCCCCGGCCCAGCTAGCCGTTTTCGAATCCTCAGCTGTGGCCGAAGAACGCACTGCCACGTAATCAGCTTTTAATTTTTTAAATTCGGCAAGGATTGATTTTTCTAATTCCACCGGAAACTTGGCTTTCGACATCAGTACCCGAATTTTCTGGGAGGCCTGATCAACTAAAGCAGTATCTTGATAATTGATTGTTTTGACAATCGTTTGAATTAGGCTTTCTAAACCGCTGTTTTCGATAAACTGTATAAATGCATTAGCGGTAATCACAAAGCCATCAGGCACTGAAATTCCGGCACGCAACATCTCACCCAGCGAGGCGCCTTTACCGCCGGCAAGCGTCGCGTCATGCCGAGTTATATCGGCAAAAGTCAAAATAATCGCTGACTCGTCTTTTGACGATTGTTTTTTTGTTTGAGGCATAAAAATATAGTTAAATTGTAGCTCTTTTAAGCATCTTACCCCTCTATTTTGCAATTGACAAGTTTAGACGAACTGTCCCCTCCCTTAAATCCAACTCGATTTTATCACCACTCTTTAACACTTCTGTCGCATGCCGCGTGCCAATAATGCAAGGTATCCCGAGTTCTCGGGCTACGATCGCCGCGTGGCTGGTGACGCCGCCTTCGTTGGTAATGATCGCCAAAGCCCGCTTCATCAAAGGCACAAATTCCGGCCGGGTCATGCCAGTTACCAAAATCTCGCCAGTTCGAAAAGTGTCGCGCGCCGGATTAAACACTAATCTGACTTTACCGCTGACTTTCTTCTGATTTCGACCGACTGAAGCGACAAAACCTCGTAATTTTTTATCAGTAATAGCAAATTTTCTTTTTTCTAGAAAATGATTGTTAATCGCGATAGCCTCATGGCCGACCACATAATCGGTTTTGATCTGGCCGTTTTTTAAATAAGAAAAACAAATAATCTGGCGACGAGCTTTGAGCTCTGTAATTTTTACGCGACGGCCACGTAGTAATAGCGCAGTAATCTCCGGAACTAAATATTTATATAACTGCGCTCTCGGCACTTTTAGCCGTCGTTCAATCTCAACCCAGATAAAATCAAGCGCGGCAATCGCTTTTTGCACTTGCTCTTTGCGCTTATCTTGCAAAATGGCCAGCCAGCTGATTAAAGAAAAAAATGATTGAGTCTCAAGACTTAGTTGATATTTAGAAATTAGCTGGCGCTGTTTCTTTTTGATCAGACTTGATTTATCAGCTAAACGCTTAATAGTTTTCTGAATTTCTAACTCTGTTTTGGTGTCTAAAATTTCCCGCAACTGCATCACAAAATAACGCCAATCCAAATTGGTGGCAGACTCAAAACCGTTCTGTACCCAGCAAAACACTTGGGCATGAGACTCCAGCTTGGTAAAGAAATGATTCTGCCGTAACGCCGGCCAGTCGCGTGCCAATAATATTTTTTTGATCAATTGGTTTTGACCGGCCTCCTGCGCCAGGCGCCAAAGTCCCAAACGCTCACGCTCAATCGCGGTTAAATCACCAGGTGTTGTTAAAAGTCTGATCGCGCCTGCTTGATTTATTGGCGGTACTGCTTTTAAATGTCGCAAATAATCTTTTTCCGCCAAAATATCACTTCCTTCAGATAAAATCGTGAGTCCATACTGCCGATTGCCCAGCAAAAATAGCTCCAAAAAAATTTGATTCAACTCTCGGTTAGACAACACTGGCACTTCAAGGCGAAGTTTATTTAAAAATTTATCAGTAGCTAAAATGATCTCGCTTAAAACGTTATTGATGGTTATGGCAAAACTTTTACGTCGCCGGAATTGCCTAAGCACCCAACCCCAAAGTTCTTTAGTTTCTGTAATTGATGTCCATTCGCGGCAATAATTGTCAGTTAAGCTAAAAATGTTGAAAGAAAACAGTTGTTTTCGATACATTTTGATGCCTTCCAAATGGCAAGTTTTATATAAATCTAAAAATAAAAGCGCTACCCGCGCCTCCTCTTCTTTGCACTCATGGCTTGTTATAATTTTAAGTCGTTCGCTTTCGGTCATAATTATAATAAATGGACAACGCCTAAATCAGCGTCTACCTTGATCCATTGTCCATCCGAAAGTAGTTGCGTCGCCACCTTGGTGCCGATAATGCAGGGTATCCTGAGTTCTCGGGACACAATCGCGGCATGACTGGTGATTCCGCCTTCGTCGGTAATAATAGCTGATGCCCGCCTCATCGCTGGTACATAATCAGGCGTGGTCATGCCAGTTACTAAAATATCACCCAGTTTCACTTTAACTAAGTCAACAGATGTTTTGACTATTTTTACCTTTCCTTTGACAACTCCAGTACTGGCAATGATGCCTTTGATTTGATTGATTTGCTCTTTAATGACTGCTTTTTGAAGAAAATGATCGGCATCTGTCCCGGTCAAAATCAGCTCCTCGTCGCGGTTACAATAAAAAAGACACTTGAGCGCTCGCTTTCTTATTTCCGGCAAATCGACGACACCGGTTTTAATGGCTTTGATTTGCTCTGGCGGCGTCAGCCAAACAAACTCGTCGCGGCTAATGCCTAACCGTAATGCCGCTTCTTTCTGCCACTCACGTAAATAATAAACCGGCATTAAAATCATCTGCTTTCGTTCATCATGAAAAACAGCAATTTGCTCCAAAATTTTGATGATTTTGATAAACTCAGCGTCCAGTCGCAACAATTTAATTACCCGCTGTTTTTGCTTTTTGATCACACTTGGGAAAGTAACCGTCTTTTTTCTAATCAGCCGTAATTTTGAGTTTGATTCTCTGACCAATTCTTTCAGTTCGCCCACAAAATATTCTAAATCTAAAAAATTTTTGCCGGTATAGTTTCCGCCGAGCCAAAAAAATCGGTTACGATGCGCCTTAATCAAGCGATTGACTGCCGGCCAGTCGGTAAGTTTAGTTAGAATTGAAGTCAAATTTGCTGAAAAAAAATTATTTACCCCGGGGGCCACTTTAATTTTGAGCGCGATGTCGATTAAAGCCAATTTTTCTTGCGCCGCTAAACTTAACTGGACAGAGGCCGTTAAACTGGAATAATAAGCGTTAAACTTCGCGTCGCGTTTGGGATAAACCAACTCTAATTTATTTTTTATAACCTCCGGCAAATACATCTGCATAATATCTGTCACATATCCCCTAGTAATCAAGCAATTCTGATCCAGGGCTTTTTGACAAATGGCGGCCAGCTCTTTATTTGTCTTGTTTTTTAAATCAATTTTTTGCATTTTTTTTAAGTATAATAAAAAAAACTTGGCGTCGTGATGCCAAGCCCGATAAATTTGCGACACACTCGCGCGTTTATTTAGAAAACGGTGCAATAAATATTTGCCGATCTCATAAAGTTCCGCAAAATCTTCGTACCAAGTAAGCTCTGCCCCCTCAAAAAAAAGCAAATGCTGGGAATAACCGCGGCCAAAATATTTTTTTAACTCGAAAACTTCTGCCTTAGACCAAACATAAGCCACATCTAAAGCGCACTCTCGTTTCCCCCAAACTTTAAACGTTGGCTTAGTAATCATCATATTATGCAAAATTTTGACTTTTTGGTTTCGGTGATCTAGTTAAGCGAATGAGAATGGCCATCAGAGCGACTAAGGCGAGCCACAAAATACCCTGTTCCCAGCCTTGTAAAAAAATCCCGAGTAACCCGAATAAAAGGGAAATTAGCCAAAGCAAAAGTACTGTTTGACGAGAGGTTAAACCTTGCTTTAACAGTTTAAAATGTAAATGCCTTGTATCTCCCTGAAACGGCGATTTACCGGCCTTAACTAACCGTTCATAAATCACCCAGCAGGCATCCAGTATTGGAATACCCAAAATTAAAAAAGTGATGCTTATTTTGGCTGGTCCTAGAATGGCCAAAACTCCAATCAAAAAGCCGGCTAAAGTACTTCCAGCCTCGCCTAAAAATATTTTACCAAAAAAATTAAACGGTAAAAAACCTAAATACGCCCCGGCCACAATCAGCGATAACACAGCCGGCAAAGTCTGGCCCAAGCTGAGACTGGTAACAAATAAAATCAAGGCGCCAATTACGATGATTCCTGGTACCAGCCCGTTTAAACCATCTAAAAATTTAGTAACATAAATCAGCAAAAAAAGCCAGATAAAAGTAAAAAGATCCGTTAACATCGTAATTTCTAGGCCGAACAAATGAATTGTCCATACTTTTAAATGCAACAACGGGTCAGCTGATAAGCCAACGTAATATAACGGATTAGTGATATTATCCTGCCCAACACCAGCTAAAATGACGGTTGCAATCGCCAAAATCGGCCAGATTATCTGTTGGCGCGGCTTTAAATTGTATTTATCATCCAAAATTCCGCCGATCGTCAAAATAAAAGCACCCAACAAAATGCCGCCAACTATTGACCAGCCTGAGGCAGTACCGCAAGAAGTCACTTCGCCCACTAGCTTGCAACTTTGTACCAGATGGCGGTTCCACCAAAATAATAATATGAGACTCCCCAGTACAGCCAAAAAAATAGCAACCCCGCCGAGGAGTGGGGTTGGTAAAGAATGATTTTTGCGCGGCGAGGCCGGGTAATCCTGAATGTTCAGTTTTACCGCAAAAAATCTAACTAGTGAAGTTAGCCCAGATGACAAAATGATGGCAGTCGAAAAAAGAATTATCAGAAACATTATGCATCGAAAATTTAAGATTTTATGCCTGCCCTAATCAAACCGACAAACAATGGATGCGGGGCAAGCGGACGTGATTCAAACTCCGGATGGAATTGCACGCCGACAAAAAACGGATGGCCTTCTAACTCCACGATTTCCACTAAATCACGTTCTGTATTAACCCCCACCACTTTAAGGCCTGCTTGCTCGATTTTGGCTCGATAATCATTGTTAAATTCATAGCGATGGCGGTGGCGTTCGCTGATTTTTTCACTGCCGTAAAGTTTATAAACCGATGATGACTTTTTTAACGTGCAATCGTACGCCCCCAAACGCATTGTGGCGCCGTAATCATGCTTGGCTAACAATTTCTTTTGTTCCGGTAAAATGTGAATTACCGGATCAGGGGTCTGCCGATCGTTTTCCTCAGTGTTGGCTTTCGGCAAATGCAAAACATTGCGGGCGAACTCAATCACCGCCAACTGCATGCCGTAGCATAAACCCAAGTATGGAATTTTATGCTCGCGGACGTATTCTATCGCCTTAATCTTCCCTTCCACTCCGCGCGAGCCAAAACCGCCGGGCACGATAATCGCATCATAGCCGTCTAATTTTTTTAAGTTGGCCGGCGACACTTCGAACTCATGGGAATCAATCCACTGAATTTCCGGCTTACGACTCAGCGACCAGGACGCATGTTTAACCGCCTCGATTATTGAGATGTAAGAATCCTCCAAAACAAAATCACCGGTATCAAAATATTTACCGACGATACCGATTTTGACTGGTTCGCTGACTTCGGCAATCTTTTTGACCAATTTTTGCCAATCAGACAATCTAGCACCGGTTGGCTTACCGCGCTTGGGCAAACCTAAAAGTTTAATGATCCGCTCGGCAAAAGCTTGTTCCTCAAATATTAAAGGCACCTGGTAAATCGAACTGACGTCAGGATCGGAAATGATATTTTTGATGTCAACGTTGCCAAAAACAGCGATTTTTTCCTTGCGGCGCTCATCCAGTGGTAAACTGGAACGGCCAACGACAAACTCCGGCTGAATTCCGGTTGACTGCAGAGTCCGAATGGAATACTGGACCGGTTTAGTCTTCATCTCGCCAACAGTCGCCGGAATCGGCAAATAAGAAACATGGACATTGATTACATTACCCGGGCTTTCGCGTTTTAACAGTCGATCTGCCTCCAAAAATAAAACGTTTTGATATTCACCGACTGTCCCGCCGATTTCCGCCAGCACCACCTCGGCCTTATCCGCAACCGCCGCTTGTTTCAGGCGACGGATTATTTCTTCCGGCACGTGTGGAACCACCTCAACGCATTTGCCACCATATTCCAAATTTCGTTCCCGCTCAATTACTTTTTGATAAATTTGCCCGGTCGTCAAATAATTTAATTTCGATAAACGGCGATTTAAAAAACGTTCATAACTGCCGACGTCCTGATCGGTCTCAACGCCGTCAGAAGTCACAAAAACTTCGCCATGCTCAGTGGGATTCATCGTGCCGGCATCAATATTGACGTAAGCGTCGCATTTGACGCAAGTAACGCGATAACCTTTGGCCTGAAGCAGGGCGGCGATAGAAGCCGAAGTAATGCCTTTGCCGAGCGTTGAGATTACTCCACCGGTAATAAAAATGTATTTAGTCGCCATAAAATGTAAATAAAACTACTGGTTAAATATACACGATTTTACTGAAATTGACAACTGGGCTTAATATGGGTTAAAATCATTATATCTTGATTAATGTCCCTGGCAGGGTAGCTCAGTCGGTTTACCCGCCTAAATTTTGATAAACAAAAATTTGGCGGGTGAAGAGCGAGGGAATCATAACCCCCACATTCCAAAATATATCGTCTTTGGCGGCGTAGCTCAGTTGGTTAGAGCGAGGGAATCATAACCCCTAGGTCGGAGGTTCGAACCCTCCCGCCGTCACCAAAAAATCACTACCCTAAGTAGCGATTTTTTTATCCAAAAAACTTTGCACTTTTAATTTTGAACTATCTATCTTGGTGCCGCTGGTCGGGATCGAACCGACATGAGCGTGAAGCCCACAGGTTTTTGAGACCTGCGCGTCTACCAATTCCGCCACAGCGGCCGCACCGTAAAAATGTCTCGCTATACTTTACCACTCCAAAGAATACTTGACAAGATGCGTCAAAAAAACCTCAGTAAATTATCTCATCATGCTCCAGCTTGCTTTGATACAGCAACGAATCCTCAAACCAAGCGGTAAAATCACTCTCTATTCCCGGCTGTTTTTCGGCGAGTAGTTGATATCCGCCTCTGCCATTAGCCTCCCATTTTATTGGTAACCGATAACGAAAAAATATCTCGCCGCTTTGTCCCGGCTCAACCAGCATATAATTGGCAAAAACAGCAAAACCTGATTCCTGCGCACTTACGGTATTGGACATTTCCGGATTCATTTGTTCCTTTCTGACCTCTCGGCTGTAAAATTCATCTGGAATATAACCGGCCAAATCTTGCGGCGGTAAGAGTGAGCTGATATCTGCAACATCGCCGGTAACGTTGACAAGCGTCGCGCCGGCAGGCACATACAATCGAATATAACTTAAATTGGGCTGAGCGGTAAGGTAGTTAAAATCAGCCGCCGCTTGGGTGGAAAAAGCCTCGCGCAATTGGCGAGCGCCCTGATGCGTTCTTTTTACGGCCACGTTGCCGACTAAATAACCATCCGCGCCCATCTCTACGCGATAAACAACTTGTTGTTTGATATTGTAATCGGATTTACCGCCGTTAACCGTTGCCACGTTAACCGTCAAATGATCTATAAACTTGGCAGGCGGAATATTTGGCTCTACTCCTAACCCGCCGGACCAATCATGTTCGTCAAACCAGCTTTGTGTTTGCTGATTTATTGAATAAATTAATAAATCTTTACTTTGGAGCGCATTGGTGAGGGCAGTAACAAGTTGCCAGATTTGATCCGGATTAGCCAGCGCGGCTTCCATTTTTTCGATCAAAAGCGGCGCCAAATCGGCTAGAAATTGTTTTGGGCGCCCGCTGGCCCGCGCCTCACGGCTTTCCACCAAACTCTGGGTAAAAGTTATAAAATTCTCCGAATCGATAATAATGCCATAATCGCTCATCACTATCGGGCCGGCCAATTTAAGTATTTCGATGACTGCCGGAAGATTAATCGTAATCACGCCATCAACCGAGGCGCCGGTGCTTTCTTCGAAAAATCTGGCGCATTGCTTGGCCGAAAGGCGGGCGTCGGGAAACCAGTTGCAATCCTGAAACTCCCAACGAGGATTAATCAAATGCAAAGCATGGGGAGAGGCGCGATTTAAAGACAACCCAAAATTGTAATCATAGGCCCCACCAGGCGGAACTTCCAGCTGTTTAATGCGGCCACGATCAAGATCAACCAAAGCCGCGGCACTGATAAATCCGCCGGTTGGCCGCATTTCCAAATTGTTTTGAAATAAAACTAAATAACGCCGCCAATTATCCGCGCCTAAAAATTGAGACAGGCTGTCACAGGCGTTTATTAATTGATTGATCCCGGCGGTTGCCAGATAAACCTGCGTTTGTAATTCTGCAATTCGCGGTTGCTCTGCAGACGGCAAATCTTCTATTTTCACTTGCTCTAATTCCTGTGCCGCTAATTCTATCTCCGGTCGAGCAGTTTTCAATTTAACTTCTATTTTTTGGATCAACGCTGTCGGCTCGCCGTCTTTCAAAATTTGATTCAAAGAATTAAGATCCGTGCCAGACAAAACATAACCAACCTGACTTAAATGCAAACCAGCCTGTAGTAAGTGATAATAACTGGCGCTTTGCGGTATCACGGCCATCAAAAGTTTGGCCGCCACCCCAGCACGATTAATTTCTTGATTCAAATTTTCCAGCGATTGATAAGAGCGCAAAAAATGATCTCTTGAGTCGGCTAAATTAAAATTTGATAAACCTTGCTTTGCCCCCTCAAGTTCCGCAATCGCCGTGGTGGTTTCGCCCAAAACTCGGCCTTTGGTGCGAACAATATTTTGATATGCCCAAAAAGAAAATATCGGCGCGATCACAACGCCCGCCACTAATATTAAAGCCAGCATATGCCCGACCGCGCCAAACACTTTGTGCCGCTTTAAAAACCACTGATGCGAAATTACTTTGACACCATTCGCCGCCAGGTCTTTGCCATCACCAGTCAAAGTTGCCTCGCCAACAAAAAAAGGCGAAACTAAAAAATTTATGCCAGAGTTCGGCTGTTTCGCGCGCCCTGGTTTTTTATTGTAATCACGTTTTGACCGGGGCATATTAAATAATTATATCATATATACTACTTAGAACTCAAACCATTTATAACTGCCTCCATGTGCATACCATGGGAACCTTTAACCAAAACCACGTCAGCGGCCTTAATTTGTTTTTCCAAAAAACTAATTAATTCCGTCTGCGAATCAAAATGCATGCTCCGGCTTTCCGGGAATCCCCCATTTTTAGCTGACTGGATAATCTGTGACGCGACAGGGCCATAAGTTAATAACCAGTCTAAACCGACTTTCGCCGCTTCCCGACCCACGATTTCGTGCCCCTCTTGGGTAAATGAACCAAGCTCCAGCATGTCAGCCAAAACGGCGATTTTGCGCCCCTCAATCGGCAATTCCGCCAAGCCTCGTATCGCCGCCACTGTCGAAACTGGCGCCGCATTATAGGTATCATCAATTAACCAGCTTTGTTTTATCCCGGGCAAAAGTTGAAAACGCCCGGGCAAAGGTTTAAACTGATCCAACCCCTCGGCAATCTCAAATGGGGTGAGCTTATAAATGATTCCACAAGCGGCGGCCGCTAAAAAACTGGAGATAAGTTGCGGCGCTATCGTCCCTTTAACAAAAATGGGCGTCGCGGTTTCTTGAAATAAAAGTTTAAAATATAAACCTAAGTGCTCGTCTTTTTTGATTACTTTAACTTCCTGCGCTTTTAGGTCAGCGCCTTCAGCTTCGACGCCATAAGTTATCACCTTGGCTTTGGTTTTGCCGGCCATTTTGGCAACCTCAGGATCATCTAAATTTAACACCGCATAACCTTCAACAGGTAAACTTTCTATTACTTGGCGCTTTTCAGCAATAATTTGCGAAAATTTAGCGTAATTGGCCAAGTGCACCTGAGAAATGGCGGTAACCAACCCTACTTTCGGCGCCAGCCATGACAAAAAATAACCGATATCACCCGGTTTGTCGGCCGCCAGTTCCAAAATCAAAATCCGCGGATATTTTTTTGATCGCAGTAATATTAAAAAAAAAGCCTTTGAAAAAACCTTCAACCAAGCCAAAAGCGAGCTACCGGGTTGTTCTTCAACCCCGATAATTGCGAGCGGCACGCCGATTTCGGTATTATAATTTTTTCCACTCGCGTAAACAGAATATTTAGTTTTAAGCACCCTAAAACATGCCTCTTTGGTCGAGGACTTGCCGATACTGCCGGTAATCGCGATGATTTCCGGTCGATATTTTTTTAAAATACTCCGTGCGAGATTACGCGAAATTAATTGCGCAAAATTTCTAGCCGTTGTCATATCATTATTAAAGATTAAAGGTTATTGGCAAAATTGACAAGCATTAGGGCGATGTCTGCGGAGGTATCTGTAAATAATCCAAAATAAATTTCGCTATTTCGGCAAACAATGGCGCCGACGACGAATCAGCAAAAGGCACAGTCTGTGGTTTGTCTAATTTAACCAAAATTACAAACGCCGGCATTCCATCCCCTACCGGACCAAACCCGACAAAAGTATGGATCGTTTCTTCGGAATAACCTTTTTCGCCAGCATTCGGTATTTGCGCGGTACCGGTCTTGCCGGCCATTTTATAACCGGGCACTTGCGCGCGTTTGGTAAAACCGTTTTCAATGACCGAGGTCAGCATCGCCGACATAGTCTCCGCCGTCTCTGGAGAAATGACCTGCCCGATTTCTTGTAAAGGCAAATTTTTTAAAACGCCGTTAATTTTGAGGCTTTTAATAATAGTCGGCTTAACCAATCGGCCGCCGCGGGCAATCGCCGCATAGGCGGTAATAAGTTGCATCGGCGTTACAGTGATACCCTGACCAAAAGAAGAGGTGGCATAGTAAATCTCCTGATTTAAATCCAATGTATGCACATCGCCATCGCTTTCACCGGCTAATTCTATGCCGGTTAATTTTCCAAATCCGAAATTATTGACATAATGGCGAAAATTTTCCTGACCAACGGCTCTAAAGGCAAAAATGGCACCCGTATTTATAGATTTATCCAAAACGTCGCTCATCGTACTTTGCCCATAAATTTTGCTGTGAGCGTTGCCAATGGTATATTTATCAATCACGACCGCCCCGGTGTCTAAATACGAGGTTCGCGGCGTCACCGCTTTCTGGTCGATCGCCGCGGCCATGGTAATCGGTTTAAACACCGAACCTGGCTCATAACTGTTGGCCAGCGACGGATCAACAAAATTTCCCATCGCTACCGCTTGATAATTGTTTGGATCAAAAGTCGGATAATTACATAAAGCATAAATGCTCCCGTCCGCCGGATTCATCACAATGACAGTGCCGCCAGTTGCTTGGAACTCGGCCACACGCTCAGCAAGCGCTTGGCAACTTTTATACTGAATATTACGGTCGATGGTTAAAATGATGTCGGCGCCATCTTGAGCCGGTTTTACGATCCGACGGCCAATCGCTATCGGGCGACCGGAAGCATCCTTATCGGCCTCAATTAATCCCGCCTGGCCGCGCAACAAATCATCATAGTATTCTTCCAGGCCATATTGGCCGGAACGTGTTTTACCATCAGCGGCGATACCCAAAAAACCCGTCAAATGCCCGCCCAATCCGTTTTCCAGATAATACCTTTTAAGTTCTTCTTCAAACCCATAGGTGTCCGCCGGCCATTTTGCCCGCTCTAAAATTTGCGAGATTTTTTCTTTAGCTTGATTTTCCAAGCTGGTCTCTACCAGCGCGTAAGGATCATCGCGTCGATTTATTTTAGCTAAAATATCTGCCGATTTATCCGGGAAAATGGAAACTAATAAAACCGCTGTCTGAGATGGCTCTTTTATTAATTTGGGAACTACAAAAAAATTATAAACCGGCTTGTTAATTACGAGCGACGCGATTCCTCGGCTGGCTAAATCTTGCCAATAAATTTCACCCCGTTTAGGTTGTACTTCTCGAAAAATTTGATACTGTTCTTGGGCTTGCGCCAGATAAGCCTGATGTTTTAGAACTTGAATCCGAAACAATTGAAGTAAAATAAGGCCTCCGGACAGCAAAAAAAATACGAGCAAAATATGAATACGCCACACCGGCACGCCGGTTTGATTAAAAAAATACGGCCGCCCGCCACGTCCTCGTCGAAACATCATAAACCTCAAAAAATTATAAAAGCGGATAACGCAAGCCGGTTTGCTTTAAAAATCGTTAATCCGCTTTTATTTTCTAGATACTACTAAAGAAAAGGGAGTCTTTATATAAACCAATTTTGTATCCGCGACTAAACCAACATTTTTAGCTCGGGCTTCCAAGCTGGTTAAAAGCTGACGCTCCCCTAACTCAACATTTAGCTGTCTGTTTTTGGTTTCTAACGCTTCTAAACTCTGTTTCAAACGGCTAATCTCTTTGCCGGAACTGGACAATTCGGTGACAGTGGAAAAATAAAAAAATCCAATCGTTATAATTATGCATAAAATAATCACTCGGGTAATAATCTTCATGATAATTTTTCGATCACCCGCAAGATTGCGCTCCGCGCTCGAGAATTAGCAGAAATTTCTTTAACTTGGGGTTTAATCGCCTTTTTAGTTAATATTCTGATCTTTGCTTGATTCGTACAGCGGCAAATCGGGCTTTCTTTTGGACAAATGCAACTTTTTGCCGCCGCCCTAAAAAAATGTTTAACTATTCGATCCTCACCAGAATGATACGATATCACCGCCAATCGACCGTTGACCGACAAAATTTCTAAGAGCTGGGGCAGGACTTGCCGTAAATTCTGCAACTCGCGATTAACTTCTATTCTGATGGCTTGAAAAACTTTGGTGAGTAATTTGCGCTGTAAAGGCGGTAAATTTCGGGAAAATTGGTCTGCCCCGCTCCCTTCCGAAAGCGGGGCTCCCAAAATGGCCTCGACAAGCATGGAGGTTGTTTTGATGGATTGTTCCCCTCTTGAACGAACAATCCTGTGGGCAATATCACCGGGTTTCCCGATGTCGGCATTAACTGCCAAAATTTCTTTTAATTTTTGTTTTGGATAATTATTTACTACTTCCCAAGCGGTGGTCCCTCCGCCACCGCCAGAAAATTGCATATTTAACGGCTCTTCGCCCCAAAAGCTAAATCCGCGCTTGGCAGTATCTAGCTGGTACGAAGAAAGCCCTAAATCCAACAAAATAACCTGCACCGGTTTAAAGCTTGTCTTATTAACGATTTCATTTATATTTACAAAATTATCATTAACAAGTATCGCCTGCCCGAGAACACCTTCGCCTGCCAAGCGAAGACTTGCTTCCTGAATAGCGGCAGGATCGGCATCAATTGCCAGCAATTTCCCCTTAGGACTGATTCTCTTTAAAAGCGCCAAAGAATGACCGCCTCCGCCTAAGGTACAATCAATCGCGTTGTCACCGGGTTTTGGTGCCAACAGTTGAATGATCTCCTCTAATAAAACTGGAACGTGATATGTATTAAGCATCATGTAACATGCATCATGCATCATGTATCAAGTATAACTGGCAATAATTTTTTCTTAATACTTAATACTATATACTTGATACTTAATACTTCTTTACACTCCCAACTCGCCCAAGGATTCGGCAATCTTATCGCTCTCCCGTTCAGTGCGCGCCGAGTAAGCCTCCCATGTTTTGTCGTCCCAAATTTCGATTCTGTTGTACAGTCCGGCTACGACTGCCTTTTTTTTAAGCCCGGCGTATTGCATTAAATAATCTGGCAAATTAATTCTTCCCTGGCTGTCAAAATCGACCTCAAAAGCGCCGGCTAGCATCAAACGCGCAAAAGCACGCGTCTTGGCTTGGGAAATCGGCAAATTCATTAATTTATCGGCCATCTTTTTCCATTCTTCCGCCGAGAATAAAAATAAACAGCTATCCAGTCCCCGAGTAACTACGGCACCGGCATTTAATTTTTGGCGAAATTTAACCGGAACGGCCAGCCGTCCTTTATCATCAATATTATGTTGATAGCGACCGATAAACATGAAAAAATGTTGGTCATTCAATAATGGTTTGGCCGAGAATACTGCGCATATTCAAAGCCTTGATAAAATTGAAATAACCATTTTGCCACTTTTCCCCACTTAGCTTTTTCTAATCACCACTATATACCACTTTGCCATACTTCGTCAACACCTAAATCTGGGGATAATTTGGGGATAAAAAAACAACCGGTTACCAAGATGCCCGATTGTTTTTTGCCAAGAAAATGATTAATTTTATTCTCCGATGTTAGGCCCTTTTTCGTAAATCGGCAAGACCGCTTCGCCAAAATTTTTGATCTCGCCCAAATGTTTTAAAGCGCTTTTTACATTTTCGCCGGACTCAATGCCGACTACCGGCACATCCCAAGCAAAGGCCAATAAATTAGCCGCTACTACGCCCGAGCGAATCGCTGAAAAACGGCCGCGCGGCCCTTTAACTACTACAATACCCTGAATATTTTTTGCTTGCGGTAAAAAATTTTTTATCATCACCAGCAACTTTTCCGATTCATCACGGTCAATCGCTTGGGTTCTGGAATCGACCTGTCGACCGACTTGATCGTATAAAAACAAGTTGATTTCGTTTCCACTGGTTGTATCAAGATATAAAAACATAAAAAATTATTCTAATTAACCTAATTTTTCTAATTATTCTAAAAATTTATATTGGCATTATTTAAGTTAATTAGGTCAATTAGAATAATTAGATTAATTTACCGTTCTCCCCTCGTTTTCTCAAACACTTGTTTTAGAAGTTCGACATCTTGATCACTTGGCTTCAAACCGCGCCGCGCAAACATCCGCTCCTGAGCGCGCAAAGCTGACGCAAGTTCGAATTCCTCTTTGCCTTTTGTTGTTTGCATCACAAACGAGTCAACGTTTTCCGTTACCTCGCCAAAAATTTGCACGTTAACGCCGATAATCTTTCCGGTATAAATAGAAGTATTGATAGCTGACTTAGCATAATCGCCGATCACGCATCCTAAAAACTGCATTCCAGTATCAATCCGTTGCCCTTGATAATCCACCCGCACTGTTCCGTATGTATTTTTTAAATTTGATGTTGTCGTGCCGGCGCCAAGGTTTACCCAGCTTCCGACATATGAATGGCCGAGGAAACCGTAATGCGCTTTGTTGGTGTATGGCTGAACGATAGTGGCAACTACTTCGCCGCCGATCTTACAATCGTGGCCGATTGAAGTGCCACCCCGAATTTGCGCATGCGCTTTGATAGTGCAATTTTGACCGATATAACACGGGCCTTGAATATAAACAAACGGCTCGATGGTAACGTTATCGTCGATAACAATCGGCCCGGCGACGGTATTAAATACAACGAATTTATCGACGACCACTTCTTTTCCGATATAAACATCTTTCTCATCTTTTTTAACTTTTAACTTTGCACCGTAACTTTTAATTTTGAACTGTAAATTTTTAAGTATTCTCAAAGAGTGCCAGGCAATCAATTCCCACGGATATTTAAAATCAGGGTGATCAATTTCCCCCAATCGCAAACCGCAAATTTCGATGTCGTCTAATTGTTTGATTAAAGTAATGGGATACATAAATAAAAATTAACCTAATTATTCTAATTGACCTAATTAACTTAAATAATGCCCATATAAATTTTTAGAATAATTAGAAAAATTAGGTTAATTAGAATAATTTTTTTCACATCCTCTCCACTGCGTCGATGCCCAATAAGTTAAGGCCTTTTTTAATTACTATACTAACCGCCTCCAACATCATCAACCGCTGCTCGCGTTCATCTTCCGCGGCTTTTAACACCTGATGTTCATGATAAAACGAATTTATAATCGCCGCCAGCTCAAACAAATAATGCGCCATGAGCGACGGATCATAATTTTCAGCCGACCGCTCTAAGACTTCCGGAAACTGACCTAATTTATTTATGATCTCACGTTCGTCTGAATTCAAAATAACTTTTAACTTTTCCGCCCGAGGCGGACCAGCCTTGGGCTGGGAATTTTTAATTTTTAATTTTTCATTTTTAATTTTTATTGATTGCATTCTCGCGTAAGTATATTGTATATACGGCCCGGTCTCTCCTTCAAAACTAACCGCGCGCTCCGCGTCAAACGTAATATCTTTCCGCGGCGCGACATGCAGTAAATAATATTTCAACGCGGCCAAGCCGATCGATTCGGCCAGATCTGAATTAACCTCATCAGTTCTTTTTTTAATTTCTGACATCGCCAGCCCGACTACTTCATCAATCAAATCATCAGCGTTCACCACGGTGCCGGCGCGCGAGGACATTTTGCCGCTGGGCAAGCGTACAATGCCATATGACAGATGGTAAAAATTTTGCTCCAGCCCTAATTTTTTTAAAATGCTGAATAAAACTTTAAAATGATATTCCTGATCCATGCCCACGACATAAATAAACTTGTGAGCCTCTGGAAATTCCTGTCCCCGTAACTCCGCTAAGTATAAATCCTGGGTAATATAGACGCTGGTGCCGTTTGATCGCATCAATATTTTTTTATCTAGATTTTCTGATTCCAAATTGATCTCCACCGCGCCGTCGGCTAATTTATAAAACACGCCGTCGGTTAATCCCTGGGCCACGACTTCTTTGCCTTTTTGATAAATGTCACTTTCGTAGTACAATTTTTCGAATGTGTTTCCTAGACGATCATAGGTGACTTTCCAGCCGGCGTAAATCCAATCATTCATTTTTTTCCAGAGCGCTCTAACCTCTGGGTCGCCGTCTTCCCATTTTATCAGCATCTCTTTGGCTTGATCTGCCAGCGTTGAATCCTCGACCATTTTCTGCTCGAACATCTGATAGAAATGTCCGACAAAATGATCAGGCTTTCGATCAGCCGGGAGTTGGTCCTGACCGTACTTTTGATACATCAGCATTGATTTGCAGATGTGCGCGCCACGATCATTGATCACCCCGACTTTGTGAACTTTATAACCTTGCGACTTTAAAATCCGCGCCAAAGAATCTCCCAGCGAATTGTTTCGCAGATGGCCAATGTGCAGCGGCTTATTAGTGTTCGGTGATGAATATTCTAAAACTACCTCCTGATCTTGGCCAAGCTGACTATCGCCGACATTATCTGCTTGTTCGATGATTGCGCTGATGATCGCGCTGAACAAAACATCATCTTTAATAAAAAAATTCACGTACGGACCGACTGCCTGAGCTTTGACCGTGTCATTGCGAGGAACGAGCGACTTGTCCGCCGAAGCTTTCTTTGACCTTCCGTAGCCTCGTGCGAAGGAGGTAGCGAAGGCGGAAGCGACTGACGAAGCAATCTCTGCCGGACTCTGCTTGACCCGACCGGCTACCTCAAAACAACTAAAACTCAAATCCCCCAGGTCCGGGGATGGCGGCAGGTCTAATCTAATTTTATCCAAGTCAATGCCAATTTCCTTTTTGACAGCCTGCCTGATTAGATCTTGAATATTTAGTTTTAAATCATGGTAAAACATTAATGAAATAGTACCAAATAAAGCTTAACTAAACAAGCATATTTACCTGCTCATCACGCTCACGATCCCCTTTGCTTGCCATGTTTGAAAAATTCGTGGATTGATGGTGAACTTCATATTATTTACACCGGCGCTCCATCGCCTGCTTCACGCGGCGAAACGGTTGGCCGGTTCGTTTGACTTCTTTTTCCATCATTAGCGTAACATTTAAATCATCGGCATGGCAAGCCTGCTCCAGTTGCTGTTTATTTACGATAATACTTGACAAAAGCCTGGTCATTATCGTTAAGCTGGGTAATGTTTCATCAACTAAATCCATAATTAAATATTTTGTCCACTGGGTATCTTTATTATAACCGACTAAATTTGAACTGTTAATCATCATTAAACTATTTAACAAGCCATTGGCCACCGCTGTTTTGGCTTTGATCGCTTCCAAGACATCGGGATTTTTTTTATGCGGCATAATTGAGGAGCCGGTGCAAAATTGATCCGGCAATCGTAGATAATCAAACTGCGGCATCGAGAAGATGATTAGTGTCTGCGCGATTTGCGACAAGTGCTTCATCATTATCGTAACATTAAACGCCAGCGCGGTTTCTGGTTCACCGCGGTTGGTAATCGGGTCCAAGATATTTTCATATGGCGCTTTAAAACCCAGGCGTTTAGCCGTATACTGCCGGCTGATCTTAAAACTCGTGCCATAACCGGCCGCTCCGCCCAAGGGGCATTTGTCATACAAATCCATCCAGTGCGTAAACCGCTGATTGTCTCGTTGCAAGCTTGTTTTCCACGCGCCAAACACCAGACCTAAATTAGACACTACTGCCAAACGATGATGCGTAAACCCCGGCGCCGGCGCTTGCTTGAATGTTGATTGCGCCACGCCTAGCGCCTTGATTAATCGTTTCAGGCCGACGGCGTATTCCAAACACTGATCTTTTAAATACAATTGCATGTCAGCGGCCACCTGATCATTCCGCGAACGCGCTGTATGAAGCTTGCCAGCGATCCGCACGCCTATTTTTTTCACCAAATAACTCTCCACATTCGTATGCACGTCTTCCAATCCAGGGACAAGCTTAAATTTACCTTGGTTGTGCAATTGTTTTATGTGCTCCAACCCGGCTAAAATTTTAACGAGTTCCGTTTCTGTAATGATCCCCTGGCCGGCCAGCATTTGGCTGTGTACTT
Organism: Candidatus Jacksonbacteria bacterium RIFOXYB2_FULL_44_15; assembly: GCA_001818235.1. Lineage (GTDB taxonomy): Bacteria > Patescibacteriota > Patescibacteriia > UBA9629 > UBA9629 > UBA9629. The sequence continues at coordinate 4,215 of MHJY01000043.1, read as the reverse complement.
GATTGACTTTAATATCATAAGGAAGCAATCTCTCGTCATAAGCTGGTTTAGATTTCACATCCCAGCCAGAAGTAAAATCCAGCACTTGTTGGTCCGGCATTTGTTTAAAATTCCCGCCCCACATCATATTTTTTAACCGCCCAAGCTGTTTTCGCCGCCAAATTATAAATTTCGATAAATCCGGCGGAGGCGTTCTGATTAAAGGCAGCGGATTTGTTAAACGTCGCTAAATCAGCGTCAAACAGACTGTTGGGTGATTCCACTGCCACCACTTGTACTTGACCTTTATATAATTTAAGCTTAACCTGGCCGCTCACTTTTTGATTCATCTGATCAATGAAAGCATTCAAATTATCCATCAGCGGATCATACCATTTGGCGCCATAGCACAGATAAGCCCATTTTGTATCAATAAGCGACTTGAATTCATTCTCTTCTCTGGTAGACACCAATTTTTCCAAATTCTGATGAGCGATGATAATAACATGCGCTGCCGGCGCCCAATACACTCCCCTGACCTTCAAACCAACCAACCGATCTTCGATTAAAGTGACTAAGCCCACACCGTGCTGCCCGCCAATTTGATTCAATCTGGCAATCAAATCTGACAATTTTAACGGTTGATCATTAATCGACACCGGTAAGCCGCGCGCGAATTCGACTTCAACGATTTCCGCGTTATCAGGCGCTTGTTCCGGCAAATTCATCGAAGTAACAATTTGATCGTACAGCGGTATTTTTTTCGGATCTTCAATCTCGCCGCCCTCACCGGTAACGCCCCACATATTATCATCATAAGAATAGGATTTTTGTAATGATTGCTGGATCGGAATCTGATTTTTTTTGGCGTAAGCGATTTCCTCGTCCCTACCCAATGCACATTCCCTGACTGGAGCGATTATTTTCATTTTAGGCGCCAGCGTGATAATCGCGCTATCCAATCGGACTTGATCATTGCCTTTACCAGTGCAGCCGTGCGCGATCGCGTCAGCTCCCTCTTTTAACGCGATCTGAACTGCTTTTTTAGCTAAAAGCGGTCTGACAATCGGGGTGGACAGATGGTATTCACCTTGATAGCACGCGTTCGCTTTAATGCCTTTGGCGATATACTCGCTGGCGCACTCATCTTTAACATCAAGAACAATTGATTTGATCGCGCCTAATTTTAATGCTTTGGCTTTAATGGCCGTCAGATTATCCGCTTGCTGGCCGACGTCCAAGCATAAAGCGATCACCTGACATTTGTATTCATCCTGAATCCATTTAAGCATGCACGACGTATCAAGACCGCCGGAATACAATAGCACGCATTTTTTAACATTGCCTTTTTTCGCCTCATAAGAAGCAATTTTAAAATAATCATTAGTTGCTCGCATAAGATCGGTTTGATTTTGATAGAATGAAACATGATCTCAAATCAAAAAACTCTCATCCTATCATCATCAAAAAATAATTGATGATTAAAGGACGAGAGTCTTTGGATTCTCGCGTTACCACCTTAATTTATTCCGATGTCACCATCGGAACCTCAATAAGTGCTTTGGACTTGCCAACACACTCGGCTGCATGATTACGGACAGCTGCCGAATCCGCATTATCCGCGGACCATCTCGCAAGGGCGTTCAATTGAAGTTGATGCCACGCTTCCACCGTCCGCGGCTCTCTCTAGATCAATGATTCAATCTACTTCTCTTGTTCATCGATTTATAATTATCAAGTATTAGTAATATAACTGATTAGAGTTAAATTGTCAATTTCCGCTCACCCTAAAATTATCGGCCTTCTTCATTAACTGATCATTCACCAGCGCCACGTGCACTAAATAGACCTGATCCGGAGATTTTTTATTTATTTTTGAAGTGGCGGTGTTGGTAGTGCCGGCGTCGGCGCTGTAGCTGGTGGCGTCAAAAAATCTTTTTTCTTTTTGGCTAATTGATCCTTGACTAACGGAATATCAATTAAGTAAACCCAGTTAGCCTTAGATTGATTTTCGCCGTAGTAAGCTGGCGACTCGTCAGCTTGCGCTCCAAAAGTCAAAACTTGATTTTCTTTGTCCATTTCAACCGTTAATTGGTAAAAAAAAGCATCAAAACCGTAAGTTTTGGTCGCCGCCTTAGGCAAAGCATCTTTGGCGGTAATCAAGGCAATCTGCCCTAACAAACCTTGAATTGTTTCGGCTGGGACTTCCTGCGCCAAGTCAGCCTCACCGCCCTTGCCCTCAAAAAACCATTTAGTCTGGTCCGCTGGCGGCGCTTGATTTTTGTCCTCAGTCGTGGCCGCCGGAGCTTTAACCGTTTTTTTAATCAAAGAAAAAAGTTCTTTTTCAGCCGGGTAATTCCAAGACAGACGCGTAATTTTTTCCGGATCAGTTTTGAAAAATGACAAGTCTTTAAAAGACTGCCCGATAAAACTGCTGATAATATTGCCCTTGGTAATATAGACCGCTTTACTCCCGGGAACCCTGACATAATCCCCCTGCCTCTGCCAATCGCTCCGGCCTAAAAAAAGTTCACCCTGCGACGCTGTCCCTTTAAACCATTGGACTCGCGTAGCCTCGGCATCGGTCAGCTGAAAGTCTGGATATTTACTTTCGTTTTGCGAAACCATTTCCTGCCAGGGAAAATCTTTAAGCACTGATAATAATTGATCTACCGGCAAAGGATCAGCCGGAAATTTTGCTACGCCTTCCTCGAGTAGCCACTGGTTGCCTTCTTTAATTAAAACAGTTGGACCCTCTTTTTGGTTGATAACTATCTTGCTGGGGTCGTCAAACTGTAACTTTGGAAAAGCAATCTCCTCTTTTTGGGCATTCTGCCTCATAAAACCCCAAGCAATTAACCCGAGGGCAACAATTATTACGAGCATCACTAAATTTTTGTTTTTTAAAAATCCCATGCTTTATAGTTTGAAAATTGTATAATTACAACAATTTGTCATTCCCGCGAAAGCGGGAATCCAGTGTTTAAGCCAAATATTATTTAAGACTGGATCCCCGCCTCCGCGGGGATGACAATTCCTAGACAATCTGATCAGCCTTTAACTGAAAAATTTTTATCTATATCTCCGCGTCGCCCAAGCGTTGGCTTTTACGCCGCCAGAAAAACCGGACAATGGCCATCAAAACAACCAACAAAGGCACCCCGACAATGTTGCCGTATTTTACTAAAGTGCGCGCCGTATCATCCAATTCGTCAATCGGCCTGGAACTGACGGCTTTGGAACGAATCGCCGCCAAACTCTCGTCTAAAGTAAGCCCATCAACGATATTCTGGAGGAAAATCATATTTTCTTGATAAAGCCGCACAAAATCGTCGGTCACGATGTCCGCGTCGCTAATGACGACGACTTTAGAGGCTGCCACCTCAGCGATCCGAGTTTCCGTAGTCTGCTCCTCTGTGCTTTGTACCCGCGGGATTGGTGTTTTAAAATAACTGCTAAGTTTTGTTTTGACGAGAACCGCCACCGGAAAATTGCCGCTCCCGGTAGTCCCCTGCGGTTGCTCCTGCGGTGAAAGATTAAAATTATCTTTAACCACCTGCGAATCCGGCGAAGTCTTGGCCAATATCTGCCCCCCAGCAGCCCCGGTAACGTCCAAAGAACTGCCCCAGGCCAAATAAAGTGATTCCAACTTATTAACTAAAACGCTGTCTTGATTGAAACCAGGTTTTAAAACTCGCGGCCAAAAACCATAGGGCGTCAAAAATTGGACAAATCCCTGGGAAAAAGAAGCCTGGCCATTATACCGAGGGTCATAAATCAAATCTCTATTGACCGTAACGCCGTAAGATTTTAGCAAATCAAACAAATTTGAATCGTTCGGGGTCGCCTGCAAATTTTCGCCCAAGCGAACGCCGTCAGCGGCAAGCAACACGCCGCGGCCGCTCATAATATATTGATCAATAACGTACAAATCACGGTCAGTAAACTTCCCGTACGGCCCGGGAATAATCAACGTGCTGATATCACTGCCGATTAATTCGTCGCCGGATAAATCAACCGCCCTAACCTGATATTGTTGACCCAATACTTTTTCGAGTAAGCTCAAACTTTCGATCGGAGCCAAATTATCAGCTTTCTGTAAAATGCCGATAGTAAATGATTGGCCAGAGATCACTTTTTTGATCGCCGCAGTCAAATTATATTCCAAATTGCTGGTATCTTGCACCACTGGTATCGTTTCCACCTTATCGCCGTATAATATCGCAATCCCCAAAT
>MHJY01000042.1 GCA_001818235.1 Candidatus Jacksonbacteria bacterium RIFOXYB2_FULL_44_15 | reverse complement strand
AATGGCGATCGAAAAAACCTACAGATATTCCCTTGACGCCGTCAAGTATGTGATTTAAAATTATATCAGATGGAGGAAAAAAATTTTAGCCCACAAACGAATTTCTTTTTTTGTTTTAAAAAATCGCTCTCCCATTTTCTAAGCAGTGGTTTTTTTATTTATCAATTATTTTAAACTCGCTTGATTGCGGTTTAAAACCCTCGGATTTTAAACTGCCGGTCGAGAACACATATTATGGAGAATTTTTTTAAGGCCTTGCATTTTCATTTTAAAAAGAGAAAACATCATGTCGGCTATCCTGTTTCTGCCTTGCTGTTTTTTAGTTTGGGAGTAATGCTGGCGCAACAGGATACAATCATCAGTATGCCGTCAGGAGATAAAACGGCGATTGATCAAGAAGAGGCGATGATGCTGGAAGAAGAATTTGTGGATCCGCGGGAAGTCGCTAACACCTTGCGCGATATCACGCGCCAAAAGAGCGAACTAAAAACGCTAAGCAAAAAAGCGGTTAAGATGAAAAATACGGAGTTAACGTCTCAGATTGCCGAAATTTCGAGAGAGTTGGACATTTATGCCGCTAATATCAAAAAACCGCCGGCAGATTATAGCCAGCGCGAAGCCTTGCAGGAATTTTATGACGCCCGGCTGTGGGACGAAGTAACAACCATCAGGGCGCAAGTTGAGTTGCCGCAAATATTAAAAGATTTACCAGCGTCGGTTAAACGGATTGAGAAACTGATTAAATTAAAAGCCTATCAAAAAATAGGGTTGGATTTGCCAGGCATCAATGGTTATTTGAGCGATGTTAAAGAAGCGTTAATCAACGCGACCGCCGCTTATAAGGAACAGGATTGGGAAGGGGCGATGGGCGAGCTGGAATTTATGCAGGGGAGCGGCAGTCCCCAGGAATTGGAAGGCGCAATCAGGCGCTTAAAGGAAACGCGTGATCGGATTGCCGTGGTGCGCGATAAAGAAGTCAAAGCGCAACTTTACGAACTGATATTTCCAGTGACTGAGGCGATCAATGACGGCGATTATCGCGTTGCCCAGCAGATTTTGAATAATTTACAGGCTGATGTCAACACTATTGTTCGCGCCTCGTCCAAGATGACTCAAAAACAGCGCACAGCAATTTTGCAGAAATTAAACACTTTGGAAAACAAGGTTACAGACAGCTTGGATGCTTGGAATGAGGAACAAGCCAAAATGGAGGAGCAACAAAATCAAGAGCAGGACGTAGAGTTTGCGCCGCAACAGGGGCAAATGCGGCCGCAAGGTCAAAATAATATGATGCCTCAACAAGGTCAGATGCCGCCGCAAAATCAAAATAACATGATGCCGCAACAAGGACAAATGCCACCACAAGTTCAAAATAATATAATGCCGCAACAGGGGCAGGTGTTGCCGGAGAATCAGAATAACAATATGGGACAGCAGCCGGTTCCGCCGGCGCCAATGAGCGGAGACAATAATCAGCAACCTATTCCGAGTCAACCCTTGCCAGATAGCTCAGGCGTTACTGTTGAACCAGTGCCTCCGCCACCTCCACCGCCGCCGACTGAATCAGGCGGAGCAGGAATCAGTCAGTAAATGCGAATAGTGAACAAATATTTTTTAAAAAAACAACCCCTACTCTTCATTTGATTGTCGAGCGGGGTTTTTGTTTGTGGGTTAATTAGGTAAAGCATTATTTACAATTTTTTGACTCCTCGGGAGGAGCTAGCGCCAATAGTAGTGGCACAATGGTCGTCAATTTATCTAAAGGCAGGTTGTTGATTTGGATAGTTATCGTTGTGCCCGGCGTTTGATTGCCGTTGGCAACTACTTGAACATCGTTAGGCTTTGGCACATTGTTAGCCAGTGCCTCGATTGAGGTTTTGATAGGCGCGAGTGCCTCGGCGATTAAGTGTCGCAGTATTTGCTCTGGAGTTTCATCCGGAGTCTCTGTTTCCGCAGTTTCTTCTGCTTGTTTGATTTCTTGCGCGGTTTCGATTTCCTCTGCAGAATCAAGCAATAGTGATTTAACGGTTGATGGGGTAGGTGCCTGGGTCGTGCCAGTAGGGGCAGATTTTTCAGAAGTAATCACAACCGGGTCTTTTGACATAGTCAAATTGTGGCTCGGCAAAAAATAAATGCGAAGCCAGTCGACTGTATGTGCATTAAATTTCAGTTTAAACAGTTGTGACGGTGAGTATTCGCTTAACTCTTCGGGGGTTGTAATATTGTTGCCTTCCAATTTATTTCGGACGGAGGCATGAATCTGTTCCCAAGGTATTGGACCTTTGAACGTAGATTTTTTTGGCTTCTCGTCGTCATTATTTTTTGCGGTTTCTATTTCCGCAAATTCTTTTCTTGCGACTACAAATGGCTCGCCTTTAGGCTCGACGACAGGCTCGACCGGTAGCACAACCGTAGGTTTCTTGGTAGCCAACAAACACTGAAGGATTTTATGCATATGATCCTGTTGTCTTTTGACTTCGGAGAGGTGTGGCAGAATTTCCAAATTAAAATCAGCTGCCATAAGGAGATCAATAGTTGTAATTCCATTTTCTACCAGGCGACGAATTTCGTCATCCTTGATTTCAAGCGGAAATCCTCCAGCTGTTGTTTGACCAGTTAAAGCGTTGTTAATCGCTTCTTCCAGCGTTTTTTTATTAGCTGCTTCTAGCTTTGAAGCCGCGGTTTCTTCCTCAGTTTCCTGAGTCAGATATTGATGAATTTCCCGCAGATGACGGCGTTGTGGTCCTTTTTTGGTTAGAAGTGGATTAATTGTTTCATCAAAATTAGCTTCTATGAACTGCTCTAGTGTTGTAATTCCATTCTTTACCAAGCGTCCTGCTTCATCAGCTTTGAGTTCTAACGTCTTTACGAGGTCAAGACCAGCTAGAGCGGTGTTGATCTCTTTTTGCAGACTTTTTTCTGTCTCCGCAAGACGAGCCCTGTTTTCTTTAAGCTCCTTATCTTCTTGCGCCAATTTGAGCAAGTCGCGCAAATCAATTGCGCGTTTTTGCTGATTCAGTTCGAGCAATGCCTTTCTGATGCCTTCGTCCGTGGCGTTGATAAAATTATCTGCGCTTCGGATTCCGGACAAAGCAGTTAAGCATTGAAGCTCTGCTGGTGACGGTACCGTACCAGTAAAGGCATACAAAAGTTCTTTTGCCATTGCCTCGAGTTCCTCTCCCAGTCGTTTTGCTGAAGCAATATTTGCTTCACTATTGACGTCGGTGTCGGCACTATCCTTATTGCCATCATTTGCGTCGATGCTTGGATTAGTTGTCGATGTCGAGTCTTGGGTCGATCGAACAGTCTGATCATTTTGATTTTCATCTGCCGTTTTGGCATCATCCTGTGCTTTTTTTAGAGCGTCGCGTAGCGCGATGGCTTTTCGCTGTTGACCTGGATTATGCAGTGCCTGTGCAATTTTTTTATTGCTGACGTTGATAAATTCTTGTGCAGTGGTAATACCACCGAAGTGGGTCAAGCGCTGGAGCTCTGACGCTTGGGGGCCAGGAAGCGTATTGTCAGGTAGCAATAGCGCTACCATTTCGGCGAGTTCATCACCCAATTTTTTTGCCGCTACAATGTTTGCGTCGCTTTTAACATTTGGCTGATCGTTATGATCAGCAGACGTCGTGGACGAGCAGATTGAACATAGCCCATTTTTGACATCAAAGTGTTCGTCATTGATTTTCAGGGTGCCGCACTGGCCACATATTCGTGATTCTGCCTTGCAGTCTGCGCAAATGTTTGCGTCTTGTGTCAGCAAGCAAGCTTGAACTGGGACAGATCCGCCTTGCGCCAATACTTCACACTCAACGGATGTTTTATCGTTCAGTGTAAGTGTTTGCATTGCTGTGCAGAGATTGGTTATAAGGGGACACTTTGCTTGCATACAAGTATCCGCATTACTAGACACCATGTCGGTACATTCTTTTTGCGTAATTCCCGAACCTATTGGGCAGGGGATATACGTCATCTCGGTTTCTTGAACTACTTTTTTTTCGTTCATTGTGTTTCTCCTTTTTCATCGAGATTGGTTAATAGTTCACATTGGTTGACAAAAAATTGGAAGATCACCCAAAGTTTTGCTAAGGCTAGATTGGTAAAGTGCCACTCACTACTCTTGGCTTTTTTAAAATCGATCCAAAGATAGTTATGTGGTGCCGGATTTTGCATGTCAAGAGCAAAACTTTCTAATGCCCGTTTTGCGGCATCGAGCGAGAATCTGAAAAGATATGGTTCTTCCGAATCAAACGGATCAGTTATGGTAACATTGAGTTTAGGACCTTCTTTGTCGAAGTACGCGCGAGAAGTAATATCCTCGCAATCGGTTAGTAGATCAGGTAATATCATTGAAATTAACCATTTCATGATAGTCCTTCTTTATAAAAGTAGGTTTTGGTTTAGAAACAAGAGACAAATTCGAAAATTGTCAAAAAAGCGAATGCTATCTCATTTGGTTATGAGATAACGGGCTAATTTACCACGAAAGTATAATTTTGTCCAGATTTGACGGGTGGCTTAAAATGATTCACACTTTAGGCACATTTTAAAATAATTTATTTATGACTACACAAATTATTGGCATTAAAGAATTTAAAGATAATATCACCACCCTTCAAGAAATCCAAGAGGCGCGAGAGCAGGTTAAAAAAGGCGAAGTGTATCAAGAAGACGAGGTTTATAAAAAATTGGGGCTATGATTTATCAAGTAAGTTTAAGCTAACGAAAACGAGCTCAATGTTTTTCAAAACAGTTTGTAAAACAAAAAAACACCCCCATTCAGTGTTAGTAACTAAATGGGGTGTTGAAGTGGCTGGATTAATAAAAATCTCAGCAAACCATGACATTGCATTCATAACAATCGCCTGGTTGCCAAAGTGGTTCATTTCTGGTTGCCAACCACCAGTAATGAGTTTTTCGATCGTAGCCAAACCATAGATTTTTGAATCGTCGAGTGTTACAAGGCATCGTAAATATGCGGTATGCCGTTGCTTCCGTGAGATTGATGACCACATATTTATAATGGTCATTGTTTTCGAGTTCTAGACCTCCAGTTAGCTTTACTACGCCCCCGGCCGAAGGCTCTCTTAACTCAAGAGTTAGCTTATTGCTTTCCCTAATCTCCCAGTATTCACGCGCTCGCACAATATAAACGCTACATGTAAGCGGCAGTCCCTGAATTTCGATCGGCGGTACTTTCTGACCCACGATAAACACCTCCTTTACTTAATAACTTAGGCTTTGAGTCGCATCAATACTCTACCAGAATTTTTTAATTAGTCAAGAAAAAGTATCAAAGTATCATTTTGCCGGAGCCGGCGGTTTAGCCTTTTCCTCCTTTTTGACCACCACTGGAAAATTTAAAGTTACTTGCGTGCCGACGCCCTTAATCGAATCCACCGCGATTTTTCCTTTCATCAATTCCACCAATTGTTTGGTAATCCATAATCCCAGCCCAGTGCCGATGATGTCTTTGGTCTCTTCGGTTTTGATCCGGTAAAATTTCTCAAACAATTTTTCGCGTTCCTGGGCCGACATGCCGAGCCCAGTGTCTTTAATCCTGATTTCCAAAAGTTCACCGTAATTTTTCGCTTCAGTCGACACCTCAACCCCGCCTTTCATGGTGTATTTGATGGCATTGCCTAAGAGGTTAATCAAAACTTGTGTCAATCGATCCGGGTCAATATTTATTGGCGGAAGTTCTGGTGTATGCGGTTTAAATTCCAAAGACAGCTTCTTGGCGTCGGCTTGGATTTTTAAACCCTTAATCGTATCAACAATCAAATCAGTAATAACCAGCGTTTGCAAATCAACCTTTAGCCGGCCTTGCTCGATGCGGCTGACGTTTAAAAGGTCTTCCACCAAGTTGCCCAAACGCTCGGTTTCTTTTTGAGCAATCTCAAGGTTTTCTTTAATCTCGTCGGAAACTTCGCCAAAAGTGCCTTCCAGAATCATCGAGAGATAGCCTTTGATGCCGGTTACCGGAGTGCGCAGTTCGTGCGAAGCCATAGAGATAAACTCATCCTTCATCTGATCAACTTCTTTTAACCGCTTATATAAAGTGGCGTATTCGAAAAATCTGGTATGATTCGCCAACAAGAGAACAATCACCAAAATCGTTAGCGCCAAAATGATGTACGAGCGCCAGAGGACTTGGCTGGTTAACTGATCCATGTTTGAGAGCGACATTCGCATCGAAAGCAAAGCCTGTTTTTGCCCGTCGCGGTCCTTAAGCGGCGAGGTTACCACCCAGAAACGTTCGGATGTATTATCTTTATTTTTGATGGTCGAGAGAAACGCCACTGGCTGTCCCTGGTACCAGGCGATAACTTTCTCGGTGCTGGTGAGTTTTTCGCCGATTTGCGAGGAGTCTAAACTCGCCACGATTACAAAATTATCGTCCAGGCGCTGGCTGATATTCAGTTCGCTGATGTCTAAATTATTTTGCGCGACCAGTTCAAGCGCGCTTTGCAGACTGTTGGGGTTGTCCAGCACGTCCCAGACATTGAGATTGATAATCCGGCCGATGGCGATGGCT